>DATNEW010000027.1 GCA_035606695.1 Gemmatimonadaceae bacterium
CTCCGACCGGAGGTGCGCAGCGCCGAAGGGAGGACCAACTGAGCTCACCAAGCGGAACTCCGACCGGAGGTGCGCAGCGCCGAAGGGAGGAGCAACTGAGCTCACCATGCGGAACTCCGACCGGAGGTGCGCAGCGCCGAAGGGAGGAGCAATGATAAAACTGAAAATCGCAGTCTTGATGGGAGGCACCTCGTCGGAACGCGATGTTTCGCTGGCGTCCGGAATCCGAATCACCGAGGCGTTGCGCGAAGCGGGACACGAGGTGACGGCGGTCGATACCGTGGCAGGCGCGCTCAGCCCCGCCGACGAGCGGAAACTGCTCAGTGGCGGCGTCGTGAAGACGGCGCCGCCGGATACCAAGGCACTCGTCCGAATGAACGCGGCGATGCAAGGCACCCTCAAGGCGCTCCCGAATGCCGACGTGCTGTTCTTGGCGCTGCACGGCGGCCAGGGCGAGGACGGCACGCTGCAGGCGCTACTCGACCTCACGGGTGTTCCGTACACGGGCAGCGGACACATGGCGAGCGCCTTGGCGATGGACAAGGATCTCTCCAAGAAGCTGTTCCGCGCCGCGGGTGTGCCGACGGCGGATTGGCTCATGGCGCCCGCCACGGTCGAGGAAGTTCGCTCGGCACTTGGATTTCCAGTCATCGTCAAACCGTCGAAACAGGGGTCGACGGTCGGACTGAACATCGTCAAGACGCCCGATCAGCTGCAGTCGGCGATCGACGAGGCGTTCGAGCACGACGACGAGGTGATGATCGAACAATTCATTCCCGGGCGTGAGCTCACCGTCGGCATACTCGGCGACGAGGCGCTGCCTGTTGGCGAAATCATCCCGAAGCACGAGATTTACGACTACGAGTGCAAGTACACCGCGGGCATGGCGGTCGAGGAATTTCCGGCGAACTTGAGTGAGGCCGAAACGAAGACCATTCAGGCGCTCGCGCTCAAGGCGTTTCGCGCGCTGAAGCTTGGCGGGTGTGCGCGCGTCGATTTTCGAATGTCCCCCGAAGGCACGTTTTACTGCCTGGAAGCGAACACGCTGCCGGGCATGACACAAACCAGTCTCATTCCGCAGGCGGCGGCAGCGGCCGGGATCTCGTTTCCCGAGCTGTGCGACCGCATCGCGAAACTCGCGCTGGGCAAGCGCGGAGGCGATTGATCGATGGCTCAGGCGGCGAGCAGTAGTGGTCCTCCGACGGCGGCGCTCGCGGGCATTCCCGCCGGGTTGCAGTCGCAGGGCGTGTGGGCCGGACGTCGCCAGCTGTTCGTGCGCTTTGCCGCCGAGGCGGAGACGGCGACCATGTACACCGCGGACGCGCTCGCGAACGAGTTGCGGCGAAGCACCGGTCGCTCGGCATTTCATTCGATCTCGATCTCGGGGCGCGACCCGCTGGCGAACGTCGAGTACCTCTGCGCCGCGTTTGCCAAGGCGCCGTCGCCGCTTCCGGTGATGTTGGATTGCGACGGACAGCGGCCGGATGAAATTGCCGAGCTCAAGGGAATCGTCACGCTGGCGCAGGTGACGCTGGATGGCTCGGCCGTGGATGCGGTGAGCGAGCGCGCATTCGAGTCGGTGCGCGTCGCCGCGACCTCCGGCATGCAGCACGCGATCGTATTCTGTGTCGACGAGCGCACGACGGACGCGCACGTTCTGCGGATCGTGGAGCGCGCGCATGCGACGAGTGAGGGGGCCAAAGTGGTGGTGCATCCAGGGGCCGGAACGCCGGTGGATCGCGATCGCCGGTGGACGATGTTGTTCGAGCGGGCGTCGGCGCTGCACGGCGACGTCCGGCTGGCGCTCAGGTTGCCCCCGCCGACGGGGATGCGCTAAGCCCGTCAGGCGCGGCCCACTCCGAGGAACAATCTCGGTGACCGGAACCGCCGTTTCGCAGTCGTTTAGAGAGTAGGCCTCACTTCAGAGCATTTCGCGGGATTCATGTCGTCGCAACCGGCCCCAAGTCCTTCACCATCACCCGCACCGTCCGCGGACGCCTCGTTCGTCACGAGCACCGCCGTACGTGTGCTGATCGCGATCAGCGCGGCCGTGATGTTCTTGCAGTTCGAGGTGTCGAATCACCTCGTCGGTTGGATGGCGTTCGACTCCAACGCGCTGCCGGGCAAGTGGTTCAGTGCGTTCACCTACATGTTCGCCCACGTCAACGTGTGGCATCTCGCCGCGAACATGTACGGTCTGTTCGTGTTTGGTCCGCGCGTGGAGCGCGAGTTCGGCGCCCGGAAGTTCGCCTGGTTCTACGTGCTGTGCGGACTCGGCGGCGTCGTGTTTCAGATGTTGCTGATTCGGAGCGGCACGCTGATCGGTGCGTCCGCCGCCGTGTTCGGTGTGATGACCGCGTATGCCATGCAGTGGCCGGATGACGAGGTCTATCTCTTCTTCGTGATGCCGTTGCGCGTTCGCACGCTCGTGATCGGCCTGCTCGTGTTCAACCTGGTGTTCGGCATCGCGAGCACTGGTGACGGCGGCGGAGCGAACATCGCGTACTTCGCGCACCTGGGTGGCGTGATGGCGGCCTACGTGTACATGCGCGTGGCGCTCTCGTCGGGCATCGATCAGGTGCGGCAGCGTGTGGCGAACCTGCCCGACGCCGACGAACCGCCGCGCGCGATCCCGCGCAACCTTCCGCGCCGCGAGCGCGGCGACGAGGTCGACGACATCGTCGCGAAGAGCAAAGCGATCGCGGCCAAGCGTGCGGTATCGCTGACGCCGCCGCGCCGGCGCTCCGGGGAGCAGAAAGCTGACGAGCTCAATCGTGTGCTCGACAAGATCTCGGAGCAGGGGATTGAGAGTCTCACGAGCGACGAGCGCAAAGTGCTCGAAGAGATGAGCCGGCGTCTTCAGAAAGACGACAACGTCTAGCACAACGAACGCGTCTGACAAAACCTGACCAGGTCTGAGCGGCTTATCAGATTTGGTCCGACGTTGTCAGACGTGTGTCGCGCCCGAAGGGCGCTAAAGAAAGAGCCCCCCTAGGCTTTGCTAGGGGGGCAAGGACCGCCGCGCCGTTCTCGCGGCGGCGATGACCGGCGCATAGCACCGGCCCATTCTGAATATGAATTGCGGTACTTCCATTCGCCAGAGACAGAATGGGCGATGAGTCTGCTTCGGCGCTCATCGCATTGCATCGACGCACCGAACGCGTGCATTCTTTGCCGATGCCAAAGCCAGAACTTCTCGAAACGTTTTCTAATCCATACGCGGGCCGCGACTACGAGATCGCCATGGAATGCCCGGAGTTCACGTCGCTCTGCCCGCTCGGCGGGATCGAATCCGACGCGGACGAGTTGCGCGCGCTGAAGGGCGGGGCGCCTGATTTCGGAACGATCTACATCACATACGTGCCGGGCGACATGTGCTTGGAGCTCAAGAGTCTCAAGCTCTATCTCTGGAGTTTCCGCGACGACGGCATTTTCTACGAGCGTGCGGTAAATCGCATTCTCGAGGATCTCTCTCAAGCCTGCAATCCACGCTGGATGGAGGTGGTTGGTGATTTCAACATTCGCGGTGGGATCAAGTCCGTCATTCGCGCGCGCGTGGGGGCGAAGAATGCCTAAGCGCACTCACGGCACGCACAGCACGCGCGGCACTCACATCGCGGTCGCGCTGCTGCTGCTCGGCGCGATGCCGGTGTTCGCGCAATCAAAATCCACGCGGCCGCCGGGATTGAAGGACATCAAACAAGCCGATCTTCGCCGAGACATGTTTGCGATGGCCGGCGATGCGATGCGCGGTCGCGAAGCCGGCACGCTCGACGAAATGCGCGCAACGGGTTGGGTGGCCGAGCGTGCGCGCGAAGCGGGACTGTTGCCGGCGGGCGATGACAACACGTACTTCCAGTGGTGGCCGATGCGACGGTCGCGGCTGAGCGAGAACAGCCAGCTGTCGGTTGGCGGGCGCACGCTCAAGGTGTGGAAGGACGCGGTCGTGCTCAACGCGCAGAATGCGCGCGTGGATCTGCCGATCGTGTTCGTGAGCGACACTAGTGGACTCGCATCGGCCGACGTGAAGGGCAAGGCGGTCGCGATGGTGGTAAACGCACCGGCGAACGTGCAGCCGCTCGATCAATTCACGATTCGCGGCAACTTTCAGGCGACGATCAGCCAGGCCGTTCGCGCACGCGCCGGCGCGATCGCGGCGGCGGGCGGTGCGGCGGCGATCATCATCTCCGATGACTCGCCGATCATGAATCAAGCGCTCGATGCGACAGCCGCCGTCTCGTCGCGCGGAACGTACGGCATCGACTCGGCCGGTGCGCCCACGGGCGCATTCGCCCGCGCGGCGCAGAATGCGCAGGGTCGCGGAGGCAACGGCGCCGGGCGCGGCGGGCGCGGCAACGCGTTCAACACGCTGCCGACGTTCTGGCTGCGGCACGACATGCTCGACGCGGTACGTGCGTCGAACGCGCGTCTCGACGCGCTGACGTTCAACGAGACGTTCTACTATCCGTCGGGCAACGTGATTGGTTTGGTGAAGGGCACCGATCCGAAGCTCGCGAATGAATATGTCATTTTCAGCGGGCATCAGGACCACGACGGCGTTCGCTATCCGGTGAACGGCGATTCAATCTGGAACGGCGCCGACGACAACGCGTCGGTGAGCGTTGCGTTACTGGCGGCGGCGCGCGCGTTCGTGAAGCATCCCGCCAAGCGTCCGGTGCTGTTCATCTGGCATGGCGCGGAAGAGCGCGGCTTGCTCGGCTCGCGCTGGTATGTCGGACATCCGACGGTGCCACAGTCGCAGATCGTCGCGGTGTTGAACGGCGACATGATCGGCCGCAACAATCCGGACAGCGCGGCCATCCTGGGCGTCCAACCCCCCCACAAGAACTCGAACGCGCTGGTCGACGCGGCGCTTCGCGCGAACGATGAGATCACGCATTTCAAGCTCGATACGATTTGGGATCGGCCGACGCATCCGGAAGGATGGTACTATCGCAGCGATCACCTGCCGTACGCGCGCGCGAACATTCCCGCGGTGATGTTTTCGACGTTGCTGCACCCGGATTATCACACGCCGCGCGACGAGCCGCAGCGGATCGACATCGCGAAGCTGGCGAAGATGACGCAGTGGATGTACGCGACGGGGTGGATTATCGCGAATGCCGCGCAGCGGCCGGATGTGATTCCGGGGTTCAAGTTGGAGCGGTAGCGGTGGGCGGTGGGCGATGGGCGCTGGGCGTGAGAACAGCAAAGGGCGACGGGATGATCTCCGTCGCCCTTTGCTGTTTCGCCCAGCGCCCAGCGCCCATCGCGCTAGAACGTGTACTTCAACTGCAGCTGCATGGCGTAGTTCGACGCCGGGTTGCGCGTGTTGAACTGCGTGAACGGCGTGAAGTTGAACACCGGCATTGCACCACTGGCGAGCTTGAGCGGCTGGCCGGCCGTCGGCTGCACCCACGTGCGGCGGGTGAGGAGCGTCGGGCTGTTGCTGCTTCCCTGATCCTGCGCGCCCCAGTTCTTGTTGAGCAGGTTGAGGAAGTTGAAGATGTCGAGCTGGAGCAGGAAGTTCTGCCCGCGGATGGTCGGGAGCGACTGGCGCACCGACACGTTCATGACCTTGGTCCACGGCGTGCGGCAGGAGTTGCGCTGCATGATCGTGCCGCGCGCCGAGTTGAGGCACGAGTGCGACGAGATGAACGCATCGAGCGAGTCCGCCTGATTCGCCGGCGTCAGGTTGCCGTTCTGCGAGAAGCGGATCTGGGTCGTGTCGTGCGCGTTCGTCGGCACGTATACCAGATCGTTCGCGCCGCCGTTGTCGCCGTTCATGTCGCTGCCGTAGACGTACTCGAACGGCACGCCGGACTCGGCGAAGAACGTGGTGGAGATGTCCGTCTTCGTCGGCAGCGTGTACGTGCCCGCGACGACGAAGCGGTGCGGCGCATCCCACTTCGACAGGCCGAGTTGCTGCGAGTCCTGCGGGCCCGAGTAGGAGCGGCCGAACTGCCAGTTCGAGAGCGCGACCGACGACGTCAGATCCCACACGTCGTAGGCGTGGCCGTACGTGTAGGCGAACGAGCCCTCGAAGTTCTCGGCGAAGCGCTTCTCGAGCTTGCCGGTGTAGCTGTACTGATAGTCGTGCGTGGTCGTGTTGCGAATGTCGATCACGTCGCCGAGCGTGACGGTCTGGCCGGCGGCGTTGGTCGAGGTGCGGCGCGTCGGCGCGACGGTGCTGGTGGCCGACGTGATGTCGCCGTAGAGCGTGCGGCCGTTGCGGTCGGTGCCGACAGGCGTCGCCGAGATACCAAGATTCTGATAATAGAACTGGTACAACGAGCGCGTGTACATCGCCTCGACCGTACCAATGACGTTCCACGGCAGCCGGCGATCGTAGCCGACGGTGCTGCGCCACACTTCGGGGAAGTGCAGGTTCGGATCGACCGTATTGAGCGTCACCGCCGGTGCGGCCGTCGAGTTCTTGCAGTTCGTCGCGATCGGCGAGCCGGCCGCCTGCATGGCGGGAGCGGCGGCGAAGCCCGAGCACGTCAGGTTGCCGTAGCCGTTCACGCCCGAGTTGCCGTACAGGTTGCTGAGCCACACGTAGCCCGGCTGCGCCATGAACACGCCCGAACCGCCGCGCAGCTGATTGACCTGATCACCCGTCACGTCCCAGTTGAAGCCGACGCGCGGCTGCCACTGCATGACGTTCTTCGGCACTTGCGTCGTATTGCGGCCGAAGTTGGCGTTGGACACGACCGCGTTGGCGTTCGGCGTGTTGAGGAAGCCCGGCATGTCGAGGCGAAGGCCGAACGTGAAGTTCAACGCGTTGCTGGCCTGCCACTCGTCCGAGACGTACCCACCGAGCGTGCGCGCGCGGAACCGCGCGGCGCCATCGGCGTTGTCGAGCTTGATGCCAAGCGTCGACGTGTTCGGCGTGTCCTTGATGAGTGAGTCGAGCGTGCCGAACGTGTAGTTGCCGAAGGAATTCTGCGCGAACAGGTTGCGCACGCGATAGAACTCGTTCTTCGTGCCGATCGTGAACCGGTGATTGTGCCACGGAATGGTGTAGTTGTCCGTGAGCTCGAAGATGTCCTGGTCGAGCTGGTTGCCCTGCGACGAGTTCTCGGTGCCGGCCGCGAGCTGGCCCGTGCCACCGTTCGGGTTCTGCACGCGCTGAATGACGACGAACGGCGCATTGATCGGGATGATGCGCTGATCGCGAATGCCCGTGAAGCCCATGAGCAACTCGTTCGAGTTGCCGTTCGCGAAGTTCGAGTACAACTGCGCGAAGCCGCTGTTCGTCTTCGACTGGAAGTTGTAGCCGTTGTTCGAGAGACTGACGCGCGTCGCGCTGCGGCTGAAGATGTCCTGCTGCGCGTTGACGTAGTTCCAGCGCGCCATCAGGCGGCTGTTCATCGGCAGGTTGATGAGGTCGAAGCGCGCGAACATGTTGGTCAGCGGATTGTCGTCGTTGACCTTCTGCGCCGTGCCGGGATCGCTGAAGTTGTACTTCGTCTTGAGGATGTTGACGAAGCTGTCCACTGCGGCTTGCGTCGCCGGTGCGGGCTGGGGTGAGCCGGCGCCGATGTACGGGCCGCTGGCCGGCGCCGTCTGCTGCTGGAACTCCGGCGCGATCGAGAACAAGAGCTTGTCCTTGATGATCGGGCCGCCGATCCAGAAGCCTTCCTGCTTCTGCGAGAACGGCGAGGCGCGGAGATAGTCGACGTTGCGCTCAAACTTTTCGTTGCGGAACGCATACGTACCCGAGCCGTGGAATTCATTCGAGCCGCTCTTCGTGACGGCGTTGAGCAGGAAGCCCGAGAAGTACCCCTGACGCACGTCATACGGCGACAGCAGCACCTGGTATTCCTTCACCGCCTCGAGCGAGATCTGCTTTGCGCCGGCTTGCGCGCCCGGCTGATTGGTCGAGCCGAGGCCGAACAGGTCGCTCGCGATCGCGCCGTCGATCTGGATGGCGTTGAAGCGATTGTTCTGGCCGCCGCCCGAGTTCCCCGGGCCCTTCGTCGAGATCTGCGGTGTGAGGACGACGAAGTCGGTGAAGTTGCGGTTCAGGGTTGGCAGTCGCGCGATGGCCGAATCGGTCACCGTCGTCGAGACGCCCTTGTGCGACGGTGAGATCACCGCGCTGGTGGTCGTCGACACGACTTGCACGCCCTGGAGCTGTGCCGCCTGCTGCGACATGGCGAAGTCGACGCGCAGGTTCTGGCCGAGTGAAAGATTGCTGATGACGCTGTCGCGCGGCGCGAAACCGATACGACGAACGCTGATGACGTATGGGCCACCGACTTCCAGCGACGAGACGTAGTAGCGGCCGTCGCCGCGGGTAATGGCGCCGGCACGCGCACCGGTGGAGCGGTTGGTGACTTGCACCTGTGCGCCTTCGAGCGCCTGGCCCTGCGGATTCGATACAGTGCCGCTGATGGCGGCTGTCGTGACACCTTGCGCGGCGAGCCGGGTGGCTCCGCCGAAGAGCGCCGTCATCAGCACGGCGCCACGCAGCGTCAAGCGTGGGAGATTCATACGGTGGGGGATTCCTCGTGGAGTGTGATGCCGGACCTCGACATCGTCCAATCGCCCGCGCCGCCTCGGAGGTGAAGCGTGCGGGTAGTCCAGATAATCTGTCGGTGGGTTTCGCCGCGACCGCCGTGTGGTAACGAACGTGTCACCGTCGAAACGGGTGCGGGACCGAACACGAAATTGCAGGTCGGATGAGCGACCACAATGTACGCTCTATGAGCGGAGTTTGCGAGCCAAATGTGGCGCGCCGCGCCTATGAAACGCACGCAATCGTCGTGAGCGTCACATTGCATCGAAATGCGACGGGCGTTGCGCGACGGGGCGAAGGCGACGGAGTCGAGTGCGATTCGGCGTGTGCAGCGCCGTTCGCTCGCGCGGGCACACGGCACGTCGATTGACTTCGCCCGAGTAACTCGAATAAATTGAAAGACTTGACGTTGTTTTGGGGCTAGGTAGCTCAGTTGGTAGAGCAGCGGACTGAAAATCCGCGTGTCGGCGGTTCGATTCCGTCCCTAGCCACTTTTGGTAAGTTGTTGGTAGCGCATAACTCGACGAGCGACGACGGCCACCCGAGAGGGTGGCCGTTCGTGTAGAAAAACCCCAAAAAAACCCCAATTCGTTCGACGGCTCCATGGACGACGCCAACCCGAACAGAGCGATGACCAACTTTCAGCGGATCGGCGCGATCTCGAACACCCACGTGGGCGTCGACTTCGAGGCGTTGGCCGTGCTCTCTTTGGAAGCGGCTGGCATCAAGGTTCATCCTCGATTTGCTGTCCCAGTCGGCATCGGGCAACGGAAGAAGGGGCACACGTTCGACTTCGGGAGCGACGATCCGCCGGTGTTGGTGGAATGCAAGTGTCATCGATGGACAGCGGGCGGCAACGCCCCGAGTGCTAAGCTCACGGTCTGGAACGAGGCGATGTATTACTTCTCTCTCGCGCCGGTCAAATACAGGCGAATCTTCTTCGTGCTCCGCGACTACTCCACTCGACGCCGGCAGACTCTCGCTGAGCACTATCTCACCCGCTACTCGCACCTCGTACCAGACGGCGTGGAAATATGGGAGTTCGACGAAATCGAGAAGTCGTGTCGAATCCTCACGGCCGCCAAATAGCTGGGAGCGTTAAGGAATGCTGATCGGCTGGTGAGCCACGAGCGACAAGCGTACGGGGGACTCGGGCTCCGTGAATTCAGGCGGCTCGATATCGTCATAGCCGACGAACAGCGCGATGTTCGCTCCCAACTCTCTCCGAGCACTAGCATAGCGAAGGCCTTGCACGGGCCCTCGCCTCGTACGGAACCGGTAGCGAAGATACTCGGTCACCACTTGCGTGGGGACGTACTCGATGTGTTCCCGGTCATCTCGCTCGATCGGTCGACTGATCTCTCTTGCGAACGCGTGGACGAAGTGGAGCGCGGCTCGCTCGTCCGGCATCGTGTCCGGAGTAAAGATCGTCGGAGATGCAGGAAGTCGGACGAAATCGACAACGCGGACATCCGTTTCGAGGCGGAGCGTCGCAAGAGTTCCCTGAAGACGTCCCGTCTTCGGGTCAATGCTTTCGGCAATAGCCGTCTCAGGGCTCGTAGCCGCATAGAGCATCGAAATACCCGCCGGGCTCATGCGGTTGGGCCGGATCGCACGGTCGGCTGGTGGCGGACCAAGCTCCGACAATGTGCTCGGTGAAATTGCCGCGTCGTGGGGCCGAACTCTGTACAGCATCCTCCCTGCGCGCAGGCGCTTGATCAGCCTCGTACCACGAATCAATCGTCCCAACCGGTCGAGCATATCTTCGGGGCGAATCGACTCGTTGTCGGTGGGCCACTGGGCCTTCGGGCGCGGCGGAAAGAAGAGGTACCGCGTCCGATGCTTGATAGCTTCGGCAAACTCTTCCCAGCCGTACGTGAGCACATCATAGGGGTGAAGGCTGAAGAAATTCTTCTGGACCCACCCTTTATCGGATACGTGGGCGACGATGTAGTCGAACGCTGCCTCATTCGTTTCGTCCACATCCAGCTCTTCTTCGAGAACTTCACGCGTGGATTTGAATCCGAAGACGTACTCGCCTCCTTCCACTGGCACCATCTCCGACGCGTCCTCATACTCCTGATCCAAGCAGGATTCAACTTCGGCGACAACCGCGTCGGCGTCGGCAGCGATTGCTTGTGATGAAGAACGCCCGCAGAAACTACAGGTCATCGCATCCGCGGTCGCGCGGATGAAGGCCTTCAGTGCGCTGTCGGCCACGCACTCGTCGCACATGGCAGCTGAGTCAAACTCGACCACGAACTGTTTTCACTCCTTGCTCCACCGTGTTGGAGGTAACCATGCAGCTCGATCTAACCCCAGGCGACCTGGAAACCCTGCTCACCTCGCTCGCATACTCCAAGCAACGCGTACGGGACTCGGCTGACTCGACGCGCGAATTGCGAAACGAAACTCTTGGTCGCCTCGATGCAGTCGAGGCCAAGCTCAGAGCGGCCAAGAAACAAGTCGGTTGAGGTCCGACCTCTGCGCGGGTTGACAACGCATCCTGACTGACCATGTTTCAGGTAGTGAGTTGGACCACATGGGTTCGACTGCACTGACCGAAGGAACTTGTGGGAGCGGCGAAGGCGGTTCAAGGCGTGTGTTGGGGTGCATCACCTCGACAAGCAGCACGCTCGGGACTAACGAAGCCGAGTAGACGCCGAGGAACGACTCGACGTTCGCTTTTTCTCTCAATCGTCGCTGCGATCCTCGCAGCGGCTCGGCCAGCGCATCGGACCCCTGCGGATCTATCCGTCGGGGCTTTTTTGTGTCTGCGGACTCAGAAGGCCACTCACCTCATCGCTCGCCGGCCGACGGACGCGCGCATTCTCAGCTTTCTCGCCCGGCGAGAGAGCACATCGAGGAACCAGGTCAAATGAGACACGCAGTTCGCAGTAACCAGGATCGGCCTACAGGACGGCCGTCCATCCTTGCCACCGCTGCCACGAGCGGGGCCCCGAGGAAACTCGAGCTTCGGATTTCTGATCCGATTTCGCTGCTCAACGAGATCGCACGGCGCTACGAGTCGCCCGAGCGGATTCTCATGGAGTACGTGGACAACGCGCTCGATGACGTCGAAGCGATGTACCGCGCCAACGCCGACGCGTACCCGTACGCCGTAGTGATCGAGATTCTCATCGACTCAAACGCACGGTCTGTCACGATCCGCGACAACTGCCGCGGCATGCTGCCCGAAACGTTGGAACGCATTGTTGTTAACGTCGGCGAGTCTCGAAAGCGCGGCCTCACATGGGTCAACGGCCGATTTGGCTTCGGCGTTCACGCGTTCCGCGCCGCGGCGCAACGAATCCGCTTTCGCACTCGCCATCAGAGTAGCGCGTACTGCGAGCTGGAGCTTGATCGGAACGAGCCGACCGGCACCATCACGCCGACGACGTCGGGGAGCTTCCCCACAAACACCGGTACTGGCACCGAAGTGATGGTCGGCCCGTTCGACCCGGAGTGGCAGGATGTTCTCACGGTGGCCGCGGTAAAGGCCGAGATCGAGCGCCACTTCGAGCATCTGCTTGCGAGGCCAAACTTGTCCATTTTCGTTCGCGACTCGAATGGCATCACGGAGCGCTGCATGCCCTTCGACTATGCGAGCGTTGGCGGATACGCCATCACACGTACTCTGTGTGCGGAAGTAGGCGGACGCATCTATCCAGTCGATGTCAACCTTCGCGTCGCCAATGTCTCGATCCCTGGGCGCCAAGCGCGCTTTTTCGCTCGGGGCCGGCGCATCAACGAGGTTGCGGAGATCAAGAGCTTCCTACGAAAGTCGACCCGCCGCAGCGCGGTGTGGGCGCATCCGCAACTTCTCGGCTTCATCGAAGTCGGAGAACTCGCCCGGCCGGTCATCACTCGCGACGACTTCGACCGTTCCGCCGGACGCACTGCCCTCTACGACCTTCTGCTAACGATCGAGGCTGAGCTAGCCGAAGCGCTCGACGAGGTGAACGCCGCACAGCGCGACAACAGCCTCACGCGGCTTGAGGACGTCATGCGTGACGTCCTCAACGACCTCGCTCGCGAGGACAGGCTGCGCCTTCGTACGCAGCTTGTGCCGGGAACGGAAACTGGCACTCCGGTTCCCGCTGACACTGGCCCGGTGCCGGACACAACTTACCCGACGGCCGATCCGCCAACGTCAGTCGTGTCGGAGCCGGCAACGGTCGAGCCGGCGGAGGTCGAACCTGTCGCTGAACCCACGGTCGACGAGGAGCATCCTGACAGTCCAGACGAGGACGCCGCCGAGCCGGAGACCCCAGAGAGCGCGACGCCGCCCGCGGCGATCAACGATGACCCTATGGATACGCAGGGTGCGCGACAGCGCAAAACCGGCTTCGATGTGAGTTTCGGTGATTTCCCGGCCGATGCCGAAGGTCGCATCGTTCGCTCCCGCCTAATCGAGGGCACGATCTATGTGAACACGTCGCACCCGGATTTCCGCGAACGAATGGCGCTTACCCGCCAAGGCCGGCCGCGCTTCACCGATCGCTTGGCCGCCTACCTCGCGGCCACGGTTGCGATCCACTACAAGGACCAGTTCTACGCCCGGTACGGGCGACAGCCAGATCGTCGCGATCAGCTGTTCGATGAGATGGTAGCGTTCTCCTGCCGCTTGGAATCGGCGCTACGGCCCCACTTTCCGCTGCTCCAGCGGGAGCTGGGCGGGAGCCTCGACGAAAGCGATGTGGAATTGATCGCGACGGTCGGTGCACCCGGCGTGGCCGCGCAGGCCTCTTGACGAGGAGATCGATGATGAAGAAGAGCAACACTGAGACTGCTGGCCGCCGTACGCGGCCAGCAGTCACGCTCGAAGCCGATCTAGGTACGCTGATCGAACGCCTCGGTCCATTGAACAACAGTTGGCGCTCAGCCTCGGCTTCCGAGAAGGTGCTTCTCTTGTGGGACATTGGTGACGCGCTCGAAGCGGCTGCACCTGGCGGTAACGACACCCTGCTGTGGGAGGTTCAGCGCCGCAGCTATATCACTCGCTCACTGCTTCGCTACGCACTCATCGTTCGTCGTGGCTGGGCGAAACGTGACGATCTTGAGCGGCTAACGCGCGGCCTCTGGAGCTACACGGTCTTCCGCGAGGCGCTTCCCTTTCTGAAGGGCGATCGCGAAGGCATCGACACGGCTACGTTCGACCGCGTAGGCGCCGCGCTGCGGCAGCAGGATTCAGGCGCGGCGATCAAATACCTGAAGGGTCTTAAGCGGGAGCATATCGGCCGTACCCAGGCGCGCGGGTTGAGCGCAGAGCGGGCACGGCCACTCGCAACGAAGTTTCGCCTGGCCGTCGGCCGGCTTGCCGACATCGCGCGTGGCTCCACGACGGAGGTCACTAGCGATACAGCCGCTCTCGCGGCGGCGCAGTGGGCTGGCGGGGTGGCTCTGACGGCGGCTTCGGCGGAGGCGCTTTCTCCAGAGCCCGCGCCACCAACTGCAACCGTCTCCACGCCGGAGGTTCGTGAAATAGTGGAGATCCTCCGGGAAGTCGCCACCGAGTCGCGCAGCGGGCAAACCGCCTTCCGCAAATTGGCAGGCGCTCAGTTCCTGATGGAAACATCCGAGTTGTTGAATGCCATCCGGACACCCGGCTCCCTCGCAGCGTGGCGGGATCGCCACGCAGGTGAATCCCTGCGCGCGCCGCACGTCCCCTCCCTTCGCTCCAACTAGCGACCGATGACCAAGAACCGATCAGGCACGAGCAAGGTCGCAGAGCGCGATCCACTGGACAACCGACCGAACGCGCGCAAGCTCCTGGACTCGCTACGGTACCTCGGCTACGACAACTACTACGCGATCAGCGACATCGTGGATAACGCGTTGGACGCCGAGGCACGAAACGTCTGGATCAATGTTCATCGCGAGACCGACACCGATATCATGATTGATATCGCTGATGACGGTATCGGGATGAACGAGGCTGTTCTTGATCAAGCATCACGCCTTGGCAGCGAGGTCCAGCGCAATGCCTCGACTGACTTGGGCCGGTTTGGCATGGGGCTGGTAACGGCGTCACTGAGTCTGGGCAGGCGTTTGACCATCGTGACTCGCGCGAAAAAAGGACCCATCTTAGCGAACATCACAGACGTTGACACGATGACGAAGAGGAACGCCTTCGTCCGCGACTTCTTCGGAGAGGCCAGCCAGCCGCTGTTAAACTTGTATCATGAGTACCTGGGCAATGCCCAAAGCGGTACGGTAATTCGAATCAGCAAGAGCGACGGCTTCAAGCGCCGGTACGTGGGGGCATTCGAAGGCACCTTGAGCAAACAGCTCGGCCAAACGTATCGAATGTTCATCCGCGCCGGCAAACACTTCTATGTCAACGGCACCGAAGTTCCAATCCACGATCCGTTGTGGATAGAGGATAAGCCATCAGCAAGGGTGTACAGCGATGAAGAATTCGCCATCAAGTACATGGATGAAAGGACCGGAGAAATCGTTACGGACATGGTCCGGGCCCGCCTGGTAATCCTACCGGACCACGGTAGCCGTAAGGAGAATGGCAAGAAGGGCTACAGGGCCGAGAAGTCGGGCTTCTACGTGATGCGCAACAACCGGGAGATTGCTGAGGCTCAACTTCTTGGCCTTGCAAATCTCAGCCGACATCCTGACCTAATTCGGTTCAGGGGCGAGCTATTCATCAGTGGGAAGCTCGACGACGCCTTCGGTATCGAATTCACAAAGCGAGATGTCAAGCCGACTCAAAGCGTCAAAGACCAGTTGGATGCCGAACTGGGATCCACCATTCGCTCCCTACGAACACAGATTCAGCAAAAGGAAGCGAAGCAAGAAGGGGAGGGCGTAAACCACGAGACGTCTGAACAGTTTATCAACCGTCAGTCGAGCTTACTGATTCGACCGCCGGCAAAAGAACAACCCGGCGGCGACTCGGCGCCAGGAGAATCTGGGAGTTCGACGCCGCTTGGAACAGTGAAGTTCGGTATTCGCAACTTCGGACGGGAGGGGCCTGTCTACGCCGCCGAGCAGCGCGGCAGAACAACATTTATTGATTGGAACGTCGATCATCCGTTCTATGAACGAGTGGTTCTCACGGCGCGAAACGATCGAGAGAAGCTCAACTCAGTGGACGCATTAATTTTTTGCATTGCTGCAGCGGAGCTCCGCGTTTTCGACGACGACCATCGCGACTTCGTCGATAGCTGGAAGGCGATCCTGTCCTCGAACCTTCGTATTCTCTTGTCGTAAAGGCGGGCGATTCCCTACTTCGACGCCGGTTCGGTGAGACTGACCCTGCGGAGGTGGTGCACCTCGCCGGCGAAGGCTTCCACGGCACGATCGATATCGTCCAAGGTCGTGAACCGCCCGAGGCCAAGGCGAAAGGCGTTCCTCGCTCTCCAGCCATCACCGAACATCGCGAGTAAAACCGGTGACGTCTTGACGTCGTGTGCGGCGCAGGCACTAGATGCCGAGAAGCTCACCTGATCGCGCATCGTCCGCATTAGTGCATGCGGCTCAACATCGCGGATGGAAATCGACAGATTGTTCGGCAGACGCTCCGTCGGATGGCCGTTAAGAGCAAGATCTGGAGCCGCTGCCTGAAGACCAGCAAACAACCTGTCGCGCAGAGGCTGGAGCCGTGCTGTGTCGTCTGACCGAACCAAACGCACGCGAGCGAATGCAGCGCCGAGCCCGACGATGAGGGGGACATTGAGCGTACCTGGACGCAAACCGCGCTCTTGTCCGCCGCCGAAAAGCAGGGCGGCCAGTCGAATTCTCGGACGGCGACTCCGGATGTAAAGCGCGCCGATTCCCTTAGGACCGTACGCCTTGTGCGCGGATAGGCTTGCCAGTCCTAGCCGAAGTCGATTCACATCGATCGGAGCGTAAGCAGCAGCTTGCGCGAGATCGCTATGAAAAAGGACTCCTCGCGACTCGCAGGCCGCGCCGATCGCTTCAAGCGGCTGGACCGTTCCCACCTCGTTGTTCGCCGCCATTACGGACACGAGCAACGTGTCTTCCTCAATCGCTGCTGCGACCTCTTCAGCTTTGACCTGCCCCGTTTCATCTACACCGACATACGTGACTCGATGCCCCTCGCGCTCCAAAATCCGAAACGGCTCTGTGATGGAGGGATGTTCAATCGCGCAGCTTACGAAGTGTCGCGGACGGTCAGCTGCTCGAGCAATACCGAGGATGGCCAGATTATTCGCCTCTGTGCAGCTCCCGGTGAAGATGATCTCTTCCGGGCGAGCTCCGATCAGTTCAGCAATCTGCTGACGCGATCGTTCGACGGCAGTAGCGGCGTCATTGCCGTAGACGTGACTAACGCTGGATGGATTGCCGTACCTCGTCGTGAAGAACGGCAGCATCGCCTCCAACACTTCCGGATCAATCGGTGTCGTGGCGTTGTGATCCAGGTATACCGGCGCGCTCGTCATGTTCAGCCTACTCGTGCCAGACGAGCAATCTCAAGCGGGTTGCGGCCTTTCACGGATAGCGTGCCAACGCCACGGTGGATGTGACCTCGGAATCGATCAACTAATTCTTCGTTCGTCAGCGGCTCGTCCGAGGTTGGCTCCTCAACGAACCGAAGGAGTGCGGTGAACAGCACTTCATATTCACCGGTAAGGGTGTACGCATTGAATTCTGAGCCGTCTTCATCCGGGGCGCCCTGAGTGCCGATGGGCCCTTCTTCCATGGAAAGCATCGCAGCGGCCCGGCAAAGAAGGTTCGGCGTCAGACCGGTGTGTTGCTTCAGGTAGCGAAGCTTGCTGGTAGCCTCGCTGGATATCCGGAGTTTACTAAACTGCATCGACCACCTCGCGCGGTGCGTTCGTGCCACGTGATCCGGCGGAGTCCCAGAAGTAGCCTGTTGCCACACGTGTGTGACCGGCCACGGGATCATATTCCAGATGATATGAGTGAGACACACTCGCACTCAGTGACGCCAACAGGGGAGCATCAACTTCGGTATCGGTTGACAGCATGATCACTTGATGGCTCACCGATGGGAAGTAGCGCTGCACCAGGTTGGATCGGTGATCGGAATCGAGCCTAGCAAGCGGTGTATCGATAATCATTGGCAGCGCCCTTCCACTCGTCCGCGCCAAAGCCCAAAGAATCGCGATGGCGTAGACTTGCTTTTCGCCCGCTGACAGATCGGCCTTTGGAATGGCGCGCCCGGCCTTGTCTATCAGCGTGACGCCGAACGATTCCTCGTCGATCCGGATGTCAGCGACGACGTCGCCTTTTCGCGCTAGACGGTTGAAGCACTGAACAAACTCGCCCCGAAGCTGGCCGAGCTTGTGAGTTAGTAGTCGATGTTCGTACTCAGCCAGCACGCGCGATGCTCTGATCGCCAGACTAGCACGTTGTTCAGCGGCCGACAGCTCGGTCTGTTCGCGTAGGAGTCGCTCGCGTTCGCGCTCCAAGGTGGCCTGCTGGGCTCGGAGTTTCTTTAGATCTTCTTCGCGCCGCCGCAACGTCGCCTCGGTCGCGCCAACGCGTTGCTCAGCGTGACGCAAGTCGTCGAGCAGAACGCTGCTTTCCCCGCCATCCGCTCGCAGGAGCAAGGCGCGAAAATCCCGCTCACGTGCGTAGAGAGCCTCCAGTTCATTTGCTAGGAACTCAAGCCGTGGACGAATCGTGGTATCGGCCTCGTCAAGCCAAGCAACCAATGCGGCGCCGTCGCCAACGGATTCAAAGGCACGGCCTGCCAGCGCCGCAGTCTCGGCACCCAGGGCCGCCCACGTCTTGAGGAACGACGTTAGATCCTTCCAGTGCGCCGCTGCCCAGTCAGCAGAGCGCTCCTCGCGACCCGTCTTCCGCCACTCCTTTAGCGCGGCCGTCAGTGCCGAGACCATCTGCTTTCTATGGGAGGCCTCAGCGAAAGCCGCTGACTCCTGCAGCGCCTGGCGGAACGCCCGTGCGAGACGCGGTGCAACGGCAAACGGAAGGAGTCCCCCGGCAAGCTCTCGCAGGTCCGCCTCACGCCGGCCAATAACGCGCTTTACCTCATCGGCCTCGCTTGCAAGCTGAGTGCGTCTTACGGCTAGTTCTCCACCCTCGGCAACGAACCGACGACGGGCATGCTCGGCCACCCGCGCTTGAGAGTCTCGATCCGCCGAAATCTGTCCCAGGTCCTCCGTCGCCTCTGCAATCTGATCTTCCAGTAAGGCAAGATCACGCACGATGCCTTCAAGACGCGTGGCGATTGCTTGGTGCTGTCCCTGTTCACGCCGAGCTAGAAAGAGTCCAAGGTCCGTGCGAAGGCGGGAGATCAGCTCAACGCCAAGGAGGCCGCGGACAGCCAACGCTAGATGCTCTTCGTCGTGATCGCCGTCAGCGATTTCCTGAATCTTCTCGCCGTCGAAGAAAAACAGTTGCGAGACGCCAGGAGGAATCAGATCGTGCAGAAACAGATGCCATTCGTCGCGCGGAACGTCTTCGACGATGACACCGTCCTTCTCCAGAAGAAGAGATTCGGAGACGCTGCGGCCGCGCGCCGTCCAGCTCCGCCGAACTCTGTAGTTGCGAAGAACACCGTCTTCGGCGTAGCTGAACTCAAGACCGACGGCGGCGCCGTGGGGTGTCATCTGTTGAGCCACCGGCCGATGAATCCGACTCCGGAGATACTCATCATATTGCGCCTGGCCGACGCGAGAGCCCAACGCACGCCGCCCATATAGCGCCAGACGCACAGCCTCTAGAAGCGTCGTCTTGCCGACGCCATTCTTCCCACCGATCAGAACGATGGGATGCGTTACGCCTCGACGTACACGCGGAGCAAGGTCGAGTTCTAGCCTGCCATGATAAAGCCCGAAGTTCTCCAAAAGAATGCTTCGAAGGATCACTGGCCATCCTCCGGACTCGATGCCGTCAGCAAATCCAAGTGAGCACGGCGCTCCGCGACCACCTCATGCTCATCTCGCCATTCCTGCTTCAGTACATCCTCAATGCGAGAATGAACGGCATGTCGGCGCTTGAGTCCGTGAGCGGCTCGTTCCACATCGATAAGCCGAACAATCAGCTCTGTCGGGACGGAATGCTCGTCGCAGATGCTCTTAAGGAGCTGCCCATCCTGGCTCGTAAAGGTGACGTGGTCTTCCATCACCCACGCGAGGTCGCGTCCTAAAACCTCGCGCACGATGGCTGGAACGGAATCTTCCCAGTCCCCACGCTCGCTCCTCCATATCCGTCGTATCTCGTGCAGCTCCGCTTCGTGGATCAAAGTTGGAGCTTCCTCTAGCGGCGCTTCCTTCGCGACTCGGACTTGCGTTTCCAAGAGGCGCCGTAGGAAATCCTTGCACACCGCGAGGGTATATGGACCCGGAACTGGTTTCGCGGTGTCGCCGATGAAAGCGACGTGGCCGCTCTTGCGACGAAAATCCCGGTATAGGCGCTTCTTGTCGGGATCCTGCGTTGCGGAAAGGAGATCTCGAAACTCCAGCAGCGGCTCAAGCCAATCCTCGCCTGAGTCGACCATTGCCTCCATTGCCGAATCTTTCTCCACGACGGTGCACACCCAACACCCGAAGCGCGAGTTGCCGCAGGTCGGCGTCGTCGTGTCTACAACCAAAGGGCACTCGCCCGCTTGAGCGCTCTTGTACATGGCGACGAGATCGCGGTTGTCGTTGCCCCACGGCGACGGCACCTGCAGCAAGTACGTCCAAACGTCATCCACCGAAAACGCCTCAATTGGCGGATAGACGAATGCGTTCAGCAAGCTCGAATGACGAGCGAGCCGTGAGCCCTTGATGCGGTGCAGAGACATAACCTGCGCTCGCGTTGCGCTTTCCGCAGAGCGAACACCTAGGACCATCACAACCTCTCCGAACTCTGCAACGCGAGCCCGGATGAACTCGTTTGCGGGTTCGATCTTCAGACGCTCTGTGCACCAGCGAAAACGCTTGGACGGCGCCGGGTATCCCTTTCCAATGAGGTTTACCCAAAAACTGCGGTCGACGGGGGGCGTTACCTTGTGTGCGCGAAACGGAAGGCTCTGCTGCTGTGCGGCAATGTTGATGCGTTCAAGTGTCGTATCGATGTAATGGACGATTACCGGCGTCTCTACAAGCGTATCGGAGCTGATGACGTAAACAGGCTTCTGACGGGCCTCGACGGGTAACTCGGATAGTGCGTACCATATGAGCTGGAGGGCACAGGTAGAGTCCTTGCCGCCGCTGTAGCCGATTACCCACGGCCTTGCGTCCGCTTGGTAGATCGCTCGGATCTCCTCATGAAGTGACGCGATCGGCCGAGTATCAAAAACGGACTTCGGCTTGCCGCGCTGAGTCACCGGCGCAGGAACATCGATGGTTGGCAGGTTACGCATTGACCATCACCTCTGATGCGTCGCAAGTGTGCATGCGCTCCAAGCGCTCCCCTTCCGTAGTGAGTGGTAGCCCGAAATGTTGAAGAATGATGTTGCTGACGAGGATAACGTTGGTGCGGGCCTTGTTGACTCGTCCACCGATAAGGGCACGACCCTCCCACAGATCGACGTTGCTTCGCGACCAGTCGAGTTGACGCAGCGCTTCCAACCGAGTGTCCCAGGCTTCGGGGTAGAGGGCGACGAGTTGAGCGCCCGCTATAGCTATCGCCTGTAATGCAATCCCGTGCGCGTGCACGTAGTCGCGTCGCAGATCCGCGGCGGCGATGCGGCGCTGGGCAACGCTTTGCCAGTCGGGCATGGCCTTCGCCACTGCGTTCCAGAAACGCACGGAGTGTTCTTCGTCCGCTTGTGTGAGATCCGCGCCCTTCGGCTTACCGATGAACTCCGCCGTGGCTTGGTAGATAGCGCTCAATGTGAACAGCTTGAGCGACCGATTCGAAATCGTTGTTTTTTCGCGCTCGGTGAAGTCTCGGAAAAGCGGCACGGCACTCACCACGCGGCGGACTAGCCGAGACATCGGATCACGGTGATCGTACAGCACGCCGATGGATTTCGTTGGTTTGACGGCATGGATGTTCAGGTCGGCGAACATCTGCTGCGATCTAAGGAGGCCGCGATCCGCGAAAACAACGACAGAGATCGTTTCGTCACCGAGATAAGGGCGATCGCGCAATGCCTCCTCGATCGCGGCCCGACGGTGCTGACCATCGTTGATGAGGATGGTCGCCGTCATGGCGATACGTAGACGGCCGACCGACCTCAACGGGCCATCGCCTGCGAGCGGCTCGAAGTCCAGGTCACCGTCAACTGAGGCGCAGAGCGACGAGAGGATGTATTCCTTGGGGTTGTCCGCGATGTAACGCGCGATCGCGGGAACACGCGCGCGGTT
Source organism: Gemmatimonadaceae bacterium (assembly GCA_035606695.1). Lineage (NCBI taxonomy): Bacteria > Pseudomonadati > Gemmatimonadota > Gemmatimonadia > Gemmatimonadales > Gemmatimonadaceae > Gemmatimonadaceae bacterium. The sequence continues at coordinate 21,790 of DATNEW010000027.1, forward strand.
GAGCAGTCTCTGCGCTCGAAGGTCGGCGGGAAGTGTCTCGTCGTCGAACCGAAAAAGCCGCGGTATCAGCTTTAGGGGACACATGGCGACGTAGTAGGCCGTTCCGGCCTGCACGCCACGGATAGCCGTGAACTCGTAGGTGTAGGGCTCCATCTCAACATCTCGACGACTGGGGAATTGGGAGGCAGATACGGGAGGAAGTTTCGCCCAGGGTCACCGGAAGTTTTGCGCGGCTTCGGTGGAAGTGTATTGCAAAGCCGCGGTCCCGGCAACGCCGGTCGCGTTGCGCTTGAATCATGATGGTCGGCTACGGACGCCCTGATGTGCCGCGCGGCGGTTGCCGCTTTGATCGCCGACCGGTGGCGTGACGGAGCCACGCGGGCCGTTTCGCATCCGGGTACGTCTGTAGGAGGAACTCAACCATTGCTCGCGCCGCGTCGTAGGGATTGGCATTCAGGTAGCCAGCAACACGAGGCTTCTCGCGGCTGAACACCAACACGAGCACGCTCTGACGTCTCGTGATGCCGCTTGCCTCCACGAGGTCGATCACTCGGCGTGCGTCATCCGCGAACTTCTTAGCCATGGTTGATTCGAGGGTTTTCGGGTGGAGGAATCCAGGTCAGGTGTATCTGTTACATCGACTCATCGGGCGCGTCCCTGGCGGGCGTAACCGATGGGCAACCACTCCGACTGGCGGTACATCGTGACTCGGTCAGCATGGTCGAGGGCAATGACCAGCACGTACCCGAGCGGGGCGAGCGCCATGGTGGCGATCGATGCCTGATCCTCAACGGGTCCGGTCAACTCCTCTGCGCCATCGAGCACGTGGAGACGGAGCGGCGTCTCCCTTCGTGCTCGCGACTTTGACTTATTGATCGATGGCCTCGGCATCAGCCCACGACGAGGTTCGTGACCGTGCAGGACGACTGGGTCGCCTGGCTACGGATGAAGCCCATGTTGAATTGGTTGACACGCTTCGTGCCCTTGGGTTCGACGATTTCGTAGATCGTCTTCACGTTGCTGTCGATCTTGGTTCCACTCGGGCCGAAGTGGTCGCAGGTGATTTCGAGATCCTTGACGCGCCAGGGTGACGGGTTGGTGATGACGAAATCCACGATCATCGCCGTCTCGAATCCGCCCTTTCGCCACGTGAAATCCAGCTTGATTTGTGAGAGCGCCTGATTTCGAGGCGAGTCGGTGCGTTCTTCGCGCGATAGGGCGGGCGGTGACGCGACCTCGGACGCGGAACGCTCCGTGGACTCAGGAAGACGTTCCATGTTGAAAGCCGTGTAGATGGAGAAGGCCAGGACGCCGATCAACACGATACCAAGTCGCGTCGTGCGCCTGGTCGGACCTCCCTTGCCGCAGTGTGGGCATGTCTTCGCGTCGGTGCTCACCTCTCGCCCGCATTCTCTGCACGGTTTAAGTGCCATCGTCAGTTCTCCTCGGTTTTGGGACGGCATGGGTCGCCGGCGCCATCCTGGTTGCCTATCTTCGAGGGCCCGGCGGAATGCCGGCCATCGTCGTCCTGCGTGCGTTTTCACATCCGACCGCCCTACCATGACCTCGCGGTCTCACGCCCGGCCGGAGCCCGCTCGGAGTGCCCGAGCGCCGCTTACCGGAACGCTCTGATCCGCTCCGCCGCCCAATCGGGCGGTCAACTTCCGGACGAACGGCTGGTGTACTGGTAATCACCGCTGGTGGCGCGTGAAAACTCGCCTCCAGCTTCGATTACGTGAATGCCTCGCCCTCCATGAGCGGCGAACCGGGCACCGGCTCACCTATCGGGACTTGGCCAAGAAGGCCGGGCTTGGCTACGACACCGTGAAGGCAATCGGCAGTCGGCCCGGATACAACGCATCGCTGCGAGCGATCGAGAAGCTCTGCGACGCGCTCGGCGTCGAACCGTTCGAGCTGATCGGCGTGAAGCGTCGGTAGCTCGACTGAAGGCTGGGACGCCGCGCTGTGCGGTCTATGCATTCGCCGTCACCACAGCTCGCGAGGGAGACAGCAAATCACTGAGCCGTTGGCTCGCGCGCTCCTGCATCCCTGGCACCACGTGCGAGTAGATATCCAACGTAAGCGTGATGCTCGCGTGACCAAGCCGCTCCTGAACGACCTTCGGGTGCTCACCACTGGCCATGAGCAGCGTAGCGTGCGTGTGCCGAAGGTCGTATAGCCGAAGGTCCCGAAGACCGGCAGCCTTGAGGATCGGTTTGAAGTGCCTGCCGGTGATGTTGTGTAGGTCCGCGAAGCCGCCCTCTTCGTTGGCGAAGATCAGTCCGCGATCGCGATACGCTCCGCCGAGTCGAAGACGCCACTCGACTTGGGTTCGACGATGGCGTTGTAGCGCGTCCATGGCTTCTGGCGCGAGCGGGATAACCCGCCGTCCACGCGGCGTCTTGGTATCCTCCAGAAACGCCTCTTGGCCCGGCACCCGAACGAGCGAGCGCCGCACACGCAGAACACTGCCATCAAGGTCGGACCACAGTAAGCCGAGTGCTTCGCTCGGCCGCAGGCCCGAGTAAACCATGAGGATGAAGAACGCTTCCCACTTGTCGCCCAACACCGCGTCGCAAAACCGCCGCGCCTCGTCAGGGCCGAAGACCACGCGCTCGGTGTGCTTCTTCCGAGGCAGTTCGGCATCCCGTGCGACGTTGCGCGGCACCTTGCCGAGCTTCACCGCTTTGGTCAGACATGCGCGGATGGCCCCATGCGCCATCGCGACTGTTCGCGGTCCCAGCCCCGCCGCGACAAGATCGTTCACATAGTGCTGAACGTCGGCCGCGGTGAGCTCGGAGAGTTTCCTAGCCCTGAGTTCCGGGGTCAAGTAACGCCTAAAGATTCCCTCGTAGTCGGCGCGTGTTCTCGGGGCCATGCGGTTGCACCATGTGGTCAGCCACTCGTCCACCCATGCGCCCAGCGCCTGCCGGCTCAACACCACAGCGTCGTTCTGCTCGCGTCGCCGGACGGCAGCATTCAGGTAACGCTCCGCATCCGCCTTCGAACCGTAGATGATCTTGCTCAGACGGCGCCGCTGCTTTCCCTCGGCGCCGAAGGAGAGGCGAACACGCCAGCGGCCTGGACCCCAGGGTTCGACACTTCCCCGTCTGCGACTACTTCTGCCTGCCATGATAACGCTCCTTGAACCAGACCCTCGAACGATTAGGGCAGTCGCGGGAAAAGTAAAGGAACTCTCATTCAAAAACTCTCAAAACTGGGGTTTTTCTGGGGTTCCATTAGAGGGGGCGAACGGACGAGTAATCCGGGAGTCGCAAGCGTCGCGTTCGACGAGCATGAGAAGACCCCCGCCGTGGTAAAGCCTCGTTAAGTTGTTTCCTCCACACAGCTTCCAGTGCGGGCCCCGGTTATGGTCCTCCGCGGCCCTCCGCTCCCGTCGTTCCCGTCGGTTCCAGCGCCCCCCTGCGGCGTTTTGCCCCCCCCCCGTCCGTTCTCTTCGGGGGGGGCATTCTTGCACGATGCCGACGAGACCGACGGGAACGACGTGGGGCCGTAGGAGGGGCGTAACTGGATGGGCGATAGAACTATCCACGCCGTCCGAGTGTAGCCCGTCGAAAGGAAGAGACGTGGATAGGAACGGTCGTCGTACCGAGACGACGTGGTTTCCCGCGACCAGTTCTTCAGTTCAAAAGCCATCGTCGCGGGGGTCATAGGCCGGCAACTCCGGACTTGCCGTGATCTCGATCCATCGCGCGTCACTACGACCGCATTCGACGACTACGCCGACTCGTCGAAGGTCCGGGATCGCTCGCCGGACACGGTCCGAGAATTTCCGCACCGTATCGGGCCACTCTGGGCTCCACTGAGTTCGCTGGCTCACCTCAGACGTCAGAAGCTCCAAGAGAGCGGTCGGCGTTCCAATCCAGTGACGTTGCTTAATCGCGTACGCATGAATTGCCGACGCCACGGCGTCGTGCTCGATGGCCTGCAACACCTCCGACGCACGACTCCGAGCCAGAGCGCTCACGAAGGTTCCGCGCGGCCACCCCAAAGCGGGCTCGGCGGCCGCAACCCATCTTGCGACATCCGCCATTCGGGGTGACTTGGAGATGCTGGTGTGCCGAAAGTCCCGAAGCGCCATCGCGAGGGCGTCGAACACGGCTCCCATTATTCCTGGCAGATCCGCATTGACCCTATCCCAGACTTCGTCTTCCGTGCGCCGCGACTCCTCATCAATGGCGGGCAGGTTGAGCTTGAAACTTCGATCCCGCAGGTCCGATCGCGTCGCGAGTTCCGTGATTCCGTTCAGGATGAGAGGACGCGCTTGATCGAACACGATCTCGTCCTCGTCCGTGTACAGCTGTCGTGTTCCGAACCCACTGCCTGTCGACATCCGGCACAACGCGTCCGACAGCCACGCCGCCACAATGGAGAGGTTGTCGAGAGCGACGACGTGAGTCTGACGAGCCGCGATTGCAAGCGAGCGTTCATCGGCCGGCGCCGAACGCATCGGGGGGCTGGCGGGATCAACGCACTGCCGCGCGAGCAACGTATGCGTCGACTTCGCGGCGCCGTGCTCTCCTTCGATGATGAGAATTGGATAAGGCTTGCGGCCTCTGAGTGCGGCAAGAATCCACGCGACGAACAACACGAAGTTGTCGTCATCGTTGCGGAAGGTGCCAAGGGCTCGAAGAGACTCCACTGAGCTGCCCCGAGTCGGTGTCGGAACCGGACGGTGATTCGGCGGTCGGTGAAAGCGTATGGGTGCCGTCTTCGTGATGTGCCAGCCCTCACTCGTGATCTCGACGATCTCTCGCTCAGCGTTGCCGAGGTCGTAGTAGATCGTGTCGCCGACACGCCCAAGCCGAACGGCAACTTCGATTTGTTGTCCTCGCTCGAGAGCAAAAGCCTCGAGTGCTTCAATCGCGTTGGCCAGCGCACCACCGTTCGGCACACGTCCGTAGGCACGTCGGTACGCATCACTCAACCATGTTCGGAACGGCTTGCTCTTTATTCGTAGATGCTCATCGCTGTTCCGCCGACGGACCGTCGCGAATCCACGACCATCCGGTGTCCGCCAAAGAGCGCGCTCAGTATGCTCAACGAGCTCATAGAGCTTTTCGGATTCTGGTTTGTCGCTCCGACGCTTCCGGCCGATGCGTTGTGGGTCGTCTTGATCTGCCCATGCCTCTAGGTGATCGAGTGTCCGACCGCCGTCGGCATGAAATCCCTGCCACTTCTCGGCGCATTCGCCCTCGCGGAACTTTTTGCTCTGGCGACTCCACTTTTCCCACTCCTGTAGCTGAGTCTCACTAGCGTCAACGGCGTGGAGTGCCTGGCCCACAGCAATCCACGTGTCGTAGTTATCTGCGCGCTCAAGGCGGAGACGCCTAAGCGCTGCGACAGATGGTGAAGCGTCGTCTGCGTTGGGTCTCGCCGCCGGTTGGCGTGACGCAGACGGCAGATCGATTGCTTCCAGGATCGCCGGATCATTCGGAACGAACGCGAGCAGGTAGTCGATGGCTTCTTGGCCTTCGAGCCAGCGTTTACCATCCCAGAATCTGCTCCAGTGTTCACGCCCGTCGTGGTGCCTACCGAAAAGGCGCAACCAGTTGCCAGGGTGGCCTTCGGAGACGCTGGGCTGTTTAGGAAATGCTTCGATTTCTTCGCCGCCCACCTGATTCTTGACGTGCTTGACGAGTTGATACACACGCTCAGTCGGAACGGCCGTGGCGAACAAGCACGTCACATGGTAGCCGCCGTTGCCGTTGCTGTCCTCTATGATCGTTCGAAGGCCCAGGTCGTTCAGTCTGGCGCTGAGGGCTTTCGCCCGTTCCCAGCGCTCCGCAAGAACATCACTCGGCGCGACGCCTTCAAGGTGAACGTCGACATCCAGCGAGCCCCAGAGGGACGTGTTGTCGGGGCTCGTCGAAAAGAGCCCGATGGTGGTCTCCGGGCGTTGAAGCCTGAAATGGCGTGCGATTGTCTCCGGCGTGAGTTTGTGTTTGCCAAGATTCTCCTCGAAGGGCAGGATCCACGCATTGCTCTTGGCGCGCCGATGGAGAGGGCGGAACAGTCCCCATCGATCGACACGATTCACGAGGTGGACGAGGCACCATGTCGCGAGCGGGACACAGTTCTCACGCCATGCCTTCGCGACTTCACTGCTCCGCCGCTGAGTCGGTTGCTCAGACATCGGTCGGCTCCTCGGAGCGTGTATCCCTGCCCTGAATGCCGTTTGCGATGAACAACTCGACGTCCGACGGAATGAACCGGTGCCGGCGACCGATTCGCACTGAGCGAAGCTCGCCTCGCCGAAGCAGTTCGTAGAGGTGCAGCCGCCGAATGCTCAGGATTCGGCACACCTCGTCGCTGGTGAGTAGCCGGTCTTGGGGAACGAGTGGCGGAATTCCGTCCGCCGTGCGGGTATTTGACATCGCCTTGCCCTCCCTGCGTACAGAGGGCGGCGAGTCGATCGCCTGGTGGTGTACACGCCGCCCCCCGTCCGATGACATCTCGGACATCGCGAGGGCGCTTACACCTCCCATCGGGACTCAACGGTCCCGACCGCGGACGGCGCCTATGCCCTGACGGTACTAGCGGTCGGGTACGTCAGGGGGCCGTGTCACGCGGTACCCATCGCTTCCCCCATTTCAGAGGGTCTCAGGGCGATTCACTCGCAGGCGATGAGTAGCGCGTAGCGGGAGAATAGGAATTGGCGCGCCTCGACGCAAGATCAACGTGTGTCGATGGAAGCGACGTCCAACAAGAGCTGAGTAACTCAGAGGGCTTCGCTGATGCTCACGGAGGTTCAACGATTCTCAACGATGTCCAGCGATGCCGACGAATGATAGTGTATTTCTGCCATTGCCATCTGATAGTAGAGTTACTATCATCTTCCCGGGCGACCCACGCGTTCGCGAACTCCCATCAACAGGCGCGCGGTGAGACGGTTCAAGGCACAATCTCCGAGGGCTGTTTCGCGCGCGCTGTCTCGGGTACGAGGTAGCGCTTGCCGTCCCGGCCGGTAAATTTTGAGGGTCGAACCCGGCTCGACGCTTTATCCCTTCCTCTAAACGACCATGGCCAAGGCCGATCAGGTCAAAGCGTTAATTCGTACTCACGCGGAAGGGGATGACGAGCGCTTTTATGCGATCGCCATGCAGGTGGCGGCCGCCGCAGCTCGCCAGGGTCACGGCAAGTTTGCACAGGAACTCAGGGATCTCATAGACCAAGCGCGCGCGACTCGTGCAGCCGCACGAGGACAACAAACGCGCGCTGTTCCGATTGTTCAGCCGCGGGGCGAGTTGGCCGGATTGCTGTCGGCCAATTATCCAAAGACTCGGTTCGCTGATATGACACTGGGCGAGGGCCTTCGGGTCCGACTCGACCGAGTGTTGGTGGAACAGCGCGGTCGCGCCCGGATTCGAGAGCATGGACTTTCGCCAATGCGAAAGCTGCTTCTCATTGGACCGCCGGGAACCGGCAAGACGATGACTGCCGCCGCTCTCGCCGGCGAGTTGGGCTTGCCGCTCTTTTCGATTCAGCTCGATGCGCTGATTACGAAATTTCTCGGAGAAACCGCAGCCAAACTTCGGTTGATCTTTGACGCCATTCGTGAAACACGCGCGGTCTATCTCTTTGATGAATTCGATGCGCTAGGCGCCGAACGAGGCGCGAAGAACGAGGTCGGCGAGATCCGGCGGGTTCTCAACTCGTTCCTCCAGTTCATGGAGCAAGATGATTCCGACAGCCTGATCATCGCCGCCACCAACCATCCTCGGTTGTTAGATCGCGCGCTGCTCCGTCGATTTGATGCTGTACTTCGATACGAGTTGCCGAGTCACGCAGAGGCAGAGCGAGTAGTCCAAGACAGACTCGCCTTGCTGGATACTTCCACGATATCATGGCAAGCTATTGTTGATGCCTCTGCTGGCCTGAGCCACGCCGAGCTTTCGCGGGCGGCACAGCAAGCCGCGAAGCACGCAATTCTTGAGCACCGATCGGCTGTTTGGACTGACGAGCTTGTACAAGCGCTCCATGATCGGCGATCCGCACACAGCGAATAAGGGTGAGTTGACGCGTGCCAGCGCCGAGGAACAGACGACACCTTATAGTCGACGCCGCGCCTGAAACGCAGGCGTTTCGTCCGCATCCGCGTAAGGTTGATCCCCGCCCATTTCAACGACCACAGGATCGGCAGGCCCACGCGGCGGCACTGACAGGAGCGCTCGCACAGGCTCAGAGTGAGGCCGAGCGCAGTCGTCCCACTGCTCCGAGGGTAGACGGAGCCCAAGAGGGTCTATACGTACAGTTCGTTAGCTCACCCGGCGTCGATTTGCAATTAGAGTCTTTAGAAAATCGCCGCTTGGGGATTGAGCTACTGAGCGTCCAGCGAGCACCTGAAGAAATCGAAGGGACTGGACCCAGCCAGTTGGCGACAGTGTTTGTGCCAGACAACGCGGTCAAGCACTTTGTTTCCCGCTTCGAGGAGTACGCGACACAAGTAACTCCCAAGAAGGGCGAGCCGAAGCACCGCGAACTTGTCGATCGGATTTCATCGCTCCGTCGTGCCACTCTCCGGGCTCTTTGGACTGACGATCCAAGTGTCTATCCTAGACACGACGAGCGGATCTGGTGGGAAGTTTGGCTACGACGCGACGAAGGGCAGGAGCTAGTCCGTTTTGCGGAATTCGCTGCCGCTGCCAGGGTTCGCGTGGCGGAACAACGATTGGCATTCGATGATCGTACCGTCATACTTGCACATGCATCCCCGGACGAGTTAGCGATCTCGCTCGACGTCTTACAGGACCTTGCTGAGCTTCGCGCGGCTAAAGAATCCTCTGCGCCGTTCATCAATTCGCCCAGGGTCGAGCAAGCTGAATGGATCGAGGATTTGCAGCGGCGGACAATCATGCCCCCGCGCGATGCGCCCGCAGTGTGCATCCTAGATACCGGAGTGAATCGGGGCCATCCATTGCTCGCCCCACTCATCGACGCCGTCGATGCAACGGCCGTAGATGCAGCGTGGGGTTCGCACGATGATGGAGGCGGTCCAGGATGTCGCGGTCACGGTACCTCGATGGCTGGCCTAGCGGCGTATGGTGATCTCGTCTCGTTGCTCGCGGGCAATCACCCTGTTCGTGTTCGAAATCGTCTTGAATCAGTCAAGATCCTGCCACCTACGGGGCAAAACGAGCCGCAACTGTACGGTGCCGTAACTGCTGCCGCGGTTGCGCAGCCTGAGATCACCGCGCCCCGAAGGCCCCGCGTCTTTTCTTTGGCGGTCTCGGCCTGTGATCAGAGGGATCGCGGCTTACCGACGTCCTGGTCTTCCGCGCTCGATGCTCTCGCTGCCGGACGGACCTTCGATGCTGCTGACGGCGGGCTCCGTTACCTAGGGGAAGAGGATCGTGGAACGCCGCGTCTTTTCGTTGTGAGCGGCGGCAATGTTCTGATTCACGACTCAGACCACCTCGCACGAAGTGACGTCGAGTGTGTGCACGATCCGGCGCAGGCGTGGAACGTTCTGACAGTAGGTGCGTTCACTGACAAAGCGCTCATCACAGACCCAGCTTTCCATGGCTGGAATCCGTTGGCTCGCCCGGGAGAATTGTCGCCCTGGAGTACGACGTCGGTTCCTTTCGTCCAGGGTTGGCCGACGAAACCCGAACTGGTGTGCGAGGGAGGTAATCTCGCGACGGACGGTACAAACATCGATTCGGGCCTGCCTGATCTCTGTCTCCTTTCCACGTCGGCTGAGCTGAATCAGTCTCTGTTTACGCTGGTCGATGGTACCAGCCCAGGGTCTGCGGAAGTCGCGAGAATGGCTGCCAACGTGAACGTGGAGTATCCGGGCTTTTGGCCGGAAACGGTTCGTGCCCTCGTTGTCCATTCGGCGCGCTGGACCGCGTCCATGCAAACCCAGTTTGGGAGGGCGAATGGCCGGCGTGCGAAGGTGATGATGCTTCGCCGATATGGCTACGGCGTTCCTAGCATCGATCGCGCGCTGCGAAGCGCGCGCGATTCGCTAACCCTCGTTTTTCAGGGGGAGATTCATCCATACGCGAAGGGAGCCATGCGAGAAATGCATATGCATTCTCTACCATGGCCGGTCGATGCATTGCGCGAACTCGGAGCGGCAGGCGCACAAGTCCACATGCGCGTAACGCTCTCGTATTTTGTGGAACCCAATCCCAGCCGACGGGGTTGGCGTCGGCGGCACAGGTATGCGTCGCACGGCTTACGGTTCAAAATGAACGAGCCCGGTGAGTCTCAGGAAGATTTCTCGAAGAGACTCAACAAGCTGGCGCTTGAGGAGGACGAAGAGCGTCCGCAGCCGGAGCGCGAGACAGACCACTGGCTCCTGGGAGAAGAGGCTCGAACGCGCGGCTCCATTCATTCCGACGTGTGGCAGGGCCCGGCAAGCGATCTCGCGGATTGCGGAATCATCGGGATCTATCCCGTATCAGGCTGGTGGAAGGATCAGCCCAAACGCGATCGAAGCCGGTTAGGTGCACGCTACGGGTTGGTCGTGAGTATCGAGACGGATGCAGTCGATGTGGACGTTTGGACGCCTGTGGCAAATGAGCTCCACATCCCCGCGATCGAGGTAGAAGTCCCGTGGTAGTGCAACGCAGCTGCTGGGTCTCATTCAGTATGACCAAGCATAAGCAGCTGGACCATCAGAATCGCGGCCAGGACAAAGGACAGGTGATGTGGGGCACGGGTAATGTTTTCCGTGACCTGAATTGACAGATGCAGAGGAGTTGTCGGCGAAAGCCGACCTCGTTCATGCAATTCAGGCACTCCTTCGCGAACGAGACGTCTCACAGAGGGCAGCAGCGGCAATACTCGGCGTCGCTCAGCCCGATCTCTCGAAGCTTCTTCGTGGGCGCCTGGAAGGGTTTTCAATCGAGCGCCTAGTGCGGATGCTCAATGCGCTCGACCAAGACGTGCGAATCGTGGTGCAACCGAAGCCTGCTTCCCGCCGCCGAGGGACGCTCCGGACCATGCTCCGAAAGTCGGCCTGAGCGTGGGACTCAACGGCGCCATCCGCTCCTGCGGCGGAGAATCGGATCGCGGTCCCGATTTCAGAACCCCAGAAGAACCCCAAACTCTCCGAATTCAGGAGATCTTCACAAAGTTCAGATGATCGTGCCTCCGTGCGGAAATCCTGCGCCGGCCACAGCTTACCGATGTTCAACAATGTTAAGCGTTTACACCAGGTTCGGCCTGAAAATCCGCGTGTCGGCGGTTCGATTCCGTCCCTAGCCATGTTGCACAAATTCCTAAATTCGACCGATACGCCGAAACGCGACGGCCACCCATGCGGGTGGCCGTTCGTGCAACTATACGCGAACCGTTTGCGCGGGTTGGCTTTGGCGACAATCGATTGCCAAACATGCCAATCGAGGTATCTTCGCGGACGAAAGGGCTCAGCGAAATCGGTCTCCACCCGCCGCGACCGCGAACAAAGCCCGCCGCTCGACGCCACCGCTGCTGCGAGGACGCATGCCGCCATACACGGCCACACTGGACCCCGCATCCGACATCGTCGGACGCACGCGAGATCACTTCGGTGTCGGCGAGGTCGTCGAAATCGCGGCATTCGACCGTGGCGTCGCGGTCGGCGCGGGATTCAGTTGGCGAATCCACACCGGAGGCGGCTCGATTACGGCGACCGCCGGCGGGGTCGCCACCTACACCGCCGGACCAATCACGGCCGAGGTGAAACTTCACTTGGTACGCGCTCAGCCGTTCAGCGTCGTCATGACCAAGCGACTCTGGGTCAAAGCCCCAACGACCGTACGCATGGTGCGCGCGAACAACACCATTCGCCACACGAACGGCATGGCGGGCGCCGGCTTCCTGGCGCACATGCGATTGCAACCGACCGGCGTTTCGTTCTCGAACATCGAGGTTCGCGAGGGAAAATTCCGCGGCGTCGCCTCGGGCTCGTTCGCGCACGAGAACGGTCGCGAACACCAGACGGGCCCGTGGCTCGCCGTCGACGCGCCGAACGAAGTGCTCGGAACCGATCACATCGATTCAGGCGACGTCGACGCTCCGTTCGTCAGCGGGCGATTCGACTGGAACATCCCGTGGGAGTACCGCGTCGGCGGAGGGGGCACCGTTCGACACATCGATTACATCGTCCACTGGCAAACGATCAACGCCGCGGGCTTCGTGACGATCGAAAAGGGCGGCGTCCAGGTGTCCAAAGCGGTGACCGACGGAGATTCTCCGCTGGTACCTCCACCTCCGCCGGTCGTCGCGGTTGTTGCAGCGCCCGTGGGAGCCCCAGTTGCCGCGGCGGCAGTCGGCGGCGGCTGACGAAGGGCGAATGCGTCGAACCCCGGGTCGCGGAATGTGTACGCGGGCGGGACTCAATCTCCGCGCGCCATACTGTGGACGGCCGCGGCGATCCGCTCCGCCAACACCGACGCCTCCGCGCGACTGAACCGGGCGGTGAGATGATCGCCGTCGCGGAACACGACGTTGCCGCGCTGCACGACTGAACAACGCGCGCTCGCGCACACGCGATCGGTGATATCGACGAACGCGATGCGCGGCAGTCCGCGCGCCGCATCCGTCTGCGCGCGGATGGCGGCTGGATGTAGCGCGTCGCGCAAGTCGTACTCGCACGGACCCGCGAACGGCAACTCCGCCTCACGCCGCGACAAACACGCCGGCGCGTCGAATCCCGCGTCGGGTACGTCGCGAATGACGACGGTGCGAAGCCCCGCCGACGAAAGCAGCGAGTAGGTGCGACGCAGCGCATCGCGCCACGCCGCTGGTGTCACTCGCCATTCGGGCGTCGTCTCTTCCTTCGACACGTAGTGGTCGTAGCTCGATAAAATCACGAGCGCGGGGCGCGTCGCGAGAATGCGGCGCAGCATCTCGCGACGCCACTCGCCGCACTCCGAGTATTCGCGCTTGAGCCGGCGACTCACGAAATCGCGGAGATCCGCGACGGGACAGGCGGGCTTGATCATCGCGACGACTTTCCACCCGCGCTCTCGTCCAATGCGATCGACCGCCGGAAGCCAATGCTCGGCGTGCGAGTCACCAAGGAGCATGACGATCGTGCTCGCGCTTCGATCGCCGAACACACACGGTCCCTTGGGATTCGCGAGCATCGATCCCCAGCAGTCGTGCGGCATGAGGTCGCCGCGCGCGTCGGCGAACACGCGCTGCGCCGGCGCCGATGCACGCTGCGTCGCGGCCATCAAGACGGTGAACGCGAGTGCCACCGCCCCGATCGTCGCGCCGAACGCGGCGAGTGGGATGCGTGACGCGTCGAGCCAACGCCACTCGCCACGGCGAACAGGCTCCTCGACGTAGCGCGTCGTGAGCACCGCCAGCACAAGCGCGATCGCGGACCATGCGAGCTTACCGCCGACGCCAATTCTCGAGTCGAGCACGACGCCGACGCCCACCAACGGCCAATGCCACAAGTACCATGCGTACGAATAGCGGCCGAACCAACGAAGCAGCGGCGCGCCCAGTGCAGTGCTCACGATGCCGTCGCGCGCCCGCGCGCCGCCAACGAGCACGCCGACCGCACCGAGCGCGGGAAGAAGGGCCGCCGTACCCGGATAGGGCGTCGCGCCGTGATAGGCGATGACGCCAACCGCGATTGCCGCGAGCCCCGCGATCTGAATCAACGTTCCATCGATCGACCAACGCGAACCGCCCGCTTCCTCGCCAAGACTCGAGAGCGCCACCACGCCGCCGAGCGCGAACTCCCAGATCCGCGTCGGCATGCCGAAGAACGCCCACGGCTGCGCGATACGCGTGGCCCACAACGAAAGCCCGAGCGACGCAACTCCAACGATCACCACCCAGCGCAGCATCCGCGCGCGCGTCGCACCCGCGCTGCCGTAGGTACGGCCAATCAGCGCGAACAGGAACGGCCACACGAGATAGAACTGCTGCTCGACCGCGAGCGACCAGGTGTGCAGCAGCGGATTGCCGTCGGAGGCGTGATAGTCCAACGCCGATTGCGCGAACAGTACGTTGCCCGCGTGCACCGCGATCCACCGCGCATCGCTCGCGATCGACGGCTGATCGATCGGCGCGTACAGCCACGCGACCGCAAGCATCGTCGTGACGAAAACGACCAGGAACGCCGGCAGCAGGCGCTGCGCGCGCCGCGCGTAGAACGACTGAACGTCGACATCGCCGCGCGCGGCAACCTCGCGCGCGAGGGTCGCGGTGATGAAGTATCCCGAGAGGACGAAGAAGACGTCGACGCCGACGAAGCCGCCGGCGAGCCACGTCACGCCCGCGTGAAAGGCCACGACGAGCAGAATCGCGGCGCCGCGCAGACCTTCGATATCGGATCGGAACCCGTGACGGTCGGGCGTCATGGGTATCCGATACGTAAGACGGCCGTCGGAAGTTACGAACGAGGTCCGCGGCTCCTCTGCCCGCGACTACTCGCCGCGGAGTGCCTCGAGCGGATCGACTCGCGTCGCCCGGCGGGCCGGCAGCGACGCCGCGATGAACGTTACAGCGCCCAGCACCACCGCCACCGCGGCGAACGTGAACGCGTCCGTCGGCGCGACGCCGAACAGCTCCCCGGCCACGAAGCGGCCAACCGCAACCGCCGCCGCGGAGCCCACCAACGCGCCGACGCCGAACAGCGAAGCGCTCTGGCGCCAGACGAGATTCATCAAATCCGTGCGCTGGGCGCCGAGTGCGGCGCGAATGCCGAATTCATGGATGCGTTGCGCGACCGCGTAGCTCACTACGCCGTACAGTCCAATGCCCGCAAGCAGTAGCGCGACGCCGGCGAAGACGATCAGAATCGTCGTCGTGAGGCGTGGCCCTGCCACGTCGGTCGCGATGATGTCGTCGAACGTGCGAATGTCGATGACGGGCAAGCGAGGATCGATCGCCTTGACGGTTGCGCGAATGATGCGCGGCACCGCGGCGGCGTCGGTCGACGTTCGCACGACGAGAGACAGCGCATCGGCGGGGCGCTGGTCGAGCGGTACATACATGGCCGGCTGGCCCGGCTGCCTGAGGGAGCCTTCGCGCACGTCGGCGACGACGCCGACGATCGTCTGCAGCCCCGTGGTGCCCCAGAGAAATTCCACGCGCTTGCCGATCGGCGATTCGTTCGGGAACCACTTTCGCACGAACGCTTCGTTCACGATGGCGACCGACTGCTGCCCGGCGACGTCGCGCGCATCGAAGAATCGTCCGGCGGCGAGCGAACTGCCGAGGGTCTCAAAATACCCCGCGCTCACGATGCGCTTCTCGACCACCGGACGCGACGTACCGCTCAGCGTGCGGCCCTCGATGTTCACATCACCGTTCACGCCGCCCTCGATCGGCAGGCTGCTGGTCAGCGCGACGGACGTCAGGGCCGGCGCCCCACGAAGCGATTGTAATAGATCTCTAAAGAACGCCAGGCGACGCGTGTCGTCGGGGTAGCTCGTCGGCGGCAGCGCGATCCCCGCCGTCGTCATGCGTGACGAATCGAATCCCCTCGGCACCGTGAGCACGTTGTGCAGGCTGCGCACGAGCAGTCCGGCTTCGACCAACAGTACGAACGACAGCGCGATCTCCGCGACCATGAGCAAACGGCGAACGCGATCATGGCCGCCGGACGATGCGCCGCGCCCGTCCCGGAGCGCGTCCGAGCCGACGCCGCCGGCCGCGTGCAGCGCGGGCGCGAGACCGAACAGGAGGCCAGTGAGGACCGAGGCGGCAATCGCGAATGTGAGCACACGCGCGTCGATCGACACCAACTCGAAGCGCGGCAACCGTACCGACAATCGGTGACGCAGCCACCACGACGCCCCGATCGCCACCCCTACACCGAGTGTACCGCCCGATACCGCGTGCACGATGCTTTCGGCCAGCAGTTGCGCGAGAAGCCGGCCACGACCGGCGCCGATCGCCAGGCGAATGGCGAACTCGCGTCGGCGCACGGCGGCGCGCGCGAGCAGCAAATTCGCGACGTTTGCGCATGCGATGAGCAGCAACAATGCGACGGCGGCCAACAACAACGTCAGCGGCCGGCGCGCGTTCCCAATGATATCGTCGGCCAACGGCGCGACGACGATTCCATTCGTCGTCGCATGCTCGGCATTGAGCGTGCGCGCGACGGTTTGGACCGCCGCGTCGGCCCGGGAAAAATTCACGCCGTCGCGAAGGCGCGCCATCGCGTACATGAAGTGCAGGTCGGCCGGGACGGCCTGCGCGTTCAGTCGCAGCGGGAACCAGAAGCTCACTTGGCGCCCCGTAGCGAGCTCGGTGGGCAGGCGGCTCGCGGCTGTCGACGCGAACACGCCGACGACGGTGACGGGTTGTCCGCTGAACTGCAGCGTACGTCCGACGATATTGCGATCGCCGCCGAAGCGCTCGCGCCAAAAACGCTCGCTCAACACGACGGTGCGAGGCGCCGACAGATCATCTTCCGCATCCGTGAACAACCGCCCAATGACCGGGCGCGCTCCGAGCATGCGCGGTACGCTCGCGCTCATGCGTTCGCCGAGGAGGAACTCGGCTCGATCGCCCTCGGTGAGCACCGCGCCGTTCTGAAACCACGCGCCGATCTCGTCGAACGCGGCGGGCGTGCGCAGCTTCCAACTGCGATATTCGAGGAACGACGCCACTGTCGGTTCCTGCGTGCTGGCGCTGCGCGTCTCGAGTGCCACGAGACGCTCGGCGTTCGCGTACGGCAGCGGCCGAAGCAAGACGCCGTCGACTACACTGTACATCGTCGTGGTGGCGCCGATGCCCAAGGCGACGGTCAGCGCAACGACCAGCGAGAAACCGGGCGCGCGGCGAATCCCGCGCACGGCGTAGCGAAGATCTTGAATGATAGTATGCATACGATCCGCCAGCGCGACGCGCCGCCGGCGCCGCTTGTCGATGGTGAGACACACGTCGCGCACGACCGGGATTGGTCCGAACCGCCGTTTCGCTTCGGCACGCGCCGCCGAGGGCGGCCAGCCGGCGTCGATCAGCTCGTTCACGAGCATCTCGAGGTGAAACGCGAACTCCGCGTCGACGTCGGCGCGCAGACTGGTCCGCGCCGGCCGGACGTAGCGCCGCCACCGCGCGCCGCCCACCGTCAGCCCGGTTGCTCGGTGGTACTCAGGACTTTCGCGATCGCGTCGACGAACCGCCCCCACGACGCGGTCTCGGCGCGCAGCTGCTGGCGTCCGCGCGCGGTCAGCCGGTAGAACTTCGCTTTGCGATTGTGCTCCGAGAGCCGCCACTCGGACTCGATCCAGCCGCGTTCCTCGAGCCGGTGCAGGGAGGGATAGAGCGACCCTTCGCCGACGGTGAGCACCTCGCCGGTGATCTGCTGGATCCAGCGCGCGATGGCGTACCCATGCGCCGGCCCCCACGTGAGCGTCTTGAGCACGAGGAGGTCGAGCGTGCCCTGGAGGAGATCGAGAGACGACGGTCGAGGCATGCCACTCCTATCGACATTCGATGTAACGACAATCGATGCATAGGATGTCGCCTCGAGACAGATCCGTCAAGAGGCGGCGTACGGCTCCGACACCGCGTCAGGTTGAACGGATGTACTGGCAGCCCGCTTCCTGGGCGCGCGTCACGGCGAAAATGCCGGACGGCATGAGCGTGACGAACGGCAACACCGCCGCGCGCGTCTCCGCCTGTACGGCTTCGACCGGCTGTCCGGCGGATTGCGCCATGATCTGGCCAAGGCTCAGCAACGCCTTGTTGCAGCCGATGATGATGACGCCGCGCGCGTGCAGCTGCTCGAGCGTCGTGAGGTCGGCGACAGGATGCGCCCCGGTTGCGGCGAAATAGTTGCGCGTCGTCGGACCGCCGGTCGCGGGATCGTTCAACCGCAGACGGCTGCCGAGTTGATACTTCTGCCAGAACACGTCGCTCAGAAGCATTGGCACCGCCTCGTGCCGAACGACGAGCACCGCGCGCATGTCCTTCTCGTCGGTGTCGTAGACCTCTTTATAGTTCTTCAAATAGAGGTCGACGTGTCCGGCGGACAGTCCGCTCGTGATCATCGTCGCATCGAAGACGGCTTTGTGCTTCGCCGTCGCCAGCTGATCGACCCACGACATGTCCCACGCGGCCTGGGGTGTGGGGAGTGGCGATGGGCGCATCAGCGACGGAGCCGCAGCGAAGGCTGCCGCTTGCGCGAGAAATTTTCGACGATCCGGCATGCAATCCGTTCCTACTGATATTGTATGTAGAGCGGCCTGGGATTGAGCGAGAGCACGTCCGCCGGTGTCATGAGGGTGCTGCCCTTCTTCTTCGTGTCGTTGTGATAGAAGAGCTTGAACCCCGTGTATTCGACCGGATACTTCCAGACGTACGCCCGGTAGGACTCGCGCTTGAGAGCGGGCGGGCCCCACCCATCCATGTTGATCACGATCTGTACCCGCGGGTCGAGCTTGATGCGCTTGTATCCCGTGAGCATGTCGCGCGTGAACCGGTGCACGATCAGGACCTTGGGCGGCAGATGCTCCTTCGTCACGAGGTCCTGGAGCAGCGACGACGCGTAGTTGATGTCCGCGGCGTCGTAGGTGCCGATCTTCGTGCCCGGCACCTCGCCGTGCTTCATCGAGAACTCGGGGTCGATCGCGAGATGCACGTCAGGATTCTTCAGCCACGGCAAGAGACGCGGCAGCTCTTCCTGAAGCGTTCCCTGTCCCACCAGTACGTCCAGGAACAGGAGCGCGTGCTTCATCTTCGCCCAGTTGTACACCCGGCGGATGACCGTACTGTCCATGCGCGTGCGATACTTCCCGGCCGTGCCCGGCTCACGTGAGGCGACGACGGCGATGAGATGCAGCGCGGGCTGCACCGGATGGTCGGGATCGGCCTTGTTCCATGCCGCGACCTCGCGATCGAGCTTCGCCAACATCGTCGCGGAGTCGACTTCGCCGAGAATGCCCATGCGCTTCGAGAGGGGGTTGCCGTAGAACGCGACGATGCGCTTCGCCGGAAGAATGGACCCCGGGAGCGGATCCGGGACATTAGGGACCGGCCACACGGGCCCGCCGGCAGCGGGCGATTTCTCCTCCGCACGTTTCCTGGCGGACGTCTTCTTCGCCTGCTTCTTGGCCGGTGCCGCCTGCTTCGCCGGATGTCTCACCGAACCGGAGTCCTGCGCAGCGGCCCGATGCGTATAGCCGAGGACGGCAAAGACGGCCATTATCATCGC
The DNA here is from genome assembly GCA_035606695.1 of Gemmatimonadaceae bacterium. NCBI lineage: Bacteria > Pseudomonadati > Gemmatimonadota > Gemmatimonadia > Gemmatimonadales > Gemmatimonadaceae > Gemmatimonadaceae bacterium. The sequence goes on from DATNEW010000027.1 coordinate 40,934, forward strand.
CGCCTGATGGACTGATCTGATCAACGCTGGCTCGTTCGTGTGTGGGTGGTTCTCGAAAGTTACCGCTGGACGCCCGGCGCCAACCGCCCGCAAGCGGGCACCCGCCCAACGCAAATGCCTTGGTCGCAAAGCTACGATCCACTGCACGGACCGCTGTCGACGCTCGCGGCGGCGACTCCACTCGTCGTCTTGCTTGGACTACTCGCAATGCGGCGTGTTCCCGCGTACGCGGCGGCGCTTTGCGGTTTGGGGATGGCGCTCGCCGTGGCGATCGGTGTCATCGGCATGCCGGTCGACATGGCGTCGCGCGCCGCGCTGCTCGGCGCGGCATACGGATTGTTGCCGATCGGTTGGATCGTGCTGAACGTGATGTTCCTCTATCGCCTCACCGCGGACCGCGGCGTGTTCGTGGCGCTACAGCGGGGCATCACCGGCATTACCGACGACCGGCGACTGCAATTACTGCTGATCGCGTTCTGCTTCGGTGCGTTTTTCGAGGGAGCAGCGGGATTTGGAACACCGGTGGCCGTCACCGGCGCCATTCTCATCGGCCTTGGATTTCCACCATTCGAAGCGTCGGCGTTGTCGCTCATCGCCAACACCGCACCTGTCGCCTTCGGCGCACTCGGCACGCCGATCATCGCGCTGCAAGGAGTCTCTGGTCTCGACCTCAATGCATTGAGCGCGATGGTCGGGCGGCAGTTGCCCTTCTTCTCGCTCATCGTGCCGTTCTGGTTGATGGCGGCGTACTCGGGGCTTCGCGGCGTGCGCGAAGTGTGGCCGGCGCTGCTCGTGGCGGGCGTGTCGTTCGCGGTGCCGCAATTCCTCGTGTCGAACTATCACGGGCCGTGGCTCGTGGACATCGTGGCGGCCGGATGCTCGATGGTGTGCGTCGCGTTGTTCCTGAAAGTTTGGAAGCCGCGGCGCGGCGCGACGGTGACTGTGCCGCCGGCGAGCGACGCCGAACCAGTGAGTGTCACGCCGTTCCGCATCGCCGTGCTGCCGTGGGTGATTCTCACGGTCATCGTGTTCGCGTGGGGCACGCCACAGGTGAAGGGGTTTCTCAATCACCTGTCCGCGCCGACGTTCGCGATGCCCGGTCTCGACAAGATGGTGCTGCGCGTCCCCCCGGTATTGGCCAAGCCGACCCCCGAGCCGGCGGTGTTCCTGTTCAACTGGCTGTCGGCGTCCGGCACGGCGATTCTTCTCACCGCCATCGTGTCGGGATTAGTGTTACGATATTCAATAACTGAGATGATCCGCCAATACGCCGCGACGTGCGCCATGATCTGGCGGTCGCTCCTCACCATCGCGGCGATGCTTGCCCTCGGGTACACGACACGCTACTCGGGCGAGGACGCGATTCTCGGCCTGGCCTTCGCGCACACCGGCGTCATGTATCCCTTCTTCGCCGCGATGCTCGGCTGGCTCGGCGTGGCGCTCACCGGAAGCGACACGTCATCGAACGTGTTGTTCGGCAGTCTACAGCGCATCACCGCCCAGCGGTTGGGTCTGAGTCCGGTGTTGATGGCGGCGGCGAACAGCTCGGGCGGCGTGATGGGAAAGATGATCGACGCGCAGAGCATCGTCGTCGCGAGCACCGCGACACGGTGGGAGGGACACGAGTGGCGCATCCTGCGCTTCGTGTTCTTCCACTCGATCGCGCTGGCGTCGCTCGTCGGGCTCCTGGTGCTCGCGCAGCAGTACTGGTGGCCGTGGATGTTGGTTCGCTGACGAAGCGCAGCGAATCAACGAGGGGTTGGGCGCGGCCGAAGCCGGCGCTCGAGCTCGATGGCGCGGGTATCGAGCGAATCCAGCGCGAGCGCGCGGCGTGTCTGCTCGACGGCGAGCTCCGGTTTGCCCGCCACTTCATACGCTCGCGCAAGCGCGGCGTGCATCGTGGCGTCGCCGTCGAGGCGCGCCGTCATTGCCTCGAGCAGCGCGAGACCATCGGCCGAGCGTCCGCGGCTCTGCAACAGGCGTGCGACCTCTTCGATGTCCCACGCTTGCGAGCGGAGCGTGTCGGCGCCGATCGAGTGAATGCGCATGAGCACCGCGGCGATTCCGCCGGCGTCAATCCGCTCCAACTCATCGGTGTAGCGCGGTATCCGAGCGGGAACGTGATCGTAGCCGGTAATTTCGAGGGTGATGTCGACGCTATCGGCCATGGTCGCGCTGCGCAGCTCGTCGAACCAGCTGTTGTACCTGCTGCCGCCGAGGATGCCGAAGTCCTTGCGCGCCAGGCGGAGCGTGCCGCTGAAAAATACGAGATCAGTACCGTGCGGGTCGGCGAGCAGCGGCTGCGTTTGCTCGAAGGCAATGGCAACCGTGCGCGTGATGCCGTGCATCGTCAGCGGCCCCGTGGCGACGAATTCCTTCCCGCGCGCAACGATGCCGGTGCTGTGAAAGGTGATGACCGGATAGCGCGACACGTCGAAGAAATCGGGGCTGCGAAGATGTTCGTCGCGATGGGCTGACCCCGTCGAAACGCTCGGGGCCGCGATGACGACCGCTACTCCGTTCGCCGCGGGACTGCCTTCGGCGTACGTGATCGTGCCGCGGACGTCGTCGAAGCGGCCGTGGACTGGATGGCCGAGGAACCCGATGGAGAACCCGACCTCGGAGTGTCCGGCGTCGATGCGAAATTCGCGAACCGGGCCCGGCGGGACGATGAGACACACGACCATCAAAAGTGTATTCATATTATACTCATTAAAAAACAGTTAACTCCAATCGGCGGATGCCGCGGAGGGTGGCTGGAGCGCCATCGACGCGCAGCGCGAGCCCGTCGGACTTGCGGACCCACTCGGTGCGGCGAATGCCCCGCGCGTCGACCGCGAGCTTCCAGCAGTCGAATACGCCGCGTGGCGTCGTCAGGCGCTCGTCGCCGACTACGCGGAGCGACACCGGGAAGTAGACGTCGGATGCGATCACGCCCCAGCCGAGCACCGACACGCTCGCCCGCCAGTCCGGCGCCAGTCGCACGCCGGCAAGTGCCATCGCCGCGATCGCGTCGGGAATGAACGGACCGTAGTTGGCGGGAAGTCGCCGCGCGATCGAGCGGTGAATCCCGTCGTCGGTGGTCATCTGTCCCAGCAGGCTGTCGCTCACGATCCGCTGCGCGATGTTGATCTCGCTGAAGCGGCGATAGGGACGAACGTGCACGACGCGAGAGCGCACGCTGAGATCGGCCAGCGCCACAACGAGCGACTCGGCCTCCGTACGACGTTGCCCGTCGTCCGCCGTGAGCGACGCGACGTGCGCAATGCTGAGCGTGGCCGTACCGCCCGACGTCGCGCGTGTGATGTCGATGGTGCCCTCGCCATCAGGCGTCGCGTTGCCGGCGGAATCCACGTATCGAATTCGATACTGGTATCGCCCCGGTCGGATCAGCACGCCGGTGAGTCCGTGCAGCGGCGGGTACGCCGGTCCACGCGCGCCCTGCTCGGCGAACGCGCGGCTGACGAAGAAGTCATCGCTGGATGAAACCGAGTCTGCCGCGGCGTCGCCCCGCATGCGGCGAACTGCATGAGGGAGCGCCATCACGATCGCGAGCGCGGCGGCCACGGCCATCACCCAGCCGATTCGCGCGACGCGACTGAATCGTGACGACGGCGTGCTCGTCGGCAGGATGATTCGCTTGCCGGCGGCACGCTCGGCAATGACGCGCGCGATGAGATCGGGCGGCGCGGCCGGGGAGGACAACGAACGCATTGCCGTTTGCAAACGATTTTCGAACACGTCGTTCATGGTTTGACTCCGAGCAGCGAACGCAGCGCGCGGATCGCGCGATGCAGGCGCACCTCTGATGCATTCGTACTGATGCCGAGCAACTCGGCGATCTCGCTGTGTGAGTATCCCTCGAGCTCGCGAAGCACGACCACGGTTCGCAGCGAGTGCGGCAGCGTTTCGATCGCTTCTCGTACCGCGACGAAATCGGCCAACCGATCTGGTGCCGAGGGTTCGCCGAGTGGCAAATCGTCTGGAAGATCGATCTCGCCTTGGCGCGTTCGTGCGCGCAATCGCGACAAGGCGACGCGCGCGGTAATTCGCTTGAGCCATGACTCGAGCGAACCGCGCTCCTCGTAGCGCCGCAACGCTTCGGGAAGCCCAAGAAAGACGTCGTGCAGCACGTCCTCGGCGTCGGCGCGCGACGCCGTGAGGCGAAACGCGAGCGCCATCAGTGAATCGCCGAAGGTCGCGTAAAGCGCGGTCAGCGCATCGGGGTCGCCTGTTCGCGCACGTGCGACGAGATCCGCTGGCGAGGACGCTGGCATCAGCGAGGAAAGTTGAATGGCGCGCATGGTCGTGTACCAAACGCGCATCGAGTCACAAACCTTACATGGTCGTGGACGCGTTCAGCAGCGACCGCACAATCCCATTATCGGACACATTCGCGACCCGGTCTAAAGGCCGCCGAGGACGCTAAGTAACTTCTCGCCAACGCGTTCCGTAGGGATCGAGAGAGGCACGGCACTTCCTTAGGCAAACCCTTCGTGCGAATGCCGTGTCTCAAGAAATACAAGAAGTAGTTGAGTGCTTCGTCTTCGATTCCCTGTTAGGTCTGTCATGAGTCCCGCGTCTTTCCTCGTCGACCCCTACGCTGACACGCTCGAGATGCCGATTGCCGGCGCGCTCGAGACCGTGCCGGCCGACTGGGAGCGCGAGCAAATCATCAATCATCTTGGCGCCCAGTATCAGGTCGTTCGCGAGATCGGTCGCGGCGGCATGGGCGTTGTTTTTCTTGCGCGCGACATCGCGCTGCATCGGCTCGTGGCCGTCAAGGTGCTGCGGTACGAATTCGCGTCGTCCGAGGAGCATCGCGAGCGCTTCCGTCGCGAAGCGCGGATGACGGCGCGCCTGAGCCATTCGAACATCGTTCCGGTGCACACCTTCGGCGAAGCCGACGACTTCGTGTACATCGTGATGAAGTACGTGCACGGCCAGTCGCTGGCCGAGCGCATGCGGCGCGACCGGAAGCTCCCTGCCGGTGACGTGCGGCGCATCCTCCGCGATCTGGCGCAGGCGCTGGACTCCGCGCATCAGGACGGCGTCGTTCACCGCGATCTCAAGGCCGAGAACATCCTCCTCGAGGGTGCGAGCGGCCGTGCCATGCTCACCGATTTTGGAGTAGCGCTCCTTCGTTCCCTCGATCCGGTGCGTGCCGATTCGTCGCGCGCCTTCGGGACGCCGCATTACATGTCGCCTGAACAGGCGGCCGGCGAGCTCGATATCGACGGCCGCAGCGATCTCTATTCGGTCGGTGTGCTTGGCTATTACATGCTCTCGGGCCGATTGCCGTTCGAGGCGCACAGCTTCGAGGCGCTGGCGGCGAAGCACATCGCGGAGACACACACGCCGCTCGCCGAGCTCGAGCCTCGCGCGCCGGAGGCGCTGTGCGAGATCGTCGAGCAATGCCTGCAGAAGGACCGGCAGGCGCGTTTCCGTAACGCGCACGAGTTGGCCACGGCGCTGGAAGCCCTGCCGGTGAAGCGGCGGTGGCTGAGCCGCGCCGCGCATGCGACGGGCGGTCTGTTTCGCACGAGCGTCGCCGCCGAGCTGACGTTGGTGGCCGCCGTCGTGAAGGCGGCGTTCCGGTGGACGATGATCTGACGCCAGGCAGCCGATAGGGGAGGGGGGTATATTATCCCCCTATGAGCAATCGAACCACGATCACGCTTCCCATCGGCGGCATGACCTGCGCGGCGTGTCAGGCGCGCGTGCAGCGCGCGCTCACGAAGGCCGACGGCGTGAGCGAGGCCTCCGTCAACCTGATGACGAATAGCGCGAGCGTCACCTACGACGACGCCGCAACGACTCCCGACCGTCTCGTGGCCGTGGTGCGTTCCGTCGGCTACGAGGCCGACGTGCCGGCAGCCCCGCTCAGCGCGATGGAGTCACAGCGTGAGCTCGACGACGAACGCGACGCGGAATATCGCGCGCTGCGCATTCGGGCCGGCGTCACATTCGCCATTGGGATCGCCGCCATGTTCGCGCCGATGACCGTGCCGGTGTGGCGCGTGCTGCTCGTGGCGACGACGATCGTCATGGCGTGGGCGGGGCGCGACTTCTACGTACGCGCCGCGCGAGCGTTGCGACACGGCAGCGCCGATATGAATACGCTCATCAGCGTCGGAACGGGAGCCGCATATCTGTTCTCGCTCGTCGCGACGCTCGATCCCGGCCTGTTCGAGCGTCATGGTGTGAAACCCGAGGTGTACTACGAAGCGGTCATTCTGATCATTGCGTTCATTCTCGCGGGGCGTGCGCTCGAGGCGCGGGCAAAGGCTCGAACGTCGCGCGCGCTCAGCCGGCTGATCGACCTGCAACCACAACTGGCGCGCGTGATCGTCGGCGGCGTCGAGCGCGAAGTCGCCGTGTCCAGCGTCCGGCTCGGCGACACGATCAGCGTGCGGCCGGGCGAGCGCATTCCGGTAGACGCGGATGTGGTCGAGGGTGAGAGCGCGGTGGATGAGTCGATGCTCACCGGTGAATCGATGCCGGTGACGAAGACGACGGACGATCGCGTGTTCGGCGGCACGATCAATCGCACCGGCGCGTTCCGCGCGCGCGCCGCGGCGCTTGGCGAGCAGAGTGCGTTGGCGCGCATCGTCAAGTTGATGCGCGATGCGCAGGCGACGCGCGCGCCGATCCAGAATTTGGCCGATCGCGTGAGCGCGGTATTCGTGCCGACGGTCATGACCATCGCGCTGGTCACGTTCGTTGCGTGGCTGGCGATCGGTGGCACACAGACCATCGGGCACGCGATCGCGGCGAGTGTGTCCGTGTTGATCATTGCCTGCCCGTGCGCGATGGGCCTGGCCGTGCCCACGGCCGTGATGGTCGCAACGGGCAAAGGTGCCGAGCTCGGGTTGCTGATCAAAGGTGGTGAGGCGCTCGAGCGCGCGGGGAAGATCGACACCGTGTTCCTCGACAAGACGGGAACGGTGACGGAAGGTCAGCCGTCCGTCGTCTCGGTGATTCCAGCAACCGGCGTGGACGAAGGAACCGTGCTGACGATCGCGGCCGCGGCGGAGCGGTGGTCCGAACATCCCATCGCTCATGCGATATCCCGTCAGGCGCGCGAGCTTGGTTTGGCGCAGCCTGAATCGAGTGACTTCGTATCGCTCACGGGCAGCGGCGTCAGCGCGCGCGTCGATGGGCGATTGGTTACTGTTGGGCGCGAATCACATGATACGCTCGCGCCGATCGTCGATCGTCTCGCGGGTGATGGGGTCACGGCCGTGAGCGTGCTGCGTGACGGTGCGCCGATCGGCGTGATCGGCGTCGCCGATCGACTGCGTGCAACGTCGGCGGCCGGCATCGCGCGCTTGCATGCGATCGGCGTGCGAGTGGTGATGTTGACCGGAGACAACGCGCGCACCGCCGAAGCGATCGCTCGTTCGGCGGGCATCGATGAAGTGCGGGCGCGTCTGATGCCCGCCGACAAGGTGGCCGAGATCGAGCGGCGTCAGCGCGAAGGCGCGGGTCATGTGACGGCGATGGTCGGCGACGGCATCAATGACGCGCCGGCGCTCGCGCAGGCGGACATCGGCGTCGCGATCGGCACGGGCACCGACATCGCGATCGAAGCGAGCGACGTCACGCTGATGCGCCCGGATTTGGGCGCGGTCGCGGACGCGATCACGCTCTCGCGCCGGACGATGCGCACGATGCGCGAGAATCTGTTTTGGGCATTTGCGTACAACGTGATCGGCATTCCGCTCGCGGCGGGCGTGTTGTATCCGCGCTTCGGCATTCTGCTCAACCCGGTCATCGCGAGCGGTGCCATGGCGCTCAGTTCCGTGAGTGTGCTCACCAACAGTCTGCGACTTCGTCGCTGGAGGCCGGCATGAGCCGAAAGGCGGTCGCCGTGGACGCCCCGGCACGCGAGCGAAACCTGAAGCGCTTGCGGCGCATCGAGGGACAGATTCGCGGCATTCAGAAAATGGTGGAAGAGGATCGATATTGCGCCGACGTTATGACGCAGATTTCATCGGTCCACGAAGCGTTGCGTTCGGTGGGGCGCGAGCTCATGCGCAATCACTTGCGCCATTGCGCCACCACAGCGATCAAGGCTGGTGCGGAAGACGCCGACGCGATGTACGATGAGCTGGTCGAGATGATGTACCGACATGCCCGCTGACATCCCAAGGCTCATGAGATACCTATCGTCGCTTCTTCTCGTCCTGGCCGCCGCGCTCGCGATTCCCGTCACGGCCCGGGCACAGCAACCGTCGAGCACCGTCGTCGTTCTCGTGCGCCACGCTGAAAAGGCGGCGACGCCGGCCGATGATCCACCGCTCACGCGCGAGGGCGAAGCGCGCGCGCTCGCGCTGTGGACGACGTTACGCTATTCGGGCGTCGATGCCGCGATCACGACCAATTTCGCCCGCACGCGAATGACGGCCGCGCCAACCATTGCCGAGCGTGGAATCACGCCCGAGGTCTTGCAGGCGCGCAATCCGAATCACGTGCAGGAAGTCGTGGCGGCGATCAAGCGGTACAGCGGCCACACCGTGCTCGTGGTCGGTCATTCGAACACCGTGCCCGCGATCATCGCCGCGCTTGGCGCTGAACAACCATCGAACATCTGCGACGAGACCTACGACGACCTGTTCATCGTGACGCTGCGGGACGGACGCAAACCCGAGCTGGTGCACGGCCGCTACGGCGCGCCGTCGCCCGTGGCGACGTGCGCGTCGATGAAGTAGCGCGGGTGTGAATCCGACGCGTTATTCCGAAACCTTTTCCAGATCGGTGAGCGCGGGACCGGTGATCACCTTGCCGTACGGGTCGAATCGCGACCCGTGACACGGACAGTCCCACGTCTTTTCGGCACTGTTCCAGCCCACGATGCACTTGAGATGCGTACACACCGCCGAGCATTCGTGGAGCTCTCCGTCGTCGTCGCGATAGGCGGCAATCTTGTGCACGCCACGCCGAACGACGCGGCCCTCGCCCGGCGTTAGATCGTTCGCGTCAGTCGGGTCGGGCCGCAGGTAATCCTTCACGTACTGCAACGCGACGTCGGCGTTTTCCTTCACGAATTGCTCGATCGGTCGCGCGCGCAGGGACACGCGGTGCGGATCGTAAAGCGTTTCCCAATCGTTGAGCCGTCCCGTGATCATGTCCGTCAGCAGCATGCCGGCGATGGTGCCGTGCGTCATGCCCTGTCCGGAATCCCCCGTGGCGATGTACACGTTCTCGGCGCCATCGGGATTGCGGCCGATGAAGGCGATGAAATCGTTCGGCTCGAAGACCTGGCCGGACCATTTGTAGATGACTTCACGCGCCTCGGGGAATCGCCGCCGCGTCCACTGCTCGAGGCGGTCCCAGCGTTCTTCGGCATCGTCGGCGTGCATGGTTTTGTGGTCTTCTCCGCCGACGATCAACGCGTCGTACAGTTGGTCGCCCGTGAGGACGCCCGGCGCCGGCTCATCCAACCGCTGCAAGCGCACGTAGTGGTACGGGTCCGGCGTGTCCCAATAGAGACCCGTCGGAACGGAGCCGCGCGGAACGACGAGCGAAACCACATAGGTGCGATAGGGAGCCTGCTTCGTGTGCGTGCGGTACATGTCCGTGATCGGCGAGTTCGTGCACACGCACACGGCATCGCAGGTGATGGTGTGTTTGTTGTCCGTCTCGACCTTGCACGGCGCGCCGCCCTCGACGCCCGCGACATGCGTATCGCAGTAAATGCGGCCGCCGCCGCGGACGATCGCCTGCGCCACGCCGGCGAGGTATTTGAGAATGTGAAACTGTGCCTGGTTCGGAAAGCGGAGACACGGCCCGCTGTCGAACGACAGATTTGGAATCGCCGGCAGCTTCTGGACGCCGGAAATGCCGGCACGTTGCGCGGCCGCGAGCTCTTCATCGAGCACGGTTTCGGTGTCGGCGCCGCCGAGAAACAAGTAGCCATCGAGGCGCTCGAAGTCGCAGTCGATTTTCTCGTCGCGCACGATCTGCTCGATGCGATCGATCGCGGCGCCGTGACTTTGCACGATGCGCCGTGCGCCATCCTCGCCGTGCACGTGCTCGAGCACGTAGATGCGATCGTCCATCGCGTTGGCGAGATGCGCCGTCGTTCGGCCGGACTCGCCGCCGCCCAGCGGCCCGTCATCGAGGACGATGACCTTCTTTCCAGCCTTGAGAAGCATGTACGCCGTGGACAACCCGGCGATGCCGGCACCGATGACACATACGTCCGTGCGCGCGTTGCCGCCGAGTGCGGGAAAGGTGGGAACGTCGAACGTTCCCATCCATACAGACGCCGTTTCGCCGCCGGGATTGGTGTTCTGCTCTTTCATGGTTCCGTTTTGGTGGACGTGAGCAGCGAAGGCTTTGCACAGCGCGCACCAGTGCGTTCCGCCCGAGGCCGCCACTTCCAATGGCCCCGTCCGTACGCGAACCTACGGAATGATCGTCGCCATCACGGGCGCCAACGGGTTCATCGGCCGGCATCTCTGCGAGCGCTTCGCCGTCGCCGGGTCCGAAGCGCGTCCGGTCGTTCGCGCAGACTACGAGCACGGTCGACTGGCCGAGAAGCTGCGCGGCGCCGATGTGATCGTCCACGCGGCGGGCGCGACCCGCGCGGCGACGCGCGCAGGTCTCGTGCGGTCCAACGTCGACCTGACCGCGGCGACGCTGCGCGCGGCCGAAGCGGCGAAGGTCGAACGATTCGTCTTCGTGTCCTCGCAAGCGGCGGCCGGGCCCGCATCGTCTCGAGACGTTCCCGTCGACGAAGACGACGCGCCCGCGCCGATCGAGACGTACGGCCGCGCCAAACTCGCGGCGGAGTCCCGTGTGCGATCGTCGGCGATTCCGTGGACGATCGTACGGCCGGCGGCCGTGTACGGCCCGCGCGATCGCGACTTTCTCGCGCTGTTCCGATTTGCGAGTCACGGCATCGCGATTCATCCAGGGAACCGCGAGCATTGGATTTCGATCGCGCACGTAACCGATGTCGCGAACGGAATTTTCTGCGCCGCGACGAGTCCCGCGGCGGAGAGCGGCACGTACTTCATCGCCAACGACGAACCAGTACAGTGGCGTGGGCTGTTTGCACTCGCGGCCAACGCAGCAGGTCGCGAGATCGCCGCCGACGCCGAGATACCGTCGGCGGTGGTCGGCCTCGGGGCGGCGCTCGGCGACGTGATCGCGAAGATTCGTGGACGCGCCGGATTGCTGACTTCGGAGAAAGTCGCGCTGAGCCGCGCTCCGTTCTGGATCTGCTCGAATGCGCGCGCGCGAAGCGAGCTTGGATTTGGCCCGGCCGTCTCGCTTCATGACGGGCTCCGCGAGACTTACGTTTGGTACCGGCAGGCCGGTTGGCTCTGACTCGATCTTTGATCATTCTCGAAATTCTGCATCCATGAGATTCACTCGCCGGTGTGCGTGCGGCGCGACCACCATGCTGCTGGGCTTCGCCGCGGCGGGCACGCTGCGCGCGCAAGCATCACCGCCGATCGATCCACTCGAACGGGTGTATCGCGACGTGGAGCGGCTCGCCGCGATCGGCGTCATCGACGATGTGGTGCTCGGCCAGCGCCCGTTTTCGCGGCGCGAAATCATTCGGCTGTTGACCGAAGCGCAGAACAATCTCGCGACGCGCGGGCCGAGCGGCGGTGGTGAATGGATGCGCCAGGTCATCGCGGCGGATCTCGCGCGCATCGCGTCGTACGGGACGAGCTATCTCGATCGCGCGGACGTGGAGCAGTCGGTCATGGACAGTCCCGACCGACGGGCGCCGAGCGATTTGAACGGCTCGATCGACGCGCGCATCAATCCGCTGACGTCGTATCGCGAAGGGCGTCCCCTGTATGACGGCTCGACGACGATTGTCGAGACGCATCATTCCGTGAACGTGGGACGTCATCTCGCCGTATGGGCCGCGCCGATCTTCAGCGTCGGTGCGCGTCGCGGCGACGGTGCGACGAGCCAGCTCGCGCTGCAATCGGGCGGCGCGCGCGGGGAGTTCGGCAACTTCGTGGTGCAGCTCGCGCGAGATTATGAAATGTTCGGAGAATCGCCGACTGGCGGGTCGGTGGTCTCCACCAACGCGCCCGCACTCGACGCGTTGACGATCACGAACGATCGGCCGGCGCGGCTCCCGTTTTTCGGCTGGCTCGGGCCCATGCGCGGCACGTTGTTCGTCGCCGATCTTGGCCCGCATCAGAACTTTCCGCACGCCAAGCTCGCGGGCTGGAAAGTCTCGATTCTGCCACATCCGAACTTCGAGTTTGCGTTGCACGTGGAGAGTCAGACGGGGGGCGACGGCGGGCCGGCGGCGAGCTTCGTCGATCGTGCGCTCGACCTGGTGCCGCCAATTGGCGGTCTTCGGAACCTGTTCAGCAACGGCGCCGGCAATACCGATTTCTCGAACAAGTTCGCGGGCTTCGACGTGCGCCTTCGGATTCCGCGCGCGCGTGGCCTCGACATCTATGGCAATGCCGCGGACGACGACTTCGACGCGCGCCGGCTGGGGAGCTCGCTGTTTTCCGACGGCGGCGTCGTGGCCGGCGTCTCGATGTCGTGCCTGCTGGAGTGCGGGCGTCTCGGTGTGCGGGCCGAATATCATCTCACCGGCATTCGTTACTACACCCACACGCAATTCACGAGCGGTTACGCGCTGAACGGCACACTCCTCGGCGACCCGCTCGGTCCGCGCGGCAACGCCGGCACCGTGGCGGTCGATGGCGAGAGCGAGCGCTTCGGCACACTCGCGTTGGAGGGAGCGTTCGAGATCCGTTCCGGAAATCGCTACGCCGGCACAGCCGACCAGCCCAACGATCGCAACTTCCATTTCGTGCTGATCGAGCAACGCCCGGGTGAGAAGCGAACGCGTGCGACGCTCACATGGATTCCGACGCGTCGCGACGCCCGCATTGGCTGGCGCATGAGCGCGGCCGCGGAGCGCGCGATCAACTATGCCTTCGTCGCGGGTCACGATCGCACCAACGCGCTCGCGCAGATCCAGGTGGAGTTTCGGCCGTGACGGCGCACGAAGCGCTCACGGTGGCGTTCACGATCGATCTCGAACCCGATTGTCCGCCGTTTCTTCAGGGCTTTCGCGGTGTCGAGCATGGATTGCCGAAGCTGCTCGACGCACTCGCCGCGCGCGGCATTCGCGCGACGTTGTTCACGACCGGCGAAGTCGCCGAGCGGTATCCGTCGCACATCGAGCGACTGGTCGCCGAAGGACACGAGCTCGCGTGTCACGGGATGACGCATCGCGCGTTCACCGAGCTTTCAGCCGATGAAGCGCGACGCGAAATCGAAGAGTCCGCGCAAATCCTTCGGCGCTTCGCGCCGGTGACGTCGTTTCGCGCGCCGTATCTCAAGTTTCCGGCGGCGTTTTTGCCCATTCTCGAGGCGAATGGTTTTCGACTCGATTCCTCGCATGCGCGATACAAACTCGCGTATTATCGCGACCGCGCGACGACGCGACTCACGCGCATTCCCGCGTCCGTAACGTCATCGGTGCTGCGCATCGCGCGGCCGCTGCGTGCGGCATATCTGTCGCTGCTCTCGTCGCCGGTCGTGCTGTTCGTGCATCCGTGGGAATTCGTCGATCTTCGTCACGAGCAACTCCGATTGGACTGCCGCTTCAAGACGGGCGACGTCGCCCTCGCGTGCGTGTCCGAGGTGCTCGACAAGTACCGCGCACGCGGCGCGCGCTTCGTGACGATGGGAGAACTGGGCGCGTGAGCACCGCGCGACGATTCGCGGTCGTCGGAGCCTGGATCGTCGCGACGGTCCTCGTGGTGTTGTGCGCGCGAACCATCGACTGGTCGCACGCCGGCGCGGTCTTCGCGGCCGCGAATCCATGGTGGCTCATTCCCGCGCTCGCCGCCAATGCCGCGGTGCTGGTGTGCTGGGCGGGTTTCTGGCGCGCGCTCGTTCCGCACGGCGAGCCGCGCGTCACGCTCCGCCGGATGTTCGAGATTGTCTCAACGGCATCGTCGTTGATGAACACGGTGCCGTTCGGCGGCGGCCACGCCGCAAGCGTCGCACTGTTGAATCGGCGCGCGGGACTCAGTATGCGCGGCGCGCTCGCGGTGCTCGCGCTCGATCAACTTGGCGAGGGGCTGATCAAGGTCACGATCTTCCTCGGCGTCGCGGCGATGGATCCGTTGCCGACGTGGATGCGCGCGGGCGTCGCAACGGCTTCGATCGGCGTCGCGGTGTGGTTGGTCGCGCTGCTGGTGATGTCGCGCCGCGCGCGCGAGCTGAGTCTTCTCAAGGACGCGGGCCGCTCGTTGAGCGCGTTCGCCTACATCGCGGCGATGAAAGGCATCGAACTATTGGCAATCGTCGCCGTACAGCGCGCGTTCGGCGTCACCATATCGCCGGGCGGCACGCTGCTCGTGTTGGCGGCGCTCATTCTCGCCACGATGTTGCCGGTTGCTCCGGGCAACCTCGGCACGTACGAAGCCGCTGTGTTTCTGGCGTATCGCTATCTCGGACTCGGGCCCGCGCAGGCGTTGAGTCTCGCCATCGTGCAGCATCTCGCGTTCTTGCTGCCTGCCGTTGGCGTCGGCTACTCGTTCGTTTCCGCGCGCACTTTCTCGCGCAGCGCGATCGCGTCGCGATAAACAGCGAGGTGCGTGTCGATGACGCGCGGCCAATCATGTGGGGGCGCTGTGCGCGCGTTGAATTCAGCCATCTCGCGCAGCCGACCGCGATCGCGCGCGAGCGCTGCAACGTGCGCCGCGAGCTCTTCGTCGGATTGCGCCAACAAGCCTTCGCGTCCGTGTGTGATCAGCTCAGCGACGCCGGACGCCGCCATCGCGACGACCGGCACTCCGGCGCATCGCGCTTCGAGCGCCGCGAGCCCGAACGACTCGCGCACCGTCGGCAACACGAACACATGACTTTCGGCGAGTAATTCACGAATGCGCGCGCGGCTGCATCGGCCGAGCAGCTCGACGTGCCGCTCGAGGCCGGCCCGCGACACCGCTCGAGTAAGCGCGCCGAGCTCCGGCCCGTCGCCGACAATTCGCAGTCGAATGGAAAAGTCGTCGCCGAGTCGCGAGCGTACGTCACGCAGCATGCGCACGAGCGCGAGTGGGCGCTTCTTCGGATTGAGTCGCATCACGCTGATCAACTCGAGCCGGCCGTCGGGGCTCGTCACGGTCGCCGTTCGCCATGCCTTCGCGTCGATGCCGTTGGACAACACGGAAACTTCGCGCTCTCCCGCGAACGGCTGCACTTCGCCGGCGACGCGCGCGCTCACCGCGGTAAACACCGCCGGCCATCGCGCGGAGCCGAGCATCGTACCGACTGCGCGCGCGAGGAGCGGTGTTTGCGGGACGATTGAATGGAACGTGAGCACGGTGGGAATGCCGCGCCGCACGCTGTGCAGCGCGCCGCCGAGTGCCGTGGGCGAAACGATGCTGACGTGGCAGTGCGCGACGTCGGGCGCCTCGTCGGCGATCGCGTGGCCGACGGCGCGAATGCCGGCTCGTGTGATGAGAAAGCCGAATCGCGGCGCGCGCGGCGCATCGATGCGCCGCACGCGAATGCCGTCACACACCGGCTCGCCGGGCGTGGCCGTGATGGCGACGACGTCGTGTCCGGCGTCGACGAGACGTTTCGCCAGATCCTGAAGGTGAAGCTCGATGCCGCCGATCCGCGGGCGATACCAGTCGCAGACCAGCGCGACTTTCACGTCACGCGGCGACCACTAACTTGGCGACGCGCGCGAACGCCTCGAGCACACGCTCGACTTGTTCATCGGAGTGTTCGGCCGTCATCGACACGCGGAGCCGGCACGAGTTGGCGGCTACCGCCGGTGGCGCGATCGTATGCGTGAAGACCCCGGCGTCGAACAGCGTGCGCCAGACGTGGAGCGTCGGCAGGAGCTCGCCGATCACGACGGGAATGATCGGCGATTCACCGGGCCCTACCTCGAAGCCCAACGAGCGCAGGCCCTCGGCGACGCGAAGGGTATTGGACCACAGCCGCTCGCGGCGCTCCGGCTCCTCCGCCATGATGTCGAGCGCCGCCAGCACGCCCGCGACGGACGACGGCGGCATGCTCGCCGTGAAGACGAATGGCCGGCTATGGTGCCGCAGCCAGTGAATGACGGACTCCGGACCGGCGATCACGCCGCCGATCGAAGCGAGCGACTTCGAAAACGTGCCCATGATCAAGTCGATCTGATCGGAGAGTCCGAAGTGTTCGGCGGTGCCGGCGCCATTCGCTCCGAACACACCGACGGCATGCGCCTCGTCGACGAGCACTGTCGCGTCGTGCGCTTTCGCGGCGGCGACGATCGCCGGGAGCTCGGCGACGGTGCCTTCCATCGAGAACACACCATCCGTCACGACGAGTTTGCCCTGATGCGCCGGCACCATTCCCAGCTGGCGGTCGAGCGCCGCCGCGTCATGGTGCGGAAACCGGTGAATCTGACCATACGACAGGCGCGCCGCGTCCACGATGGACGCGTGATTCAAGCGATCGAGAAACACGTGCTCGTCCCGTCCGACGAGCGAGCCGATGATGCCGAGGTTCGCCTGGTAGCCGGTCGAGTAGACGATGGCGTCCTCCTTGTGGAAGAGCGCCGCCAGCCGCCGCTCGAGTGTCTCGTGCAGCGCGAGCGTTCCGTTGAGGAGACGACTTCCGGTGGATCCGCTGCCGAACTTCGTCAGCGCCCCTCGTGCCGCCTCGAGAATGCGCGGATGATGCGTCAGCCCGAGGTAGTTGTTCGAGCCAACCATGATCTTCCACGCACCGCCGATGAGCGCCTCGGTGGCGGTGGATTGCTCGATCGGCATGAAGCAGGGATAGATCCCCGCCGCCTGCGTTTCCCGGGCAAGCGTGTAGCCATCGCACTTTTTGAGGATGCTCATCCGACCGCTCGATCGTAGATGCGCCAGCGGCGATACTCCGTCGCGCCCATCCCCCGCAAGGGCCGATTGAGCTTGTCGTTATCCTCGAGAATCCACGAGGCTTCTCCGCCGATCATCCCCTCCTCCTTGCCGCGGCGGTACATCTCGTCGGCAAACAGTCCGAAGATCCCGCGATTCTGATACTCCGGCTTGGCGCCCAGGATCATGATCCGGCAGGATTTGAGACGGGTCTTGGCGGCCAGGATCTTGAAAATGCCCGTCGGAAGCAGTCGTCCGTTGCCGATCTGCTTGAACACGCGATGGTAGTCGGGCACGATGATCATGAAGCCCGCCGGCTCGCCGTTCACTTCCGCCACGAACGCGAACCGCTGCCAGATGAGGTACTTGAGGACCTGCGCCTCGTGCTGGAAGCTCTCACGCGACATCGGGACGAATCCCCAGTTCGCTTCCCAAGCTGAGTTATAGACCTCCCAGCAGCGCTCGACTTCGGCGCCGAAGTTCTTGAGGTCGAGATCCCGGAAGACCAGGTTCTTGCCCTTGAACGCGCGCTCGGCGATGTGGCGAACGCGCTCGGGCAGCTCGAACCGGTGCTCGCCTTCCATGCCGAAATAGTAGGCGATGAGGTCTTTCGCCTTGGTGAATCCCGCGTTCTCGATGAGCGTGGAATAGTACTGCGGATTCCACGTCGTCATGATCATGGGGTGTTGCTCGAATCCGTCCACGAGCAACCCGCATTCATGATTCGTCGAGGGATTCATCGGCCCGCGCACGGTGTCCAGCCCGCGCGTGCGCAACCAGGACGCGGCCGAAGCGAACAGTCCGTTCGCCGCTTCCTGATCCTGCCCACACTCGAAGAAGCCGAAGAAGCCGACCTTGTCTTTGTGGAAGTCGTTGTGCGCGCGATTTTCGATCGCGGCGATGCGGCCGACGGGCTTGCCGTTGCGCATCGCCAGAAAGAGTTGGCGGTCCGCCGTGCGGTAGAACGGGTTCTTCTTGCTCAACGCATCGGCAACCGCGATGCGGAGCGGCGGAACCCACTGTGGGTGATCGACCGGGTTGTAGATCTGCCACGGCAGCCCGATGAACCGGCGCAGATCACGCGAGGAGTCGACAGAGACGATATCCAATGCCACGGTGCGAATCTAACACGCGACGTCCCTCTGGATAGGCCCCCGTCCCGAGTGCGGCTGGTCCTGTACGGCTCACAATCTTAATTTGGGCTCGAGCGATCGCTCATTCCTCAACGATCGAGCCACATTGAGCATTCGAACGCTGCTGGTCACCGGTGGGGCAGGCTTCATCGGATCCGCCGTCGTGCGTCAGGCGGTGAAGGCCGGTTTCACCGTGTTGAACTACGACAAGCTCACGTACGCCGCGAGCCTGGAGTCGCTGCGCGACGTCGAGGATCACCCGCTCTACCAGTTCGTGCACGGCGACATCTGCGACGCCGAGCTGGTGCGCCGCACGATCGCCGACTTGCAGCCGGACGCCATCATCCACCTGGCTGCCGAGTCACACGTCGACCGCTCGATCGACGGGCCCGGCGAGTTCGTGCACACGAACATCCAAGGCACCTTCGTGATGCTGAACGAGGCGCGTCGCTACTGGGCCGAGCTGTCGGGCGAGGCTCGCGCTCGATTCCGATTCGTGCAGGTGTCCACCGACGAAGTCTTCGGGTCGCTGCATGACGACGGCCTCTTCACCGAGAACTCGCCATACTCGCCCAACTCGCCGTATTCAGCGAGCAAGGCGGCCGGCGATCACCTCGCGCGCGCGTGGCATGCGACGTACGGCGTGCCGGTCATCGTCACCAATTGCTCGAACAACTACGGGCCGTACCAGTTTCCTGAAAAGCTCATCCCGCTCGCGATCCAGCGGGCGCTCGCCGGCGAAGAGATTCCCGTCTATGGCGACGGTCTGAACGTGCGCGACTGGTTGTACGTCGAGGACCACGCCGCGGGACTGCTCCTCGCCGCGACGCGCGGCACGCCTGGCAGCACCTACCTGTTCGGTGGCCGCGCGGAGCGGACGAACCTGCAATTGCTCCACACGCTGTGCGCCGCGCTCGACGAGTTCCGTCCCGAAGGCGCTCCGCACGAGCGGCTGAAGTTCGTGACCGATCGGCCCGGCCACGATCGCCGGTACGCGATCGATCCATCGTCGGCCGAGCACGGTCTGGACTGGAAGGCGGGCCACGACTTCGACTCCGGCATGCGCGATACGGTGCGCTGGTATCTCGCCAACCGCGACTGGGCCGAGCGCATTCACCGCGCGCGGTATCGTGGCGAACGTCTGGGCACGGTGGGAATGCGATGAAAGGACTGATTCTCGCCGGCGGAGCGGGTACGCGGCTGCATCCGATGACGCGCATCATGAGCAAGCAGCTGCTGCCCGTCTACGACAAGCCGATGATCTACTATCCCTTGTCGACGCTGATGCTCGCGGGATTGCGCGACATTCTCATCATCACGACGCCGGAAGACGCACCGCGGTTCTCCGCGCTGCTCGGCGACGGATCGGCGTGGGGGATCTGCCTTCACTACGCGGTACAGCCGGCGCCGGAGGGCCTGGCGCAGGCGTTCATCATCGGCCGAGAGTTCATCGGCGGCGACGACAGCGCGCTGATCCTGGGCGACAACATCTTCTACTCCGAGAGTTTGTCGGCGCGCCTGCAGACGCTGGCGCGACAGGTATCCGGCGCGACCATTTTCGGCTATCACGTCCACGATCCCGAGCGCTACGGCGTGGCGGAACTGGACGCCTCAGGCAAGATCATCGGCATCGAGGAGAAGCCGAAGCAGCCCAAGTCGAACTTCGCCGTCACCGGGTTGTACTTCTACGACAACGACGTGGTGGACGTCGTGCGCCATCTCAAGCCCTCGGCGCGCGGCGAATTAGAGATTACTGATGTCAACCGGACGTACCTCGAGCGCGGAACGCTGCGGTTGGAAGTGCTCGGGCGCGGCGCGGCGTGGCTCGACACGGGGACGCCGGAGTCGCTGCACGAGGCCGCCGCGTTCATTCAGACCATCGAGCGCCGGCAGGGGCTCAAGATCGCGTGTCCGGAAGAGATCGCCTGGCGCATGGGGTTCATCGACGCCGAACGCGTGGAGCAGCTCGCTCGGCCGATGCGCAATGCCTACGGCGCGTATCTGCTCCAGATGCTGCACCAGTCGCCGCTGGTTTGATGGACGCACGCGCGACGGCGCTCGACGGGGTGCTCGTCATCGAGCCGAAAGCGTTCCACGACGATCGCGGGTTGTTCTTCGAGGCATGGGAGCTCGAGCGATATGCGGCGCTGGGACTGCCGTCCGAGTGGCGGCAGGACAACGTCGTGCATTCGCGCCGTGGTGTGTTGCGGGGCATGCACTTTCAGCATCCCAACGGACAGCACAAGCTCGTGTACGCGCTCGAAGGCGAGATCTTCGACGTCGCGATCGACGTGCGGCGCGGATCGCCGACGTTCGGGCAATGGGTGGGCGAGACGCTGACCGCGGAAAATCGCCGCCAGCTGTCGGTGGCGCCTGGCTTCGCGCACGGCTATCTCGTCCTGAGCGATTTTGCCGTGGTGGCGTACAAGTGCTCGACGCGGTACGATCCCGCGGCCGAGCGCGTGATCCGCTGGGACGATCCCGAGCTGGCGATTGCGTGGCCGGGGCGGGCGACGCTCGTGGCGCCCCGCGATGCATCGGCCCGCCGCCTTGGCGAGCTGGCGCCTCCGGAATTACCAGATTGTTAATACTAATTCTGGAAACACCGCCGCCGTGAGCCGCCACCGCCCCATCCTGCTGTTCGGCCGCAGCGGTCAGATCGGGGACGCGCTGTACGAGCGGCTCGCGGCGCGGCACGACGTCGTCGCGCCGGATCGCGCGAGCGTCGACCTGAACAGCGAGACAGCGGTGCGCGAGGCTGTGTCGCAACACCAGCCGTGGCTGGTATTGAATGCCGCCGCGTACACCGCCGTAGACGCCGCGGAGTCCGACGAGGCGGCGGCGCATCGGGTAAATGCGGTCGCTCCGGGCGCGATGGCCGCCGCGGCGCACGCGATCGGCGCGGCGATCGTTCATTTCTCGACCGATTATGTCTTCGACGGAACGAGTGCCACGCCGTACGTCGAATCCGACGCACCGGCGCCGCTGGGTGCGTACGGCAGAACGAAGCTCGCGGGCGAACGAGCGGTGCGGCAGTCCGGCGCGCCGCATCTCATTTTCCGAGCGAGCTGGGTCTACGCGCCACGCGGCCGCAACTTCCTGCTCGCGATTCTGCGCCGCGCGCGCGAGACCGGCCAGCTTCGCGTCGTCGGCGATCAGACCGGCGCGCCGACCTCGGCGGCGGCGATCGCGGCTGCCGTGGTCACGATCCTCGAACGCACCGCCTCACCCAACGACATCTCGGCGCATTCCGGCGTGTATCACATGACGGCCCGGGGATCGACCACCTGGTTCGACTTTGCGCGCGCGATTCTCGACGGTGCCGGTGTCGGCGCCAACGTCGAATCCATCAGCACGCACGAATTCGGAGCGGCCGCGGCGCGCCCGCGGTACTCGTTGCTCGACAACACCAAGCTTCAAACGACATTCGGACTCGAGCTGCCTGACTGGCGTGTGCAGCTCGCGGATGTGCTGCGCGAGCTTGGACTCGCCGCAACGTGACCGTGTCCGGCGCGCGCGACACGAATGCGCCGGCGCCGCTCGCGTTGCGCATTCTCGCCGTCTATCTCGCCGCGACCGTCGTCCCGGCGATTCGTGGCGGCGTACGCGGCGAGGGTGCGTGGCCGTTCGCCGTGGCGCACGTCGTTTTGCTCGCGATCTCGTTGATGCTCATCTCCAGGCGCGCGAACAGCTCCGCCGCGGCGTGGCTTCCGCTGCTGGCGGTGCCCGTGTTGTACGCGTCGCTTCCCACGCTGATCGCCGGGCTCGACGGCCGGATGCACGATGGTGTCGTGCAGGGTTGGGAGGGGGGCGTCTTCGGGCAATCGCCCGCCGCGACACTCGCCGGCCGCTATCCGTATCGTGGTATTAGCGAGCTCTTACATCTCGCGTACCTGTCCTACTACCCCGTCATCTACCTGCCGCCGCTGCTGCTGTTTCTGCGCGGCCAGCGGCCGGCGTTTGACCGAACCACAGCCGCGCTCGTCACTACCTATGCGGTGTGCTTCGCGGTATTCGTGGTCTTTCCGGTGGAAGGACCGCGCTTCGCGTGGGCGCCGCCCGCCGGCATTCCAGATGGTCCGGTGCGCCGATTCACCTTGCGTCTTCTCGCGGCAGGCTCGTCGCGCGGTGCTGCCTTTCCGTCGTCCCATGTCGCCGTCGCGGTGACGCAGGCCGTAGTGGCGCTTCGGTGCCAACGAGCCGTGGGCATCGTGGTGTCGGTCTGCGCCGCGCTCCTTTCGCTCGGCGCGGTGTACGGAGGGTTCCACTACGGCATCGACGTCCTGGCCGGCGCCGCTGTCGGCCTGCTGATAGGCTCTGGATTCCTATTGCGTTGATCGCTGTGCATTATTCCTAGCTCGGTCGGCGCACCTTGCTGTAACCTCCTTTGCTTGTTCCTGTTATGACGTTTCGACGACTCGCCGCGCGGCTCGTGCTCGCGGCTCTCATTCTTTTCCATCCGCTGCATCGGCTGTCGGCCCAAACGCCGACGAAGCCGCCGTCTCCGGCCGACGCCCAGGCCATGCTTCAGAACCGGCCGGATCTCGTCGGAAAGCTTCAGGCGCAGCTTGCGGCGAGCGGACTCACTCCGGACCAAATCAAAGAGCGCCTGCGCGCCCAGGGTTATCCCGACAGTCTGCTCGACGCCTACATGCCGGGCGGCAAGGCCGACTCGACAGCCGTGCCGAGCGCTGACGTGTTCGCCGCGATGCGCCTGCTCGGGCTGAGCGATACGACCACGACGGATTCACTGAGTCGCGTCGCGACCCGACGCCGAAACTTCAAATCGAAGCTGGACTCCGCGTTCATGGACTCGCTGACCCTGGCGGCCCAGAACGACACGATTGCCGATGCGATGCGCCGCGTGCTGAGGT
Source organism: Gemmatimonadaceae bacterium (assembly GCA_035606695.1). NCBI lineage: Bacteria > Pseudomonadati > Gemmatimonadota > Gemmatimonadia > Gemmatimonadales > Gemmatimonadaceae > Gemmatimonadaceae bacterium. The sequence goes on from DATNEW010000027.1 coordinate 63,815, forward strand.
CGCGCGGGCGAGCGCAAATCGCCGACAGCGGATTTACGGTCTTTGGTCTGAACTTTTTCCATAACCAAACGACGCAGTTCGACGCCAACACCGCCGGTCCGGTCGATGATAATTACCGGTTTGGCTTGGGCGATCAGTTAGTGCTGATTCTCACCGGCGACGTCGAGACCTCGTATCCGCTCACGGTGACGCGCGAAGGATTCGTCGTCATTCCGAACGTCGGCCAGGTGCCCGTCGCGAATCTCACCAAGGCGCAGCTCGAGGACGAATTGTACACGCGGCTTGGTCGCGTGTACTCGGGAATCCGGCGCGGTCCGGACGCGCGGACTCATTTTTCGATCAACGTCAGCAAGGTCGGCACCAATCGCGTCATCGTGACGGGCGAAGTCACCGAGCCGAACGCGTACCAGGTTTCGCGCGCCGGCTCGGTCATGGATGCGCTATACAAAGCGGGCGGTCCCACCGAAACCGGCTCGCTGCGCAACGTCATCGTTCGCCGCGGGACGGCAACCGTCGGGACGCTCGACGTGTACGACTATCTCGTCCACGGCGACGCATCACACGACGTACGTCTCGAGAGCGGCGACGTCGTGTTCGTGCCGCCGCACGGTCCGCGCGCGCGCGTCGTCGGTGCGGTGCTCCGTCCCGCCACGTATGAGCTCAAGGCGGGCGAGACCATTAGCGATCTCGTACAGATGGCGGGTGGCTTCACCGCCACCGCCGATCCGGCGCGCGTTCAGATCGAACGTATACTTCCCCCGAACGAACGCCCGAGCCTGGGCTCGAGCCGCCGCGTGATCGAGGTGCCGCCGCAGGCGCTCGGACGAAATCCGGCGGCGGAAACGTGGATCGAGGATGGCGACGTCGTGCGCGTCGGTGAAATTCCCAAGCGTGTCGCCGCGCGGGTCAAGGTCGAAGGGAATGTCTGGAGTCCGGGCGACGTCGGCTTCGTGCCCGGTATGCGGTTGTCGGACGCGCTGCACCGCGCGGGCGGGCTCAAGCCCGACAGTTATCTCGGAACCGTGCAGATATCGCGGCTTCGCCCCGACTCGACCTACGAGATGCTGACGGCGCAGCTGCGCGATACCACCGGTGCGGTCGTCAACGACATCACGCTGGCCGACGGCGATCAGATACGAACGTTCTCGACGCCGGAATTCCGCTCGAAGCGCTACATCAACATCAGCGGCGCCGTTCGCAAGCCGGGCCGATATCAGTATCGCGAAAACATGACGATGCGCGACGCCGTGCTGCTCGCGGGCGGGCTCGAGGAAGGCGCGTTGCTCACGCAGGCCGAAGTCGCGCGAATGCCCGAGAATCGCGCCGGCGGCGTGACGGCGAAAACCACGCGCGTTCCGCTCGACTCGAGCTATCTGTTCGACCGCACGGCCGACGGCCGCTACGTTGCTCCGCCCGGAATTCCGGCGCCGGTGGCGCGCGCGCCCGAGGTTCAACTGCAGCCGTATGACGACATCCTCATTCTTCGCCAGCCCGACTGGGCGCTGCAGCGCACCGTCAGCATCTCGGGCGAAGTGAAGTATCCCGGTCGCTACACACTGCAGAAGAAAACGGAAACGCTGCGCGAGCTGATCGAACGCGCCGGCGGTCTCACGAAGGACGCGTACGCGAATGGCGTGTCGTTCTATCGGCAACGCGACAGCGTGGGGCGGATCGGTCTGGATCTCGGTCTCGTGATGCGAGACGCGAATGCACCGGACAATCTGCAATTGGCCGACGGCGACTCGATCATCGTTCCGGTGTTCACCGGCGTGGTGCAGATGAGCGGCCAGGTCAACTCGCCTGTCGCGGTAGCCTATGTGCCGGGCGCCGATCTCGATTACTACATTCGCGCCGCTGGCGGCGGCACCGCGAAGTCCGACGTCGGTCGCGCCTACGTCCGCCAGCCGAATGGCAAGGTCGAAAGCCGTAACCGCCACTTTTTGATCTATCATTCGACGCCTCAACCGGAGCCGGGCAGCACTGTGGTGGTCCCGCTGTCGGCCGGCGATCACAGCTTCGACTATGCCGGCTTCTTCACCGGCCTCGCGTCCGTCCTCTCGGCCGGTATCGGTCTGGCCGCCATTCTCAGGAGATGACCGACGCCTAAAGTGCCGCGGTATTTGATCGTCCGCATCGCCGGCATCGGCGATGTGGTCATGGCCAGCGCGCTGCTCGCCCGCATTCGCTCCGAGCAGCCCGCGGCCGAGGTCACGTGGGTCAGCGGTGAAACCGCGGCGCCGCTCGCCGAGATGCTCGAGGGGGTGACGCGCGTCGTCGCCGTGAATGAACACCGCCTCTTTCGCGGATCGGCGCTTCAGCGGTTCGCCGAATTGATCCGCGCCTGGCGATCGATCGGCTTTGCGCGCTTCACGCGCGTGTTCGTGGTGCACGTCGACGCGCGATATGCGGCGCTCACGCTGCCGCTCGTCACGTCGCCGCGTGTCATGCTCGATCGGCGCATTGGCCCCGCGATGAACCCCGTGCCCGGGCGATTCCTCGGCGACGAATACGCCCGTCTATTCGACGAGGCAGAGAACGTTGGACCGATCGCCGGTCACTGGCCGCTCGCGCGGGCGCGGGTCGGCGTGGCTGCGGGCGACCAAACCGACATCGCGATCGTACCTGGCGGCGCGAAGAACGTACTCCGCGAAAGCGCGCTCCGGCGCTGGCCGATTGAATCGTACGTCGCACTCACGCGCGAGCTCGTTGCGCGCGGCCGCACCGTGACGCTCGTCGGCAACGGTGACGACGCATGGGTTCGCCCGTATTTCGACGACCTTCCGGTGGACGATCGCATCGGGCAGCTGACATTGCCGCAAACGCTCTCGCTGCTCGCTGCGGCGCGCGCTGTCGTCTCGCACGACACGGGGCCGATGCATCTCGCGCGCCTCGTGCGCACGCCGCTCGTCGCACTGTTCGGACCGACACCGCCGTCGCATTTCATCGTGGCGGACGAGCAGACGATCGTGCTGTGGGGCGGTGAGCATCTCGCCTGCCGCCCGTGTTACGACGGCCGCGAGTTCGCGCGCTGCAGCAACAACGCGTGCGTCGCGAGCATCACCGTGCCCGCGGTCGTCGACGCGGTTATGACGCTCTTGTCGGCGAGCGACGCGTCAGCACGAACACCAGCGCCCACTGCACCCAGAGCAGCTCCATCACGAATGGCGTGAGGAGGCTGTTCACGAACAGGCTGTGGACGCACACCGCGAAGATGGACGCGGCCACGCCCATCGCGAAGCCGCGCTCGTCGGCCGTCGTCTGCGGGTCGCGCCAGATGCTGCGGCACCGCTTGATGATCTGCAGCAGCATCCAACAGTAGACCGCGAGGCCGACCAGGCCCGTCATTGCCGCGATGAACAACAGGCCGCCGTCGCTCGAGTATGACGCCGCGCCGAATCGTTCGACGCCGTAGGCCCGCTCGAGCACGTAACCAAAGGTGTTGAACCCGACGCCGATGATCGGATGATCGCGCAACGCCTCGAACGCATGCAGCCAGCTCACCAGGCGTGCCGCCGCGGACGCGTCGAACTTCAGCTTTCCGTACTGCGCCGCGAATTTCAGCAGGAGCGGCGCGGCGGCAAGCACCAATACGCCGATCGCGACAACGAGCCGCAGCATGCGCTTCGACAAACCGCGCGCGATGAGCAGCACCGTACTCCCGACGATGAGTCCCAGCGCCGCACTGCGCGAGAGCGTGAGCACCAGCGCCGTGAACAGCACGAGCAACTTCCAGTGCGCGACCTTGGCGCCCGCGACGAGACGCCCGAGCGCGACGAGAAAGCCGACCAGCAGCATGGCGCTCGCGATGTTCGGCTCGAGCACCGTCGACACCAACCGGCGACCTTGAATGTCCCAGTCGTAATACGCGCGCGAATCCGGATAGACCATCTGCGCGAATCCCGGCAGAAACGCGGTTTGAAAGATTCCGAATACCGCGAAGAGCAGCAGCATGTGTTCGGCCGCATTCCACACGGCGGTGGCTTCCTCTCGGCGCACGGTGTTGATGATCGCGACGTACACCGCCGCGTAGAACATCCAGCGCGCGAGATACGCGAGACTCACCACGAGCTCGAACCCCGACAGCCCGAAGCGCGGAATGGCGAGCACCGCCGACGCGGCACCGACGCACGCGAAGAGCAGTGTCAAAAGCGCCACCGAATCCAGCCGCAGCGAACGCGCACGCAAACTAGCGAGACCCGCGACGCCGATGATGCACGCCACGCACAAATCGTTGATCAGGATCGGTGCCTGCCGTTCGCCCGTCGACAACACCGGAATGCGGCCGAGGTTCGCGATGAACAACATCAGCAGCATGGCCTGAATGATCAGGCTGGGCCTGACCCCGCGAACGACGGTGGCCGGCCCGAAACTCGTCAGCGTTGCGGACGCGCGTCGAGACGAGCTCGCAGGCGCCGTCGGAAGCTCAGTTCGCGAGAGCGCCATTGGCGTTTCCGCTCAGCACGATGCCGGCGCACGGCATGTCGAGACGTTTGAGCGTTTGCACCGCACCCATGAGCTCCGCGCGATCGATGCGCCGTTCGGGCACCACGAGCACGACGGGCCGCGAGCGCCTGAGCGCCGCGATCGTCGCCGCCGATCCGAGACTCGGCAGCTGCACGACGACGAGCGAGTGCTCCTGCTCGAGGCGCTCGATCGATGCGTTCACGTCGATAGCGCCATTCCCGCCGTTGGTGTTGCCGTTCGAGGTGGCGCTCAAGCGCAGCGGCTGCGCCGCAACGTCGAGCGACGAGAGGTCGAGCACCGTCGCCGACATCGAGCGGGCGAGCGCCGTTTGTGCGATCTGCCGCGCCACCGGCTCCGCGCGCGCGCGCGGATCGATCGGCAATACGAGAATCGTCTGCGCCGTGTCGGTACCGATGAAGAGCGGAATCGCCGAATCGAACCGCAGCGCCGGAAAGCCCGTCGTCTGTTCGACCTGACGCGGATCCTGCATCCAGCGTCCGAGCAAGCCGAGAAGAAGTGCTGCCACGAGACCGGCGCCAAGACCGCCGCCGATCCCGAATCCCGCCGTCTTTACCGGGTCCGGGAACGCCGGCTTGCGCGGCACCGTCGCGACGTCGAGCGCACGCACGTCGCCGCCTTCCTCGATCGCCGCGAGTCGCGCGCCGACGAGCTGCGCTTGAATGCCGGCGTAGATCGTTCCGAGACGCAACACGTCGCGCTGCAACCGCAGGCCCGACTGCGACACCGCGGGCAGTCCGGCGATCTTCTGCGTGAGTCCATCCAGCTCGGTCTGGTAGTCCGCTTCCTGCCGCTCGAGCGACGTGGCATACGTCTGCGCCATCGCCACCATCTGCCCTTCGAGACTCTTGCTGCTCTGCGTGAGCGCAATGACTTCGGGATCTTTTTCGGTGCGGCTCTCGAGCAGCTTGTAGCGGTCGGTCTCGACCTGCGTCAGTTGGCTGAGCAACTCGTTCACGCCGGCGCTTTTCAAGAACGCGGGATAGGCGCCGAGATCACGTGGGCGAATGGTGCCGCTCTTCACCTGCTGCATCAACTGCTTGATGGCGCCGTCCTCGACGCGGATCTCGGTGAGCGCGCCGCGAAGTTGCACGGCGCGTTCGAGCTCGAGCTTGCCGACGACCTGCGGGTCGATCACACCGCTCGCTTCCTGCTGCCGGCGCAGCGCCTGCTCTGCCGCCGCGAGCTCGCGCGACGCGCTATCCGCTTTCGCCTCGAGAAACTCGACGCGATGCTGATTGACTCCGCGATCCGTCGTCGTGCGGCGCGCGAGATAGATGGCGACGAGCGCGTTCGGAACCGCCGCGGCGCTGATCGAGTCGTCGCCCTGATAGCCGATCTTGGCGACTTCACCGCCCGCCTTGTCGATCGACAGATGCTTCGTGAGCCGCGCGATCGCATCCTCGTGATCGCGAAACTCGAGCTGGAGCGAGGGGGCGGTGACTCCCGGCATCAACGTCACCTGACCGATGGCGAGCTTGCCCGGCACCCCCGGCATGAGCTTCGCGCTGTCGCCTTTCGTCACGGCGAGATAGCTGCCATCGCCCGCGCGCGTGAACGTGTACTTCCGCGGCGCAAACGAGGGCGCGAGCGCGTAGGACGCAACGAGCCGATTGGTCGGTGTGCCACGGGGCTCGACGACGCGCGCCTGAAGCAGCAGCGAATCGACCACGCGCCCCGCGACGGCGCGGCTGTCGAGAATCGCGATCTCCGTTTCGATCGGCGACTTGAGCGCCCCGGACAACATGCCGCCCGCGTCACTCAGGCCGCCGCTCAAGCGCGACAGCACGGATGCGCCCGCGTCGCCGCCGGTTTTCAGCACGAGACTCGCTTCGCCGCCGAACTTCGGCGGCGCGAAGACGATGACGGCGACGGCGGCCAGCGCGCCCAGCACCACGAAGAGCACGATGGCCTGCCAGCCGCGTCGCAGCGCGCGACCGACGTCGGCAAGATCGATCGTGTCGGCGGCGGTCGTTGCGCTCATCGGCGCGCCGCGATGACGAGTGACGAAACGACGGTGAGCAGGCTCAGTACCGAGATGAGATTTTGTTTGATCCAGCTCTTTCGGCCGACGACGACCTGGTCGCCCGAGTAGAGGTCGGACTTCGTGGAGAAATCACTCTGCCAATCGACCACGCGTGTTGCCTTGCCGTCACGAATGACCGTGACCGCATTCTCGTCTCCATCCGAAGCGACTCCGCCGGCGCGCGCGATCACGTCGCGCAGCGTCGTCGTCACGTCGACGAAGTAGATGTTCGGGCGATTCACCGCGCCGTTCACGGCGATGCGCCGAAGTACGATCAGGTCGATCGGCGAATCGTGAAAAAACTCCGCGAAGCGGCCGCGCACAGTATCCCGAAACGCGGCGATGCTCATTGACGACGCGTTGACGACGCCAATCTTCGGCAAGAGCACCTGGCCGCGCTCATCAACCGTGACGGTGTCGCTGAGCTTGGGCTCGCGCCACACGTGGAGCCACACCCGGTCGCCCGGCTGCACGAGCGCGTTCGCCGCGCGGCGAACTGCCGCGGAAACGGAGTCGCCTTGTTGAGCCGGCTGCTGCGCACCCAGCGGTGCGGGATGGGCGGCACTGCCCATAGCCAGGGTGGCTATGACCAAGACAGTTAACACTTTATGCATTCGTGCCCGTTGTCTGCACGTTCATAGGTCAAGTAGAATAGCTCTGTGACACCACGTATCGCCATCGTTCAGGAGTGGCTGATCACCCTCGGCGGGTCCGAGTTGGTGCTCCGCGAGCTTCTCAAAACGTTTCCCGACGCCGATGTCTTCACCCTGGTCGACCGAATGCCGGCCGAAGATCGGCAGTTTCTGGGAGTGGGGAAGACCACCACGTCGTTCCTGAATCGGCTTCCGAACATCCAGAAGCGATACCGCTCGCTGCTGCCGCTGTTCCCGGCCGCGGTAAGGTCCCTCAATGTAAGCGATTACGACATCGTCATTTCCAATTCGCACGCGGTGGCCAAGGGTGTGCGCACCCACGACCGGCAGATCCACTTGTGTTACTGCCTGTCGCCCATGCGCTACGCGTGGGATCTGCGCGAGCAATATCTCCGCGAGTCAGGCTTGAGCCGCGGCCTCAAGGGCGCCCTCGCGCGAACGGTGCTCGAGGTCTTGAGGCGCTGGGACAAGGCGAACACGCGGTCGGTCAGGGCTTTCGCCACGCTCTCCCACTACATCGGCGACCGCATTCGCCGCGCGTACGGGCGGCCCTCGGAGGTGATCTACCCGCCGGTCGCGACGGACTACTTCGGCAGTCCCGCCGAGCCTTCCGAGCCGGAGGAGTATTACATCACGGCAGGTCGGTTCGTCCCATACAAGCGAACCGACCTCATCGCCAGCGCCTTCCGCCACATGCCCAACCGTCGTCTGATCATCGTAGGAGACGGGCCGGATGCCGCGAAGGTGCGAGCAGCTGCCGGACCGAACGTGACGCTCGTCGGCCGGGTAGACCGCGCACGGCTCCGCTCGCTCGTGCAAGGGGCGAAAGCATTCATCTTCGCGGCCGAGGAGGATTTCGGCATTGCGCCCGTGGAAGCACAGGCGGCCGGTACGCCGGTGATCGCGTTCGCGCGCGGCGGCGCGACGGAAACCGTTCGCGGTCTCGACGCCGCGGAGCCAACGGGGGTGTTCTTCGACACGCAGAGTGACGTAGCGATCGCCCAAGCGGTTCGGCTATTCGAGAATTTGGATAGGCCGATCGACACGAACGCATGTCGTCGCAACGCGCAGCGGTTCGCGGAAGATCGTTTCCGTCGCGAATTCGAATCGTTCGTGGCGCGCGAATGGGAGCGATTCGCGTCGGAAAAGCTCGCCCGCCGGTCCGCCGTCGAAGTCGCGGTGGAGGCCTGACCCTTGCTGCTCCATTGCGCCTCGATGCCGGTGCCGTACCGCACACGTATCGCCGAGATCGGTCCCGACCGTTCAATTTCCCGTGGGTGCTGTTACACTCAACTCGATTCAACTAGAATTGTGCGAGTCAGTTGTAGCACCTTGAAGCAGATCATACCATCACATTTTGACCGCCCGGATGCCTGAACGACAGACACCCGTTGTGCTTCGCAATGCGCAGCCCAATCAAGCCAACGAACGCAGTGAAGCAGCTCGGGAACGTGGCGGCAAACAGCGACTGCACCGTCGCGTGCTCGTCATCGGCGCCCCCGGCGATCTGCCGCGCGCGCTCGCACACCCGGCGGTCGTAGGACGGCGCTTCTCCGTCGTCGATTCCATCGCCGTCGACGTCGAAGCACCGGAATCGAGCGGCACCGCGCTCGTCGAGACCGCGGAGTTGATTCGCGGCGGCCACGTCGACACGCTGCTCGTGGCGGGTGAGATCGGACCGTCCGCGATGCGGCGCGTCGCCGACCTCGCGCTCGCGTATCATTGCGACGTGCTCGCCGTGATGCCGACGGAAGTGCTGGCCGAGCACGAGCCGGTGGTGGTGTGGAGCGGCGACAGCCCGCTCGTCCAGCTCACCAAGATTCCGCGCCATCCCGTCGACAACGCGGCCAAGCGCGTGATGGACGTCATGTGCGCCTCGATCGGGCTGATCGTGACGGCTCCGCTCATGGTCGCCCTCGCCACGCTCATTCGTCTCGAGTCGCGCGGTGCACCGTTCTTCCCGCACGAGCGCGTCGGATTCCGTGGAAAGAAATTCCGCTGCCTCAAGCTGCGCACCATGCGCGCCGACGCCGAGCAGGTGTTGCGCGCGGATCCGCGAATGTACGAGGAGTACCGGCAGAATCATTTCAAGATTCCTGACAGTGTCGATCCGCGCGTGACGCGCATCGGCCGCTTTTTGCGCCGCACCAGTCTCGACGAACTGCCGCAGCTGTGGAACGTGCTCATCGGCGAGATGTCGCTCGTCGGTCCGCGGCCCGTGGTCGAGGAAGAGCTGGAGATGTACGGCGACGACCGCGACCTCGTGCTGTCGGTGAAGCCGGGCCTGACCGGCGCCTGGGCCGTGAATGGCAGGCAGGCGGTCGGCTATCCGGAACGCTGCGACCTGGAATTGCGTTATGTTCGAGAGCGCACGCTCGTTCAGGACACGCGCATCATGTTCCGCACGGCCGCGGTCGTGCTGCGCCCTCTCAGCCCCCTCAAGCCGGGCGAATAGCCGTCGCCGGCCGGCGTATCGGCGACCTCCCCGGGCAGGACGATACACGTGGTACCCGCCTTCGGCTCGCCGCACGTCCTTCGCATGGTTCGGCGCGGCATACTCGCCGCGCTGAGCTTCGGCGCGATGACCGCAATGGCCGCGTGCGATCCATGCAGCGGAACGGCGTCGTGTACGACCCGGCCACAACTGGCCCTGGAAGGCACGATCATCTCCCACCTGACAGGGAGCGTCCAATCCGGCGCGCGTGTCGATGTGGTGCGCACCGGAGGCGTCGGGCTCGAAGCCGACTCCGTCTCGACCGTCACCGACGGCAACGGGCATTGGGCGGTCACGATTCCCGCCCAATCAGCGGGCAGCGTCACCGTCGCCATTGCGGTCACCAGGAAGGAATCGGGCTCGTACCGCATCGACGGCCAGACCTTCTCGACCACCGAGCGCCGCGGCGAAGGCACCATCATCCCGACGTGGGTAGACGACCCGCACTTCCCGTACGCCGCGGAAGTCTACTTCCGCGGTCCCGGCCAACCTCGCGCGAGTGGAATTCGCCTGGATTTCGTGAGAACCACGGGCATCTCGTTCTACGACATCGACGGAGCTATCAATCCCGACTACGGCGTCATAACCGACGCGGCGGGCCGCGGCTCGCTGTTCGACGTCAACGAGCACGCCTTCACCGTCGGCGACGTCGTCGGCAATCTCATCGCGACACTCCCCGCGCCCTTCGCGCCGGACACGATCCACGGCGTTCGCCTCACGTCGACGCAGCTGCTCAGTCCCGAGGTGAACATCCTGCGGTTTGGTGTCGGACCGTCGTTGCTGTATGTCGGCGAGGTCCACGACCGCGCCACCGGCAAGCCCGCGACCGCGATCGCCGTCTCGTTCCATCGCACGTCGGGCGCACACACCGATCCGGAATCGTTCAACGCCACGACTGATGGCGGCGGGCGATTCCTGTTTCCGCTCCGCGCACTCGGCGAAGGCGCCGTCGTGGGAGATCTCACGATCGTTCCGCGACTCGGGTCGGTGGAGACGATCAAGAACGTGACCCTTCGCCCGCACGATGACGACGACGCGAGCTTCTTCGGCGTCTGGTCCGTGGGGCCGTATCTGCCGTGGGTCGGACTCGTGCAGATCGGTGGCCGTGGCGTCGCTGGTGTGCAGGCTGACTTTCATCGCACGGGCGGCATTCAAGTCACGCCAGCCGATTTCACGATGACCAGCGACGCGAACGGTTTTCTGCACTTCAATCCGCTGCCGCAACAGGTCGGCGTCGTCGAAGCCGACGTCGTCATTCACTCGCCCGCACCGTTCGCTGACGTACACGCGCACGTGAGCCTGCCGACGGTCGAGGACGATGTCACGGGCGGCATCATCGCGGCCTGGGATCTCGATGCGAGCCGCGCCTCAACGGCTCGCACGGCGTCCGCCGCCGCTGCTTCGGCGATTACGGCACGATCCAGAATCGCAACGAGTGATCCTGCGCGTCGTTAGAGCGCTCGGGGCCGAACCCGCCTCGCAGCGCCTGAAACAGAAAGTTGAGCCGCTGCGATAGACTGAACTCGGCGTGCACCTCGCTCCTCCGCCAGCGAAACGTTCCGCGCAATCCGCCCATCACGCTCACGTCCTGCGCGAAGAACGAGAAACCGCTCGGCTGCAGATAATACACGTCGTTGTTCCACCGAATGCGCTCGGCGAACAGGCCGACGTCCCATCGCGCGGGCATGTAGTCGACGGCCACGAGCTGGCTCGATCCACCGGGCCCGATCGCCGCGCCGATCGCCTGGCCGCGCTGCGTGTAGCCCTGCGCCACCGCGCGGCTCGTGTAATACGTCAGCGTGTCGCCGGCGCGCGACGGCGGGGTTTGTTCGAGATCCGTGAATTCCGCTTGAAACCTGAGGACCGCGCCCGCGCGAATCGGTCGCGCCACCTGCATACCGATCGTGAAGCCCTGCGTGTACTGCGGCGCAATGAGCCAGTCGCGCAACGACACCGGCGGTAGCATGCGCGCCCACTCCGCATAAACCTCCAACCCGCTCGCGGGAAAAATCCAGCGGCCGAAGAACGACATCATGTCGTCGAAGGCGTCGGAGCCCGTCGCCGTCGAATCGACGCGCGTCGTGCTCCACCGCGTCAGCGCGCCGAGCGCATTGCCGGCGATGTTCGACGCACGCGGCGCGTTCGCGTAGACGACACGCGAGACGCCGACGGTGACATTCGGCTCGACACTTGGCGAATACGTCGCGACGACGCCGCTCAACGCACGCACGTCGTTCGTCGACACCGTGTCGAAATACCGCGACTCGGTGAGTCCGCCGGCCACAGCCTTCGCCTCGAAACTGCCGATGCGCGTCTGCCACGGGCGATTCGTTCGCACGAACACCGACGGAATGCCCGCGGCATTGTTGCTCATGACGAGCGCATTCTGAATCGCGGGACCCCACCACTGATTCTCGGTGGAGGCGCCGATGTCCGCGCCGCGCGCGCTCACCCACACCGCCGACTGGCCCGGCGTGATCGTGCTGAATGGCTCACGCCCGAAGCGCTCGGGCAGATCGATCGATCTGGGGCCCGCGTAGAAGGGCGACGCGAAGCTGCTTCGGCCCGGAATGTTCGACGGTAAATCGCTGAAGGCAAGATTGGCGCTGTGCATGAGCTCGGGCGCCGCGAGATAGCGCACCGGGCCCACCCGTCCGTCGATGCCGACGGTGAGCCGCGTGCTCGCGCCCCGGCCGGCCCACAGCGCGCCGTCATCGATCGAGAATGGCAGCTGCGCGTTGTACGTGCCGTCGATCACGGGCCTCACAAGTCCGACGACCGGCAGTCGCGATAGCGAGTCCGCTTCGATCGTCGACGACGGCGAGCGGATCATTTCACCCGCCGCCGAACGCGTTCCGAGTATTTGCGCGATGCGTCGGCGGTCGTCCTCAGGACTGCCAATCAACACCTGCGCGCCCGCGCTCGAATGGCGATGCAGCGGCAGGATGGTCATCGCCACCGCCGCGAGTGCCCATTTCAATTGCATCGCGCAGGATAGGCTCTTCGCCGGAGGGTGTCTAGTACATTCCCTGTCACTCTCGTTGTCACCTTCGTTCCCACCGTGACGCGCATCGTCTTCCTCGACCACAGCCCAATCATCGGCGGCGCGCAGCTCGCGCTCGCCGAGCACATTCGGCATTTGGACCGCGATCGTTTCGAGGCGCACGTGGTTTGCGGGCGAGATGAACCGGAGATGACACGCCGTTTTCGCGATGCCGGCGCGGCCGTCCACGAGTTCGACTGGCCGCGGCTGCGTGCGCTGTCGCCGCTTCGCGTTCCGCACCTGATCGGCCGAGCGCGTGCGCTGCGCCGGCTCGTGCTCGGGCTCCGGCCCGACGTCGTCGTCGCCAACACGTCGCGCACCGCGTACATGTCGGCCCTCGCGCTCGCCGGGAGCGGCGCGCACGTCGTGTGGTGGGTGCGCGACTTCGAGTTCGGGCGGCGCGTCTTTCGACTGCTCGAGCGATCGGCGACGCGCATCGTGTGCGTGTCGCACGCCATCCGGGAGTTTTACGGCGGCACCGGCGATCCGCGCTTTGACGTCGTGTATGTTGGCAGCGGATTGCACGCCCGGCTCGCCGAAATCGGTGCGGGCGACATCGCCGCGGAGCGAGCGCGCTGGGGACTCGACGCATCGGACCTCGTCGTCGGCTACATGGGCCGGCTCGTCGAGGGAAAGGGTCCGCAGGACCTCGTCGCCGCGGCCGAGCGACTGGCCGGTGAGTTTCCGCGTTTGCGGGTGCTGATCGTCGGGACAGGGCGCGGGCAGACCGGCGACAACGAACGGGCGCTGCACGATCTCGTGGCCGCGCGCGGACTCGAGCCGATCGTTCGATTCGCGGGCTTTCAGTCGAACGAAGCGCTCTACTACCGTCTGTTCGACGTCTTCGTGCTGACGTCGCGGTATCGCGAGGCGATGCCGACGTCGGCGATTCAGGCCATGATGGCGGAGACGCCCGTGGTCGCGACGAACACGGGCGGTACGCCGGAGGTGGTCGTCGACGGCGAGACGGGGCTTCTGGTGCCGCCAGCGAATCCCGACGCGCTGGCGGCCGCGATCGGGCGCGTGCTCCGGGACCCCGGCCTGGCGCGGCGCCTGACCGAGGCGGGTGCCGCGCGCACCGCCGCGGCGCACCGCGAAGAACGCGTCTCGGCGCAACTCATGAGTATATATGAATTAATATGTGCTAATTAACGAATATTAATTAGCAAACCCTAATCACCGCTCAAGTACGACGCGCGCGCCGCCAGCGCCTTGCCAAGCAAGTCGACGTGCGCCAGCGCCGAGACGAGGCCGAGCGCCGCCTTCGCGCGATCCGGCCACGTGCGCGCCCGCACCAGCGCCCGCGAAAAGCTCCGCCGCGCCGCGCCGTAGTCCGACGCCGCCAACGCACGCCGCGCCGCGGCCACCACGCCGGCCGCCTCCGTCTCCCGGCGCAGCGTATCCCACCCCAGCCGCGCCTGCGTGTCGCCGTCCAGCCGCGCCGCCACGTCGAGCACCACGCCCACATGCTCGGCGTCCATTTCACGGCCGAACCGCTGCGTCGTCTGGTGCTCGTGCACGCGATAGTGCGCCAGCGTGTGATTCACGAATCGCACGCGGCCGCGAGTGCGAGCCGTCAACGTCAGCCACGTCGCCAGATCGACGAAGTAGGACGATCCGCCCTGTTGAAACCCGCCCACCGCGTCGAGCATGCTTCGCCGCATCATGACGGATGCCGCCGGGGCCAGAACGTTCGTCCGCGCGAGACGACGAAACACCTCGACCGCGTCGAAATCCCGCCACGGCGCGTCGGTCCGCACCGTCGACAACGGGCGCAGTGTGCGGCCCTTGTCATCCACCGCCAGCGCGCGGCCCCATGACAGGAACACGTCGCTGTCGTCGAAGGCCGCGACTTGCGTCGCCAGCTTGTCCGCCGGCCACAGATCGTCGCCTTCGAGCACCGCCACCAGGCTACCGCGCGATGCCGCGAGCGCCGCGTTGTAGGACTCGGCGAGATGGGTCAGGCCGCGATGCGGCAGACGCAGCACGCGGATGCGCGGATCGCCGAAGCTCTCCGCGACATCGGCCGTGCCATCGGTCGAGCCGTCGTCCACCACCACCTGCTCCCAGTCGTCATACGACTGCGCGCGCACGCTCTCGATGCAGGCGCCGATGAAGCGGCGTTGGTTGTAGCTGGCGGTGACGATCGTGACCCGCGGTGTGGTCATTCACTTCCGTTGGCGAAGTTTGACGCGGTGTTTTTTTATGCCGGCGGCCGAACCGCACCTGTTAATCTTAAAGGCTGATGTCCGACTCCAGACGACTCGCGCACAACACGGCGCTCAACTTCGCGGGCCAGGTCGCTCCCATGGCCGCCGCGCTGGTGTCGACGCCGCTGCTCATTCATGGGCTGGGCATCGATCGCTTCGGCGTGCTGACGCTCGCGTGGGTGATCGTCGGCTACTTCGGTTTCGTCGACCTGGGGTTGGGGCGCGCGCTCACGCACGCCGTCGCGAGCCGCCTCGGATCGCAGCAGGAGGAAGAGCTCGAGACGCTCGGCTGGACGGCGCTCATGCTCATGTTCGCGCTCGGCACCGTCGGGGCGCTCGTGCTCACCGTCGCGACGCCGGCACTCGTCGGACGCGTGATGCACATTCCCGACGCGCTGCAACCGGAAACCACGCGCGCGTTCTACATCCTCGCGGCGTCGCTGCCCATCGTCGTCTCGACCGCCGGGTTCCGCGGCATCATCGAGGCGCATCAGCACTTTGGTATTGCCACGGCGCTCCGCATTCCACTGGCGGTATTCTCGTACGTCGCCCCACTCGCGGTCCTGCCGTTCACGAAGCGCCTCGACGCGGTGATTCTGGTGCTCGTGCTCGGCCGTTTCATGGGCTGGGCGGCGCACTTTACCGTGTGCATCAAACGCTACTGGTTCCTGAGCCGCCGCATCATCGTGCGCCGTCACGTCGTGCTCCCGTTGTTGCGCGTCGGCGGGTGGATGACGGTGAGCAACGTGGTCAGTCCGTTGATGACGTACGTCGATCGCTTTTTCGTCAGCGCGCGGTTTCCCATGGCCGACGTCGCCTACTACGGAACGCCGTATGACGCGGTGAGCAAGCTGCTGACGTTTCCCACCGCCGTGGTGGGTGTGCTCTTTCCCGCGTTCGCCGAAAGCTTCGCGAAAAGCCGGGAGCGCACGATCGTGTTGTTCAACGCGGGCATTCGCACGATGCTCATCGTGCTGTTCCCCGCGGTGCTGATTCTCGTCACGCTGCCGCACGAGATCCTCCTGCTGTGGATCCGCCGCGCCGACGTTGCGCAGGCAGGCGCGCCGGTGCTGCAGTGGATCGCCGTCGGTGTGCTCATCAACGCCGTCGGCTACGTCGGCTTCGTGGCGCTGCAGGGCGTCGGCCGCGCCGATCTCACGGGAAAGCTCAACTTGCTCGAGCTGCCGTTGTACATCGCCGCCCTGTGGACACTCGGCAGCAGGTTTGGACTGCCCGGGGTCGCGATGGCGTGGACGCTCCGCGTCACCGTCGACACGACGATGCTCTGCATTCTCTCGGCACGGTTCCTTGGCGCCGCCGCGCGGCCGTCGCTGCGCAGCGCGATCTGGGTCTTCCTGGCCGCGGCGCTGGGGGCCGGCGCCGCGCTCGACACCACTCGTGAGCGTTTACTATTTACAGTTGTCATATTGCTCGCCTACGTGCCCACGGCGTGGTTCCTGCTCATCTCGCGCGAGGAGCGTGGCGTGGTCCGCGCGCTCCTGGCGAACCCGTTCGACCGAAACGGCGACTCCGGACGGAGAGCGGCGTGAGCTCATTTGCCCGCCGCATGCTGCGCTGCCTCGCGGCGCCGGCCGCTGTGGCGACTCTACCGCTGTGCGCGAGCGCCCAGGTACCGATCGATCGCGCCACCGGCCAGCTCGTCGAGGTGAACAGCGACGTCGAGAACTACCTGCGCGTGCTGCAGCTGCGCGGAATCGTCGCGCCGCATCCCTGGTCGGTGCGCGAGTTCGGCTTGCGTGAAGCGGATAATCTCGCGCCGAGCGATACGTCGCATCCATGGGCGGCGCGTGTTCGGAGAGCCGATCCCTCGTCGCGCCGGTTTCGCATTCTCGCGCCCGAGATTCGCACGATCGAGAACACCACGTTTCCCTATGGCTTCAACGACGGACCGATCTGGGCGGGACGCGGCCTGACCGCGGCCGCGACCGGCGGCTTTACGGCGATGATCGGTCGCCTGAGCATCGTCGCCGAGCCGATGGTGTTCGTCGCGCAGAACCAGGGATTCACGCTCGCGAACAACGGACAAACCGGTCCGCTGCGATTCGGCAACGAGCTCGTGCCGATATTCATCGACCAGCCGCAACGTTTCGGCGACGGGTCGTACAAGCGTATCGATCCGGGACAGAGCTCCGTGCGGCTGGATCTGCCGTACGTCGCGCTCGGCGCCTCGACCGCCGACCAGCACTGGGGGCCGGCCGTCGAGCATCCGCTCATCCTCGGCAACAACGCCGCCGGGTTTCCGCACGCGTACCTCGGCACGAACGGCGCGGTGGACCTCTGGCTGTTCAAGCTCGACGCGCGCACCGAAGCCGGACGGCTGGATCAGACCGCGTTTTCGCCGGCGGGTGATACGGCGGCGCATCGCTTGATGACGGGCGTCGTCGCGAGCATTGTCCCGCGCGGCTTGCCGAACGTGGAATTCGGCGCGAGCCGATTCTTTCATTCGCCTTGGCTCTCGAGCGGCATTGGGCCGGGCACGATCGTGCATGCGTTGCGCGGCACGGAGTCGGCAAGCGACAATCAGCTCGCGTCACTGTTCGCACGAGCCGTCTTTCCGGCGAGTGGCGTCGAGGTGTACGGCGAGTTCGGACGCGACGATCGGAATGCCGATCGGCGCGATCTCACGCTCGAACCCGACCACGTCAGCGGCTACATGCTCGGCATGCAAAAAGTCTGGGCGAGCGGCTCGCGATCGTTCACTGTATTGCGCGGCGAGCTGCTGAACACGCGTGTGACGCATCTTGCGTTGGCGCGGCCGCAAGCGCCGTTCTACGTCAACGTCGCGCTGCCGCAAGGGCATACAGAGCTGGGGCAGGTACTTGGATCGGCCGCCGGGTTTGGCGGTCTTGGAACGAACCTCTCCGTCGACCGCTATGATCCCACGGGCAAATGGACGTTCGCCTGGGATCGTATCAACCGCGCGTCGAGCGACGGCAACCTCTCCGATCCGCGGGGGGCTGACGTCTACCAAAGTCTCGGCGCGCAGCGGACGATGTTCCGGCCGCGCGCCGACATCATCGCCGGCCTCACGCTCACGCGCGAGCTCAATCGCAATTTCGTGAAGGACGCCACCAACCTGCAGCTGCAGGTTGGAACGCGCGTCCACTGGTAACTGGTCGCCGGCGCGCTTTCTTCGCTCGACTACTTCGTCAACGAAGGCCGCGGAGCGGCTGGCGCCCGGAGCGGGGCGCGCTGCCGCGGATCGGTGCGCGCATCTTCGTGCGCGAACTCGGGCACGAGGACGCGGAGCGCGCCGCGTAGTTCGGTGTCGTCCGGCGAGTGCACCAGCGCGCGGCGAATCAATGCGTCGACCTGGTCGACGAACGCGCGATTCTCACCGTGCGTGACGACAGCGCGCAAGACTTTCGGGTGGCCGGTCGGCTGCACGTCTTCGCCGCCGAACAGCACTTCCTCGTAGAGCTTCTCACCGGGGCGTACGCCCGTAAAGACGATCTCGATGTCGTTGCCTTCTTCCAGACCCGACAACCGAATGAGATCGCGCGCCAGGTCGACGATCTTGACCGGCTCGCCCATGTCGAGCACGAACAGCTCCGCCGCCTTGCCGAGCGCGCCCGCCTGAAGCACGAGCTGCACCGCCTCGGGGATCGTCATGAAGTAGCGGCGCATCTCCGGGTGCGTGACGAGCACCGGCCCGCCTTCCTGAATCTGCTTCAAGAAGGTGGGGATCACCGAGCCGCGTGAGCCGAGCACGTTGCCGAATCGCACCGAAACGAACTTGCGGTTTTCGCCGATCGCCGCGGTGAGGACGATCTGCTCGGCGACCCGCTTGGTGGCGCCCATGATCGACGTCGGCCGCACCGCCTTGTCGGTCGAGATGTTGACGAGATGCTCGGTCTCGTTGTCGAGCGCCGCCTCGACGACATTGCGCGTGCCGAGGATGTTGTTGGTGATCGCTTCGGCGATGTTGCCTTCCATCAGCGGCACGTGCTTGTGCGCCGCGGCGTGGAAGATCGCGTAGGGCCGATGCTTGTTGACGATCGCGTGAATGTGCGCGGTGTCGCGCACATCGGCGATGAGCGGCACGATCGTGAGCGACGGGAAGCGCTTGCGCAGCTCGCCCTCGATCTCGAAGACCTGA
Organism: Gemmatimonadaceae bacterium; assembly: GCA_035606695.1. Lineage (NCBI taxonomy): Bacteria > Pseudomonadati > Gemmatimonadota > Gemmatimonadia > Gemmatimonadales > Gemmatimonadaceae > Gemmatimonadaceae bacterium. The sequence continues at coordinate 82,843 of DATNEW010000027.1, forward strand.
TTCTCACTGTGATCGAGCGCGATCAACTTGGCCGGCTCGAGCGCGGCGATCTGCCGGCACAGCTCACTGCCGATCGAACCACCGGCGCCGGTGACGAGCACCGTGCGCGACGACGTCAGCGCGCGCACCGCCTCGAGATCGGTCACGATCGGCTCGCGGCGCAGCAAGTCCTGAATTTCGACGGGACGCAGCGCGCTCACCTTGATGCGCCCCGAGATCAGATCGTGCAGGCTCGGCATGATGCGCGCGTGAATGCCCGCGGTCGTCGCCGCCAGCAACACCTTGCGCACCACGGAGCCGCGCGCTTCCGGCATGGCGATGATCAACTCGTCCGCGCCCAGGCGCGAGATCACCGACGAGAGATTGTCGAGCGTGCCCGCGATCGGCACGTTGCCCAGCAGCTTGTCCTGCTTGTACGGATCGTCGTCGACGAACGCGATGACGTTGATGTGCAGCTTGGGATTGAGACGCGTTTCGCGAAGGATCAGCTGTCCGGCCGAGCCGGCGCCGACGACGATCGCGCGGCGACCGGTGCCCGGCCCGCGGCGACGGGCGCGCAGACGCGCGACCAGACGCGGTGCAGCCAGGGCGCTCAGCGTGAACAACGCATCGAGCACGAGCGCCGAGTAGGGAAGTCGTACGGGAGAGAGATCCAGCGCAGTGAGCAACACGCTTCCAACCAGCAGCCCAATCGAGCCGCCGATGGCGCCCGCATAGAGAATCCGTTCGAGCTCGCTGACGCTGGCGTGCCGCCAGATGCAGCGGTACAACCCGCAGAGATACGCGGTGGCCAGACGAAGCGGCAGCGTGATGCCGACGTACAGCAGCGCCGCGCGGAGGATCTGCGCGCTCCAATCGACGGTCTCGTAGCGCAGGCTCAGCGCCAACAGGGGCAGGCTGGCCAGCAGCAGGGCGTCGATCAGCAGGAAGTAGCGGTTGCGCATAACCCCTGAAAAGGAAACTCACATCCCGTATTTGCAAGTGGGCGGAATGCCCCAGGCAGTGCGTAGGACGGAGCGAGGTGGGCTGTTGTTAGTGTTGTGAGTCCAGCGGCGCGCGGCTTCGTGTAACGCCGAGGACCCGGAGGACCCGTCCGCGGCGAAGGTCATCGCGGACACCGCGCGCGAGGCGCGCGAACTCCTGGGCTTCGGGTTGGCCGTGTGTCTCCGGGCCCTTGAGGTATTCACGGAGCAGTGCGAGCAGCGTCCCGAAAACGAAGCCGAGGATCAACGCCCGAATGAGCGCCATGAGGCGACCGCGCGGCTCGGGGTGCAGGGGGATTTCCGGCTGGCCGAGCACGCTGATCGTCGGCGTGTCGCGGACCTCTTCGAACTTCGCGCGCTCGTAGTTCTGGACCAGCGTCGCATAGATGGTCTGGTGGAGCTGATAGTCGCGGTCGAGCCGTTCGTGCTGAAACACCAACGTCGGCGAATTGCGGAAGTCGCGATTCTGCGCGAGGAACGCCTCGAGCCGATCCTGTGAGGCCTGCAGTTGCCGGGATTCGTCGGCGACGCGGCCTTCGAGGAACTGGCGCTCGGCCGTTGCACCGCTCTGGCGCATACGGGCGTTGAACTCGCTGATCTGACGAAGGATCTCGTCCGCGATCGCCTTGGACAGGCGTGGATCGGTGGTCGAGACGCTGATGGTGACGATCCCGGTGCGGGGCGCGGGGACGACGTCGACCTCATCATTCAACGTGCGAATGGCGGCGTCGCGTGCGAGCTGTACGTCTTTCTCCTGGATTCCGTATAGCTGGATCAGGGTGTGAGGCGTGCTGTCGCGCGCGCCTGGCAGAACATATGAGGCCTGCGCGACCTGGCCGAGGAAGGTGCGCGAGCGGATGAGCTCGGGGTAGAACTGGGGCGAGGCGACGCCGGCGGACGCCTGGACGGGGACGCCGAGTTGTGCCGCGATGCCTGAAACGCTACTGGTCGTCGACGCTTGGCCTTGCGAGATGAACATCGCCGTCGAGACATAGCTCTGGGGCTCGTTGAGGCGCGGTACGATGGCGATGGCGCCGGCGAGCAGGGTGACGGCGATTACGAGCGCGCGCTGGCGGAGGACCGCGTTCATGACGCGGAAGGCCGACAACTCCGAGGGCGCGGGGGCCGGGACGGCGATGATGTCCGCCGGACCGCTACCGTTGCCGTTGCTTTCAGCGACGCTCATTCAAGAAAACACGTGGTGGCAGGGGCTTGAGTCGTCTGCTGCGTGTGTTGCGGCAACCTCCGCTGAGGCAAAGCCAGGAGGGCGACTGGTGGAAATTAGAAGACTCACACATGGCGCGAAAGTGCCGTCCGAGCGTCGATGTCGAGAATCCGCTTCGACTTGCGCCACCCGGGCGCGCAGGGGTTGCAGTCTCTCCAGCGCGGTGTAGCTTCCGCAGGATTGCAAAATTGCCCGGGGCCGCGGCGCTCACGCATCGTCAGCTTTTTCGAGCTTTTCGAGCTTTTCGCTGCGCGTGATATGCGGCACGCGGCTCGATACCCGCCCAGTGGCTGGCGTCAATTCCCGGCATAAGTGGTAGAATATAAGGACTTGCGCCGTTGTTGGCCGCGTAAGTCTGGCGGTAGCTTTGATCATATCTTTCTTTGGGAACGTGTGGGATGTCGCAGTCGTCGGATGCGGACCAGGGCCTCACCTGGCAACTCATTTACACCAAGCCGAGGTGCGAAGCCTGGGCTGAGGTAAACCTCCGCAACCAGGGCTTCGTCGTGCTCGGTCCACGCACTCGCGGCCGTACCTCGCTCGTCCCGCTCTTTCCACGATATCTGTTCGTCGGCGGCCAGCCGGCCCACCCGTTCGAGCGTCTTCGCAACACCCGCGGCGTAGCCAAGGTCGTTTACTGCGGCGATTACCCGGCACGCGTCGAGCCCGACGTCATTCGCCAACTGCGTGCGCGAATGAACGCCAACGGCGTGGTCACGCCGGACGCGCCGACGCGCACGGGCTTGTTCTCGGGCCGCGAACGAGAGCGCGTTCGCGCCCTGCTCAAGCTGGCCGCCGCAGGGTATCGCGTACGATCGGCATGATCCTTCGAACGACTCACGCACTTTAGTCTTGCCATCCGCCGCCGTTTTCATCGTCGCGCGCACCGGTTCGTCGCGGTTGCCGCGGAAGGTCCTGACACCGATTCACGAACGGCCTATCCTCGCGCGCCTCGTCGAGCGCGCGCGCCGGGCCGTCGAACCCGACGCATGGGTGCTGTGCACGACGACGGCATCATCCGACGACGAGCTCGCCGCCCTCGGCCTCGCCCTCGGGTTGCGGGTGTTTCGCGGCAGCGAGCGCGACGTCCCGGTACGGCTACGCGACGCCGCGCGCGCGACGGAGGCGGAGTTCTTCGTGCTCCTCGAGTCGGACGAGATCTTCGCCGATCCGGAATTCATCGATGCCGTCATTCGGCGGCGTCTCGAAACGGGTGCCGATTACATCGTCACACGAGGTTTGCCGATCGGCGCGTGGGTGTGCGGCATCAGCCGGCGAGCCATCGAACAGCTCTGCGCGGACCGAGCGACGGAGGCGGTCGACGGTTGGGGGGTATTTCTCGAGCGCGACGCCCGACTGCGCACCGAATCCGTTCACACCGATTCTGCGCTCGCCGCGGCGTCCGAAGGGTTGCGTTTGACGCTCGACTACCCCGAGGATCTCGAAGTCATTTCGGCGGTGTTCGACCGGTTGCGCGACCGAGGCGACGACTTTTCAGTGCGCGACGTCGTGGCGTTGCTGACCGCGGAGCCTGAGCTGGCGGCGCCCAATCGCAAATTGAACGAGCAGTACTGGCAGCGAATTGAAAAAACGAGGCAATCGTGACTGATAAATTCCTGATCGTCGGCCTTGGCTCCATGGGCAAGCGGCGCATTCGCAACCTGCAGCATCTCGGCGCGGGTGAGCTGCTCGGGTTCGATCCGCGCGCCGATCGCCGCGCCGAGGTCGAAGCCAAGTACGGCGTGCGCTGCGTGGAGAGCTTCGAGAAAGGACTGGAATGGGGGCCTGGGGCGCTCGTCATCTCGACACCGCCCGACATGCACGTGCGCTACGCACGCGCCGCTGCCGAGAGCGGACGGCATTTCTTCACTGAAGCGAGCGTCGTCGACGACGGGCTCGCCGAGCTCGACGAGCTGGTGACGCGCGCCGGTGTGGTTGCGGCGCCCTCGTGCACGATGCGGTTTCATCCGTCGATTCGCGCCATCAAGTCGGCGATCGACGACGGGTCGATCGGTCGAGTGGTGGGACTGACGTATCACTCCGGACAGTATTTGCCGGACTGGCATCCGTGGGAGGACATCGCGGACTACTACGTCAGCAAGCGCGAGACGGGCGGCTGCCGCGAGATCGTGCCGTTCGAGCTCACGTGGCTGACGTGGGCGCTCGGTGATGTGCGCAAGATTTCGTGCTTCCGCGGCAAGGTGTCGGATGTGCCGGCGGACATCGATGACTGGTATCAGATGCTGCTCGAGTTCGAGAGCGGCGTGCTGGGACACCTGACGGTCGACGTGGTGTCGCGCGTGGCGGTGCGCGTGTGTCGCGTCGTCGGCACCGAGGGCGTCGTGGAGTGGAGCTGGGAGGACAAGCGCGTGCGCGTGTTCCGCACGGCCGACAACGCCTGGGCCAACGTCGCCGAGCCCGAAGGGATTCGCGTCGAGGGGTATTTGCTCGCCGACGACATGTACATCGCCGAGATGGACGCGTTCGTGCGCGCGACGCGCGGACAAGCGCCGTATCCGTATACGATCGCCGAAGACCGGCGAATGCTGGAACTGTTATACGCTGCCGAGCGGAGCTCCGACGACGGCGTGCATGAAGTCACGGCACCAGCGGGAGTGAAAGCATGACACACACGGATACCGCCGCGCCCGCGGCCGGGACCAAGAGCTACGAGAAGCGACTGCTGCGGGCGATTCCCGGCGGCGCGCACACCTATTCCCGCGGCTTCGATCAGTTTCCGGCAAACGCGCCCGAGATTCTGGAGCGCGGCGAAGGCGCGTACGTGTTCGATCCCGATGGCCGTCGGTATCTCGACTATGGGATGGCGTTGCGCGCCGTGATTCTCGGCTACAGCGAGCCGCGCGTGAATCAGGCCGCGTGGCGTGCGATCGAGCAGGGGAACAATCTGACACGTCCGTCGGTGGTGGAGCTCGAAGCGGCGGAAACGCTGATCGATCTCATCGACTCCGTCGACATGGTGAAGTTCACGAAGAACGGCTCGACCGCAACGAGCGCCGCGGTGAAGCTGGCGCGCGCGTACACGGGCCGGACGCTCGTGGCTCGCTGTCTCGACCATCCATTTTTTTCGTATGACGACTGGTTCATCGGCTCGACGGTGATGAATCGCGGCGTGCCCGACGAGATCTCGTCGCAGACGAAGCTCTTTCGCTTCAACGATGTGGACAGCTTCGAGCGGTTGATCAAGGAATTCCCGGGGCAGATTGCGTGCGCCATGCTCGAGCCGGCGACTTCCGTGGCGCCGGAGCCGGGATACCTCGAGCGCATGCGCGAGCTGTGCTCGGCGAACGGCATCGTCCTCGTGTTCGACGAGATGATCACGGGATTCCGCTGGCACGTCAAAGGCGCGCAGCATTTCTACGGCGTGCAGCCGGATCTCTGCACGTTCGGAAAAGCGATGGCGAACGGGTTTTCGGTTGCCGCCGTGGCGGGCAAGCGCGAGATCATGGAATTGGGGTCGATCGAGCTCGAGGGACGCGAGCGCGTATTCCTTCTGTCGACGACGCACGGCGCGGAGATGTGCGGGTTGGCGGCCTTCATGGAGACCGTGCGGCTCATCGAGAGCGAAGGCGTCGTCGACCACGTGTGGCAGTACGGTCGCGATCTGCTTGCCGGCCTCAACGCGCTCGCCAAGCGACATGGTGTCGAGCAGAGCTTCGTCGCGGGCGGTGTGGAGTGCTCGCCGTACTATCTCACGCTCGATGAGCGCGGCGCCGCGTCGATGCCGCTGCGCACGCTCTTCGCGCAAGAGATGGTGAAGGGCGGAGTGCTGATGCCGTGGATCGCGCTATCCAGCGCGCACGGAGCGGCTGAGCTCACGGCGACGCTCGACGCGGCGGACCGTGCGCTGGCGGTGTATGCCGCGGCCGTACGCGACGGCGTCGACGAATATCTCGAAGGCGAAGCGATTCGTCCGGTGTTCCGGCGATTCAATTGAGCGCGATGCTGCTCGACGGAAAAGTCGTGGTGGTTGCCGGGGGCGCGGGGCTGCTGGGCAAAGCCTTCACGTCCGGCATCGTGCGGCACGGCGCCACCGCGATCGTCGCGGACGCGTCGGAAGAGCGCGGCGTTGCGGTGTGCAATGAATTGCGCGCGGCCACGCCTGCCGCGCGCGTGGAGTACGTGCGTCTCGACATCACCAACGCGGACTCGATCGTGGCCGCGATTGAGCGCATCGCGTCCAGACACGGACGAATCGATGCGCTGGTGAATACGGCGTATCCGCGCAACGCGCGATACGGGCGCCACGTCGAGGACGTGACGTACGAAGACTTCTCCGAGAACGTCTCGGTGCATCTCGGCGGATACTTTCACACGACGAAGCATTTCGGCAAATACTTTCGCGAGCGGGGAGCGGGCAACATCGTGAGTCTTGGCTCGATCTACGGGGTCGTCGCGCCGAGATTCGAGATCTATGAAGGCACGCCGATGACGACGCCGGTCGAATACGCGGCGATCAAATCGGGCGTCATTCATCTCACGCGGTATTTCGCGCGCTACTATCGCTCGGCGGGCGTGCGCGTGAACTGCATCAGCCCCGGCGGCATCAAGGATCGGCAACCCGAATCGTTCGTCGCGCGGTACTCGCAACACGCCGCGAACGGTGACTTGCTGCAGCCGAACGACGTGGTGGGAACGCTCGTGTTTTTGCTCTCCGATCTGTCGGCGGCGATCACCGGACAGAATCTCGTGGTCGACGCGGGGTGGACGCTATGAGCGTTGCCGTCGGAACCCGGCGTATCGGTGATGGTGCGCCCTGTTACGTGATCGCCGAGGCCGGCGTGAACCACAACGGGGATGCCGAGCTCGCGCATCGGCTGGTGGACATCGCGGCCGACGCGGGCGCGGACGCGGTGAAGTTTCAGACGTTCGATCCCGATCTGCTCGCGAGTCCCGGCGCCGTGAAGGCGGATTATCAGATCGAGAATACCGGAACGGGCGGCTCGCAGCACGAAATGCTGATGGCGCTCACGCTACCGCGTTCGGTCTTCGCGGACCTGGCGCGCCATGCGACCGAGCGACGGATCGAGTTTCTCTCGACGCCGTTCGATCTGAACAGCGCGGACCTCCTGGCCGACATCGGCGTGAGCGCGTTCAAGATCGGATCGGGTGAGGTGACGAACCATCCTTTTCTCGCGCGGTTGGCGGGTTTCGGTCGTCCGCTGTTGCTCTCGACGGGCATGAGCACGCTCGACGAGGTCGTCGCCGCGGTCGGCGTGATTCAGCGCTCGGGCAATCCGCCGCTCGCGCTCTTTCACTGCGTCACGAGCTATCCCGTCGATGCCGCGGCGTGCAACCTGCGCGCGATGCAGACGCTGCGCGACCGATTCCGCGTGCCGGTGGGGTGGAGCGATCACACCGTCGGCGGAGTCGTGAGTATCGCGGCGGTGGCGTTGGGGGCGGAGTTGATCGAGAAGCATTTCACCGTCGATCGCACGTTGCCGGGGCCGGATCACGCGGCGTCGCTCGAGCCGGACGAGCTGCGCACGCTCGTCGCCGACATTCGCTCGACGGAATCCGCGCTGGGCGACGGCCGCAAGGTGCCGGCGGCGTGTGAATTAGGAATCTCTAAAGTCGCGCGGCGCAGCCTGCACTTCAGCGGCAATCTGCCGGCGGGGCACGCGGTGCGGCCGAATGATCTCGTGGCGCTGCGGCCGGCAACGGGTTTGTCGCCCGCGCTGCACGACCAGCTCGTGGGTCGAGTGTTGCGCGTCGACGTCGCGCGCGGCGACATCGTTCGCGAGGACCAGCTTGTCTGAGCTGCGACGACTTGCGGTGCTCACCACGGGCCGGCAGGACTACGGCATCCTGCGCAGCACGCTCGAGCTGCTCGGCGAAACTGGTCAACCGGACGTCGCGCTGTGGGCGGGCGGCATGCTGCTGAGCGAGCGATTCGGTCGCGCGATCGATCTCGTGCGCGCGGATGGACTGACGGTGAGCCGGGAACTGCCGTTCGTCTCGGATCCGCCGGACCAGACGCGCGACACGGCGCGTGCGCTCGCCGCCGTTGGCGACGCGTTGGCTGAAGACCGGCCGGACGCGCTGATGTTGGTGGGCGACCGCTATGAAACCGCCGCGGCTGCGATCGCCGCGACGCTCGCCCGCGTACCGATCGTGCATTTGCACGGCGGCGAAGAAACCGAAGGCGCGATCGACAACGCGTTTCGGCATGCGATCACGAAGCTCAGCCACCTACATCTCGTGAGTCATCCGGCGTACGCGGCGCGCGTGCGGCAGATGGGCGAGCCGGATGCGAGCGTGATCATCGTTGGATCGCCGGGAACGGACAACCTCTATCGCGACGATCTGCCGTCGATCGCGGATCTCGAGAAGCGGCTGGGCCGCGCGCTGACGCCACCCATCGTGCTGGTAACGATGCATCCCACCACGCTCGGCGGCGATCCGCGGGCCGAGACGAACGCGGTTGCGGAAGCGATGGCGCGGGTAAACGCGACGTACGTGATCACGGCACCGAATACCGATACGGGCGGAACAGCGATCGACGACGTGTGGCGCGCATGGACGGCGCCTCGCGCGAACGCGCTCTATGTCGATGCGCTCGGCGCGACGAATTATTGGGCGCTGCTGCGCGCGACCGCGGCGGTGCTGGGGAATTCGTCGAGCGGCATTCTCGAGGCGCCGTCGGCGGGCGTGCCGGTCGTGAACGTCGGCGATCGTCAACAGGGGCGAATTCGCATGGGGTGGGTGCGCGACGTTCCGGCGGAGACGGACCGAATCGAAGCGGCGTTGCGCGAAGCGTTGGCCGCGGGCGCGCCCGAACGCGCGAGCGGGCGCGGCGGCGCGGACGTTCCGCGCGGACCGGTCGCGCCGCGCATCGTTGATGCGCTCCGCGCGTGGGACCTGCCATGTCCGCCGCGAAAGCGTTTTGTGGAGCGCGTGCCATGAGGTGGAGCAAGGAGCTGGATACCGGATTGTCGAACCTATGTGTCCGAAACACCGCCACGCTGTTCGAGGCGCTGCAGGCCATCGACAGCGGCGCCGAGTCGATCGTGTTCGTGTGCGATGAGAGTGGAAAGATCATTGGATCGCTCTCGGACGGCGATGTTCGCCGCGCGCTGCTTTCGGGTGCGGCGCTCTCGGACTCCTGCCTCGAACGCGTGATGAATCGCCAGTTCGCGTGGGTGACGCCGTCCGCGGGTCGTGCGGAGGTGTTGGACATCATGCGCGCGCGCGACGTCGGACAGTTGCCGGTGCTCGACGAACACGGGCGGTTGTGCGGGCTTCACACCGTCGGTCAGATCATGTCGGCGGCGCACCGCACGAATGCCGCGGTGATTCTCGCCGGCGGTCGCGGCACGCGGCTGCATCCGCTTACGGAGACTGTGCCGAAGCCGATGGTGACCGTCGCGGGCCGGCCGATCCTCGAGCGGTTGGTGTTGCATCTCATGAGTTGCGGGATTCGCACGATCTACATCTCGGTGAATTATCTGGCGCACGTCATCGAGGAGCATTTCGGCGACGGATCGCGCTTCGGCTGCCGCATCGAATATCTGCGCGAAGACCAACCGCTTGGCACCGGCGGGCCGTTGGCGCTCGTGAAGGATCGCGTCAGCGAGCCCGTCGTCGTGATGAACGGCGATCTCGTGACGCAGTGCGACGTGGGGGCGATGCTCGACTTTCACACGCAGGGCGGCTACACGGTGAGCATGGGATTGCGGCGGTACTGCTTCACGGTGCCGTTCGGCGTCGCGCGCGTGCAGGGTGAGCGGTTGCGGGAATTGATCGAGAAGCCGACGGAGCGAGAGTTGATCAACGCCGGCGTGTACGTGCTGTCGCCGGAGGTGTTGCAGCACATTCCGCGTGGCCGTGAGTATCCGATCACGGAGTTGTTCAACTATTGCCTGCGCGAAGCACTGCCCGCGGGCGCGTTCCTGATCGAAGAAGAGTGGGTGGACGTGGGCCAGCATCATGAACTGCAGCGCGCGCGCGGCGAGCAGTGACCTCGTGACCTCGTGACCTCGTGACCTCGTGACGTCGATGGCGCCGCGACGCGTGCTGCTCATGATCAATTGGTCCGCGCACTACACGGAGCTGGTGCGCGCGGCGCGATTGCTCGTCGAGTCGTCGCGATACGAGCCCGTGGTGATGTTCGCGCGGTCGTACCCGGGATTCGAGCGCGACATGGCGGCGAGCATTGCCGAAGGTTTCGTGACGCTCGGCTTCGACGGAGCGGTAGTGCGCTCGGCGCCGGCGGTGTCGACGGCGCCGCCAGCCGCGGAAGCGCCGAATGACTTCGACGCGGGCCCGTCACGCGGGCTGACCGCGCGCGCCAAAGGACTGCTGCTGACGATCGCCGGCTACCGGCGCGATGACACGCTGCTGGCGGCGCCGGCGAGGACGCTCGCGATTCGGCGGCGGTTGCGCCACGCGCGACAGGTGCTCGCGCGCGAAAACATCTCGGCGTTGCTCCTGGCGAGCGACGACGTCGGCGCCGACACGGCGGAGTGGATTCGCGCGGCACATGGGCGCGGCGCTCCGGCCATCATTCTGCCGTTCACGATCGTGAAGCCGGGCGGGATCGCCGACGAATTGTACGTGCAGCGCGCGCACCAGCTCGAGACTCGAAGCAATCGGTTGGTGGCGAGATTCTTTCCGCGCTGGGCTCACGACCATCATGGTCGCCGGCTGCTGCGGTTGCCGAGCGCGCGTGTCCTGGCGAAGGAAGTGACGCGGACGGCGCCGCCCGATCCCTGGCAGTGGAACAGCGGAGCGGCGGACGCGATCGCGCTCGAGAGCGAGTATGCCCGAGCGCATTACCGCTCCGCGGGATTTCCCGAACAGCAACTCGTTGTGACCGGCGCGCTGTTTTCCGATACGCTGGCGGGGGCGATCGCGAGCGCGTCCCAGCGGCGTGCCGCGTTAGGAGAGCAGTTCAACGTCGATCCGGCGCGTCCGCTCGCCGTGTTCGCGCTGCCGGGCGATCTATTCGGCGCGCTGCGACATCAGCCGGATTTTCGCGACTATCGCGAGATGATCGAGTTCGTCGTCGCGACGCTGCGCGCACTCGGCGCCGAAGTGCTGATTCGCCCGCATCCGTGCGACGACCTCGCCGCGCTCGACGGCATCGAAGCGACCGGCGCGCGCATCACCGACGTCGATACCGCCTTGCTCGTTCCGCTTTGCGATGTCTTTGTCACCAGTGCGTCGGCCACGCTGCGCTGGGCCGTGGCGTGCGGCAAGCCCGCGCTCAACTTCGATCTCTTCCGCAGCCGGTTCGACTATCTGGCGGCGCCGGGAACCGTCGCGGTTGAAACGAAGGAAGAATTCATCGATGCTGCATCGCGCTGGCTGGGCGATCGGTCGGCGCTCGCGGCCGCGGCAACCGCGCAGAAAGACGTGAGTGATCGCTGGGGTGCGTTGGACGGGCAGTGCGGCGCACGCGTCCTCGCGCTCTTCGATCGCCTCGTGCGCGAGCCGATGGCGCGCGAACCGATGGCGCGCGAGCGCGCGGCGGCCGTATCGAACCACACCTCCGCGGTGCTGCGGAGCGAACCACATACGAGGCACTCATGAAGGCGGCAGTGATCGGCGTTGGACGCATGGGACGACGACATGCCGCGGTGCTCCGCGGCATGGGCTTCGACATTGCCGGCGTCAGCGATCCGAGTGAGGCGGCTTTGGAAGCGGCGCGCACCGAGCTTGGGCTCGAGTCAGAGAACTTGTATCGCGATCCCGCGCAGCTGCTCACGTCGACGTCTCCGGAGGCCGTGGTGATTGCCACGACCGCCGACTGCCACGCACCGCTCACGTTGCGGGCGGTGCTGGCCGGCGCGCGTTACGTGCTGTGCGAGAAGCCGATGGCGGTCTCGCTCGCTGAATGCGACGCGATGATCGCGGCGTGCAAGGAGCGTGACGTGCGCCTGGCGATCAACCATCAGCGTCGCTACATGCCCCAGTTCGAGGTAGCGCGCGACATCGTCGAATCGCCCGAGTTCGGTGGTTTGCGCGGCATGACGGTCGTCGCCGGGAACATGGGACTCGCGATGAACGGCAGCCACTTCCTCGAGATCTTCATGCATTGGACGGGTGAGACGCCGCGCACGATCGCGGCGTCGTTCTCCGACGTGGAAGTTCCGAATCCGCGCGGCGCACAATTCCGCGACGCGTCCGGATTCCTGCGCGTGACGACCGCCTCGGGACGGCGGTTGACGATCGATGCCGAAGCGGACGCCGGTCACGGGCTGTTGAGTGTCTACATGGGACACAACGGCCAACTCGTCGTGGACGAGCTCACGGGCGTTGCCACGACGGAAATCCGAACATCGGAACAGCGCGGGCGTCCGACAACGTTGTACGGCCTTCCCGCCGAAGGGTCGCGCCAGCAATTCACCGCGGATCTCAATGTTGCGATCCGCGCGCTGTGGGAGCGACTGCTTGCCGGCGAGAGCGTGCCGAGCGGCGAGGATTCCCGCCGCGTGATCGAATGTCTGGTCACGGCGTATGTGTCACATGAGCGCGGCGGCGTGCCGGTCGCGTTCGATCCATCGTCGTTGCCGCGCGAGCGTCGATTTGCCTGGGCCTGACCGCCGCCGATGCCGGCGATCCGATGCCGGCGATCCGATGCCGGTGATCCGATGCGGGTGATCCGATGCGGGTGATCTTCATGGGTCGCAAGCCGGCGGCGTCCGCGGCGTTGCGCAAGCTCGTGGCGTCGGGCGCTGACGTTGTCGCCGTCGTGGCGCCGATGCCTCCCGACGAGCCGTTGAGTGCGACATTCTGGCGTCCGCTCCTGCACGACACCGCGAGCGAGCTGGGTTTGACGACGGTGCGAGACACGGCGCTCTACGAGAGCATCGACGCACTACAGGCCGGCCGCGATCCCGCGATCGACCTGCGCGACATCGACCTCGTCATTTCGTTTCTGTTCTGGAAGAAGATCCGCCGGCCGCTGATCGAGCTGCCGCGTATCGGCTGCTTCAACTTTCATCCGGGACCACTGCCGGAGTTTCGCGGCCGTCGCGGATACAATCACGCGATTCTCGAGGACTACGCCGAATACGGCGCGAGCCTGCACTGGGTATCCGAAGGTGTCGACCTCGGTGACGTGGTGAGCGTGAAGCATTTCCCGATTCGCCCGGACGATACGGCACTGTCCCTCGAGCGGCGCACGATGGGCTGTCTCCTGGACATGTTCGACGAGTTCATCACACAGCTCCGGGCTGATGTGCCGCTGCCGCGTATTCCGCAGGGACCGGGGAAGTCGGCGACGAAGAAAGAGTTGCTCGCGGCGATGCGTGTGTCGCCGGACGACGACGCGGAAACGCTTGCGCGGAAGGTGCGGGCATTCTGGTACCCGCCTCATACGGGCGCGACGATCGAGATTGGCGGCACGGAATTCACCCTCGTCGACGCGAACACACTCGACAAACTTGGCCGCTTCCTGCACGGCAGTGAGCCGGACGCGTGGTGAAGCGTGGTAAGTTCCTATCCGCATGCTCATGAGTAGAACCTCTTCGAACGCGCCATTGCGCGGCGTCAAAGTCCTCGTCACCGGTGCGGATGGCTTCATCGGAAGCCACCTCACCGAAGCGCTCGTGCGCGAGGGCGCGGACGTGCGCGCGATGTGTTTCTACAACTCGAATGGCTCCGCGGGTTGGCTCGATCAGAGCGGGGACGACATTCGCGCGGCGATCGACGTTCGGCTGGGCGACGTCCGCGACGCGCGCTGGGTGGAAGCGGTCTGCGAGGACGTCGAGATCGTGTTTCATCTCGCGGCGCTGATCGCGATTCCCTACAGCTACACCGCACCGGAGTCGTTCGTCGACACGAACGTCCGCGGTACGCTCAACATGCTGGAAGCGGTGCGCCGCGCCGGGTGCGCGCGGCTGATTCAGACCTCGACCAGCGAAGTCTACGGCACGCCGGATTCACTGCCGATCCGCGAGTCGCATCCCCTCAAGGGACAATCGCCCTATAGCGCCACGAAAATCGCCGCGGACAAGTTGTGTGAGGCGTACTTCAGTTCATTCGGCACTCCGGTGGTGACGCTGCGACCGTTCAACACGTACGGCCCGCGTCAATCGGCACGCGCCGTGATTCCCACCATCCTCTCTCAGCTCCTTGCAGGCCAGCGCGTCATTCGACTCGGCAACCTGAAACCGCGGCGCGATCTCACGTTCGTCAGCGACACGGTGGCCGGCTTCGTCGCGGCAGCGCGCGCGACGGACGTCAACGGCGAGACGATCCAACTCGGTACCGGACGCGCCGAGTCGGTCGGCGACGTCTTCGCGGCGGCGTGCAAAGTGTGTGGCGTGGATGCCACCGTGGAGCAGGACACCGCGCGGCTTCGCCCCGATCGCAGCGAGGTCATGGTCCTGCAATCCGATCCGTCGTTCGCGAGCGAGCGTCTCGGTTGGCAAGCGGCGGTGGGATTGGAGGACGGCCTGGCGCAGACCGCCGAATGGATTGAGCGGAATCTCGCGTCGTACTCGCCCGAGTGTTATGCGGTCTGAGAGTCGCGAGCCCGGCGCGCCGGTCGCGGCGGGCGGTATTCCGCTGTGCGTGCCTCATCTGGCGGGGAACGAGTGGACGTACGTGCGAGAGTGTCTCGACACGAATTTCGTTTCTTCGGTCGGACCATTCGTTCGGCGATTCGAGACCGAGCTCGCACAGCGCGTGGGTGCACGCTTCGGCATCGCGACGTCGACGGGAACCGCGGCGCTGCATGTCGCGCTGCTCGTGGCGGGCGTCGAGCGCGATGATGAAGTGCTCGTGTCGTCGCTGACGTTCATCGCGCCGGTGAACTCGATTCGATACGCGGGTGCGTGGCCCGTGTTCATCGACGCGGAGCCGAAGCATTGGCAGATGGATCCGGCACAGGTCGCGCGGTTCCTCGAGCAGGAGTGCGTGGAGCGCGACGGCGTCGTGCGCAACCGCGTGACGGGCCGGCGGGTGCGGGCGATTCTGCCGGTGCACATTCTGGGACATCCGGTCGACATGGATCCGATTCTGGCGCTCGCGAAGCGGTACGGGCTCGCCGTGATCGAGGACGCAACCGAGAGTCTCGGCGCGACGTACAAGGGAATTCCGACGGGGCACATCGCCGACGCGGGGTGCTTCAGCTTCAACGGCAACAAGCTGATCACGAGCGGCGGCGGCGGGATGGTGGTGACCGACAACGCGGCCATGGCCGAGCGCGCGAAGTATTTGACGACGCAAGCGAAGGACGACGCCGTGGAGTTCATCCACGGCGAGGTCGGCTACAACTATCGGCTGACGAACGTGCAGGCGGCGCTCGGTGTGGCGCAGCTGGAGCAGGTGGACGCGTATCTCGCGGCCAAGCGACGTATCGCGACGCGATATGTAGACGGACTACATGATGTAGCCGGCATCACGACGCCGACCGAAGCGCCGTGGGCGCGCAGCGCGTGGTGGTTGTTCTCGGTGATCGTGGCCGATGAGGAATTTGGAATGAGCAGTCGTGATCTCATGCGCGCGCTCGACGAGCGCGGCATTCAGACGCGGCCGCTGTGGCAGCCCGTGCATCTGTCGCCGGCGCATCGTGATGCACAGCGCCGGAGCTGTCCGGTGGCGGAGGAGCTCAACCGAACGGTTCTCAGCCTGCCGTGCTCCGTTGGACTCACGGATGCGGAGCAGGAGCGCGTCATCGACGCCATCACGACGCTCGCGTCGGGCGCCCACCGCACGCGGGCCGCTGCCGCGGCGCGGTGAGCGGGATCTGTTCATGACGACGGATTTGCATTTCCCAACGCCGCCGGCCGACGTGCCGATGACCGGACCAACGCTCGTGATCGGCCCAGGCAATCGACGCGGGCTGATCGACGCGGCGGAGCTCTGGAGCTATCGCGACCTCGCGCTCTTTCTCATCTGGCGCGACGTCAAGGCGCGCTACGCGCAGAGCATCCTGGGCATTGGCTGGGCGATCATCCAGCCGCTCTTCACCATGCTGGTGTTCACGGTGGTGTTCGGGCGGGTCGCGCGGGTGCCGTCCGACGGGTTGCCCTATTCGCTGTTCAGTTTCGCGGCGCTGGTGCCGTGGACGTTTTTCTCAACCTCGTTGACGGCGGCCACGGATAGTCTCGTGACCGCGTCGGCGATGATCTCGAAAGTATACTTCCCGCGCATCATTCTTCCGATCACCGCGGTGCTCGGCAAGGGAGTGGATCTCGCGATCGCGCTCGCGATGCTCGCGGCGATGATGGGGTACTACCGAATCGCGCCGACGCGTTGGGCGGTGATCGTGCCGTTGCTTCTCGTGCTCGCGGCGTTGGCGGCGACGGGACTGGGACTGTGGCTGACGGCGCTGGCCGCGCAGTACCGCGACGTGAAGTACGCGGTTGGTCTGGTCGTGCAGCTCATGATGTACGCGGCGCCGGTGGTGTATCCGGTGAGCCTCATCCCCGCGCGGTACCGGCTCGCGTATGCGATCAATCCCATGGTCGGCGTGATCGAAGGCATGCGGACAACGTTGTTGCGCACGGGCAACGTGCCGTGGGACTTGATCGTCGTCGGCACGGTGTCGGCGCTCGTCTTCGTGGTGACGGGCGCGGCGTATTTCCGCCGCAAGGAGCCCACACTGACGGACGTGCTTTGATGTCGCACGTCGTGATCAGGGCGGAAGGCCTTTCCAAGTCGTATCGCATCGGGCTCGAGGAAAAGCGGCCGGACACGCTAGTCGGTCGCATGACGAGCCTCGCCCGCAAACCGATCGACAATCTGCGCTCGCTGCGCCGGCTCACGCGCACCGGCGACGAGGCGCCTGACATCGTGTGGGCGCTGCGCGATGCAAGCTTCGACGTTCGCCAGGGCGAAGTCGTGGGGCTCATCGGCCGCAATGGCGCGGGAAAGAGCACGCTGCTCAAGATCCTCTCGCGCATCACCGCGCCGACGACCGGATCCGCCACCGTGCACGGTCGCGTGGGCTCGCTGCTCGAGGTGGGAACGGGGTTTCACCCTGAACTGACCGGCCGCGACAACGTGTTTCTCAACGGCGCGATTCTCGGCATGAGCCGCGCCGAGATCGCGCGGCAGTTCGACGAGATCGTGAGCTTTGCGGGAGTCGAGCGGTTCATCGACACGCCGGTGAAGCGCTACTCCAGCGGCATGTATCTGCGCCTCGCGTTCGCGGTGGCGGCGCATCTCAATCCCGAAATTCTGATCGTGGACGAAGTGCTCGCGGTCGGCGACCTCGAGTTTCAGAAGAAGTGCTTGGGGAAGATGAGCGACGTCGCGCGCGGCGGACGCACGGTGCTCTTCGTATCGCACAACATGGCGGCGGTCCAGCGATTGTGCAGCCGGACGATCCTGCTGCACAACGGAACGATTCACCGCGACGGGGATACGCAGTCGGTCGTCGGTGAGTATCTCGGACTCGGGATGGATCGCCACGGCGAGCGCCGATGGGACGATCCGCGCACCGCGCCGCACGACGACGTCGTGGCGCTCCGCGCCGTCCGCGCGTTCGACTCCGGCGGCCGAGTGACGTCGAGCTTTCGCTTGCAGGAAGAGATTCTGCTCGAAGTGGAGTTCGCGATCGCGCGCCCGCAGCCGCTCAACGTCAACCTGTTCGTGTACGACGCGTCGGGGAATCTGCTGTTCGTCATCGGCGACTTTCAGACCGACGAATGGCAGGGTCGTCCGCGACCGGCAGGTATCCATCGCAGCCGCTGCCGCATTCCGGCGAACCTGCTCAACGAGGGCATGATTCGCATTCTCGTTGGGCTGGTAACGCCGCCGGCAACGCTGCGCGCGATGGAAGAAGACGCGCTCACGCTCGCGTTGCTCGATGACGGCCGAGCCGAGGGCGCGCGTGGTTTTTATCCAGCCTCCTGGCCTGGGGGCGCCATCCGGCCGCTCGTCAGTTGGGAGTTCGAGTATGTTCAAGACGATCAACCGGCACACTCAGGAATTGTTTGATGTCTTCACCATCATTCGCGGAGCGTACGATTACAGACTCGAACGCCAGCAGCCCTTCGTCGGCTGACGCGATATGCGTCGCCCGCTCGAACTGTCGCATTTGCGGTTCGAGTGTCCTCACGCCGGTGATCGATCTCGGCGCGCAGCACATCGCGAGCATTTTCGTGTCCGGCGACGTGCCGGACTACCTCGACCGGCCGTATCCGCTCGAGGTGGTGCGCTGCGCCGCGCCCGACGGCTGCGGCCTCGTGCAGCTTCGGCACAGTATCGCGCCGCGCGTGCTCTACTCGAACTACGGCTATCGCTCGGGCACGAATGAGCTCATGCGCGCGAACCTGCACGACATCGCGCGCCAGGTGGAGAATCTCGTGCAGCTTCAGCCCGGCGACACCGTGCTGGACATCGGCTGCAACGACGGTACGCTGTTGACGTCATACGAAACGACGGGTCTGGACAAAGTCGGCATCGATCCCGCGCCGAACGTGGCCGAGGTGGCGCGCACCAAGGGACTCGACGTCGTCAACGATTTCTTCTCCGCGCGAGCGTTCCGCGGCGCGCGGCCCGACCGCCAGGCGCGCGTCGTCACGAGCATCGCGATGTTTTACGATCTCGAGGCGCCCATGCGCTTCGTCGCGGACGTGGCGTCGGTGCTCGCCGACGACGGCGTGTGGGTGATCGAGCTGTCGTATCTGCCCACGATGCTCGAGCGCAACTCGTTCGACACCGTGTGTCACGAGCATCTCGAGTACTATGCGCTGCGGCAGATCGAGTGGATGCTCGAAAAACACGGGCTGCGCGTGCACCGGCTGCAGATGAACGACGTGAACGGCGGCAGCTTCCGCTTGTTCATTCGAAAGGCCGCCGCTGGTGATCCAACGCGCGCCGATGCGGCGGTGATTGCGGCGGTGCGCGAGCAGGAGCGCGAGTTGGCGCTCGACAGCGAGCGCCCGTACGCGGTGTTCCGCGAGCATGTCGACGGCGTGCGCGACGAGCTGGTGACGCTGCTGCGCAATCTCAAGCGCGACGGCAAGCGCGTGTACGTGTACGGCGCATCGACGAAGGGCAACACCATTCTGCAATTCTGCGGCATCGATCACACGCTCGTCGAGAAGGCGGCGGACCGGAATCCGGACAAATGGGGACGCCGCACACTCGGCACCGACATTCCGATCGTGTCCGAGGAGCAGGCGCGCGGCGAAGCCCCGGAATATTTCCTGGTGCTGCCGTGGCATTTCGTGGACGGCTTCTTCGCTCGGGAGGCGGACTTTCTGGCGCGCGGCGGCAAGTTCATCCTGCCGCTCCCGCACGCACGCGTGGTGGGTGCCAACGCGTCGTGATCATTCCGGACGACCTGTATCGGCAGATCGTGTCGACGATGCCGATCGCCTGCGTGGATCTGGTGGTGCGCGACCGTGCAGGTGCCGTGCTGTTGGTGCGACGCCGGAACGAGCCGGCCGCCGACGAGTGGTGGTTTCCCGGCGGCCGAATTCATTTCGGCGAGCGCCGGCGCGACGCCGCTGCTCGTAAACTCGCTGAAGAAGTCGGTCTTGCCGCGAGCGACGTTCGCGAGCTGGGGACGTACGACGTGTTGCTGCCGCTCGCCGGCGATCCGCCGTTGAGCCACGGCGTGTCGACGCTGTTCGAAGTGCGCGTCGACGACGCGCCCGCCGTGCGGCTCGATCCGCAGAGCGATGATGCGCGTTGGGCCGCACCGGAAGCGTGGTTGCGCGAACCGCTCGCGCCATTCGTCGCCGAGGGTATTCGCGCCGCGTGTGGCTTGGAGGCGCAGACGTGGCGTTGACGCGCATTCGCCGCATGGTGTTGGTCGGCCACGAAAATGAAGGATCGGCGCGGTTGTTCGATCGCGTCGTCGAGGCCTATCCGGACGTCGAGTTCTTGCTCGTCGTCGGAGAGGGCCTCTACTACAAGAAGTCGTTTCTCGGGTCGGTGATCAAACTGCTGCGCGAGGCGAGTTGGAGCTTTGCGTTTCATCGGTTCATCGAGCTCACGCATTTTCGGCTCACGCAGAAAACGCTGACGCAGCGCGCGAAAGCGCGCGGTGTGCGCATCATCCGCACCATGGACATCAACGGCGACAAGACCGTCGCGGAGATGAAAGCGTTCGCGCCGGACTTGCTGGTTTCGTTGTACACCATGCAGCTCTACCGCAAGCCGGCGCTGAGTGTCGCCAAGTTGGGCGGCATCACCAGCCATCCGTCGATTCTTCCCAACTATCGCGGTCTCGAGGTGTTTTTCTGGGCGCTCGCCAACGAGGAGAGCGAGACGGGCGTGAGCGTCTTCTTCCTCGAGGAGAAGATCGACGCCGGGCGGGTGTTCCGGCAGCGGCGGATTCCAATCCGTCCGGATACGACGGTGGCGTCGCTGTATCGCGAAGTCACCGACGTCGCGGGCGAGCTGCTCGTGCAGGCAATCGCCGACGTCGATCGCGATTCGATCACGGTCATTCCACAAACGGGCAAGGGATCGTACTACCGCATGCCTGATCGAGAATGCATGCGCCGCTTTCGCGCCACGGGACGCAAGTTCTCATGAGCCAGCAGACGACTGAAGCGCTGATCGCCGCGGTGAATCACGCCGCGGCCGGTGACGACAAGATTCCGTGGGCGAAACCCGACTTCTGGGGCAAGGAGCAGGAGTACCTCGTTCAGGCGCTCAGCTCCACGTGGATTTCGGGCGGCGCGTTCGTCGAGCGATTCGAGCGTGACTTCGCCGCCTACGTCGGCGCACGCTACGCCCTGACGTCGTCGAACGGTACGACGGCGCTGCACATGGCCTATCTCGGGTTGGGCGTGGGCCCGGGCGATGAAGTCGTGATTCCCGGCTTCTGTTTTCTCGCGGGCGCCAACGTCGCGATTCACATGGGCGCGAAGCCGGTGTTCTGCGAGGTCGATCCACGCACGTGGTGCGCGACCGCCGAGGCGATCGAACGCGTGCTGACCCCGCGCACGAAAGTCATCGTGCCGGTGCACACGTACGGCAACGTGTGCCGCATGGATGAGATCAATGCGCTCGCGAAATCGCGGGGCGTCGCGGTGATCGAAGATGCCGCCGAGTCGTTCGCGTCGACGTATCGCGGCACGCAAGCCGGGATGATGTCGGACATCGGCTCGTTCAGCTTTCAGGCGACGAAGACGATCACGACCGGCGAAGGCGGGATGGTCGTGACCGAGCGCGAAGATCTGCAGAAGACGATGGCGCTTTACCGTAGCCACGGCATGCTGCGCAAGCGCTTCTACTGGCATGAAGTGCCGGGGCACAATTTCCGGCTGACGAATCTGCACGCGGCCATCGGCTGCGCGCAGCTCGAGCGGCTGGATCGCATCATCGTCGAGCGCCGGCGTGTACACGAACACTATCGCGCGCGACTCGAGGGTCTTGGCGGGGTGACCCTTCAATACTTCGAGCCGGAAGTCGAGCCGGTGCTATGGGCGATTGCGCTCGAAGTGGACGAGGCCGCCTTTCCCCAGGGACGCGACGCCATCATGGGCGAGATGATGGCCGCGGGCATCGAGACGCGAAATGGGTTTTACGCCGCGAGCATGCTGACGCACTTGTACGAGACCGGCCCCCTTCGGACCAGCGAGCAGTTGGCCCGCACGGTGCTCAGCCTTCCCACCTATCCGACGTTGACTAACGATCAGATCGATCGCATTTGCGATCGCCTTGCCAGCCTGCGACGCTGACCGCACGTGCGTTTCCACGACAACTTTCTTCCGCGCTACGTTCGCGAAGCGCCGCTGCCGCTCGCCATCGAGCGGAGCATCGAGTGTGAGCTGTACACGCAGCTCTCGTTCGAGCGCCCGATCCTCGACGTCGGCTGCGGCGAAGGCCTCTTCGCGAAGATCCTGTTCGCGGAACCGATCGACACGGGCATCGACCCGAACGCGCGCGAGCTCGAGCGGGCGCGGGAGCTGGGCGCGTACAATGAATTGATCGAATGCTACGGCAACGCGATTCCGAAAGCGGATGCGACGTACCGCACCGTGTTTTCGAACAGCGTGTTGGAGCACATTCCGGATCTCGAACCGGTGCTGCGCGAAGTGTATCGCGTGCTGGCGCCGGGCGGACGGTTCTACTTCACGGTGCCCTCGCACCGATTCGACCAGTACACGGTCGGCAACCAGGTGCTGAGTGGCGTCGGGCTGCGCGGATTGGCGGCGCGCTTTCGCGCGTTCTATGACCGCTTCTGGGCGCACTATCACTACTACACCCTGGACGGGTGGCAGGCGCTCGCCCGCAAGTGCGGATTCGAGGTCGTCGAGTCGTTCACGTATGATCCGAAACGCGTGTGCCTGATGAACGACGCGCTCGTGCCGTTCAGCCTCCCGGCGATGATCGCGAAGAAGCTCACCAACCGGTGGGTGCTGGTGCCGTGGCTGCATCGGCTGCTGGTCGCGCCGATGACGAGCGTCGCCCAGCGCGCGATGAGTGACGCCGCGCGGACGGATGACGGCGGGCTCGTGTTCATGTCGCTCGTGAAGAAGTCCGGATGAAGAAAGTCTCCGTAATTCTTCCGACGTACAACGAGAGCGGAAACATCGTACGCCTGATCGGCCGGATCATCGAGAACGTTCCGGCGGCTTTGAGCTACGAGATCGTCGTGGCCGACGACAACAGTCCCGACGGCACCTACGATCTCGTGCGCGAGACGTTCGGCGATGATTCGGCGGTGATCGCCATCAAACGCACGAAGGACCGCGGACTCGCGGCCTCGATTCGCACCGGCATCGAGGCGTCGTCGGGCGATCAGGTGATCGTGATGGACACCGACTTCACGCACGATCCCGACGAGATCCCGCGCTTGCTGCACGTCGCGGAGGTGTACGACGTTGTGAGCGGCTCACGGTTCTGTCCCGGTGGCAACATGCAGGACGTGGGACACTATCTCGCGAGCATGGCGTACAACGTCTATCTGCGCCTGCTGCTGCGCACGCAGATTCAGGATAACATGGGCGGCTACTTCACCATGAGCCGCGAGAAGCTCAACCAGCTGCCGTTCGACTCCATCTTCTTCGGTTACGGCGACTACTTCTTTCGGCTGCTGCACTTCGCGCAGAAAGCGGGAATGAGTGTCGTCGAGATTCCCGCGATCTACCGCGCGCGGACCGCGGGCACGAGCAAGTCGAGCTTCCTGCGGATGTTGTTCACGTACACCCGCTCGGCGCTGCAGCTTCGGCGCATGAGCAAGCGCGCCGACGCCGTCGGGCTGATCAAAGCACGCCAGGGCTGAGCGTACCGGTGCGCGCCGTACTCCTGCTCGATCCCGGCGTTCCGCTCGACTGGGTGCCGGCGGCGGCCAAGACGGCGGTGCCCGACGCCAGTGCAACCACGCTTCCGATTCACGAGCTCCGCGCGCTGCGGCGGTCGTCGGACGGGAGCGGTGAGTTGGCCCTCGACCGCTACGATCTGATACTCCTGCCGTTCCGCTTGCGGCTGCTCACGCATCCGCGGTATTGGCGAGGACTGCTGTTCGTCGGCGGCAAAGGTCGAGCGGATCGCCGCCTGCTGGATCCCGCGGGCAATCTGCTCACGGCGCGCGCGCTCGCGGCGAACATTTTCTGGCCGCTGATTCAGCCGCTCCTCGCCCTCGGCAACCTCGTGCTCCTGCCTTGGTACACGGTCACGCAGGTCGTTGGCCGATTCGCGCTGGCTCGCGAAGACCGCGACGACGAGTTCGTCGGTTTTGGCGCGGGCAAGGGCTCGGGTGGCCTCGTCTACTGGAATGCCTTGGCGCGTCAGGCGCGCCGCGCGGGGCCGTTCGGCATCGCGCATGAGAGCCACTATGGCGCGCCGCTCTCCGTACACAGCTGGCCGCTCGCGCTGATTGCGCTCGAACGCCTTGGGTTTCGACGGCTCGTCGGACTATCGGCGCTGCTCGTCGTCGCCGCACTCGTATGGTTGAGCCGAGCGAGCGGACATCCGGCGACGGCGTGGCTTGCGCCGATCGTGCTGCTATCACCCTATGCGTTGTTCAATGTGTCGGTCGCGACGTGGGAAGTGCTCGCCTGGGGGTTCGTGGGGTTGGCGCAAACCGCGTTCATAGTGGGACATCCGATCGCCGCCGGCGTGTTGATCGGCGCCGCGGTCACCGCGCATCCAGGCACGGCGGCACTTGGTGCCGTTGCTGTTGCGGCACTCGTCACGGGCGGATTCGGCTCACTGCCTGCGCTCATCGCGTTCGGCCTCGCGGTGGCGGTCGCGTCGTCGTGGTTTGTCGTTCCGTATTGGCGATCGCGCGATCGTCTCGGACGTGGACCGATGATCAACGCCGTGTGGGAGTACTCGTACCGGTGGACACGGCCGCGCGCGTACCAGGGAGTGTTGTACTTTCTGTTCGCCGTGGCGACGATCGTATTTGGCGGATGGACGTTCGCGCCGTTCGTGATGCTGCCCCTCGCCGCGCTCTGGTACAACGTCAAGCGCAACTGGGTGTTCTCGGCATATACCGTGAACAACTTCATGCTGCTGACGGGCGCGCTCGCGCTGGTGCTGCATCCGGCGATTCTACCGATCGTGCTGTATCTGCTGGTCGTGTTCTCGAGTGGCGACATCATCTGGCCCAACGCGAATGCGCGATGGGGTTTCGATCTCACCCCCGTGAAACTCGGCGACGCCAGGACGCGCATACGCTCGGCATTCGCCACGCTGTCCTCCGGACGCACGGCGTTCGAACTGGGGCGGCGCGATCACAAGTGGAACGACCTCGCGGCGATCTCCTACGTGCTTGCCGACACGGGCCGCGAGCTGCTGAACACCGCATACGTCGAGATCGGCGACCACGCGCTGTATGAGAAGTACGCCCGACACTTTCACGCTGAAGCCACCGCGGAGGAGGTGCGTGCGGCCTGCGTTGGAACGGGCACTCGATACGTCGTGGCATTCACCGACGAGTTCGCGGCGCTGCTGCAGCAGTGTGGCGCCACAATGCGCGCGCACGTCGATGACCTTTCCCTTTCTCCCGAGCCAGCAATGCCGCCAACGCGGTTTAGCATATTCGAAATGCCGTGGGCGACGAGTCTGGTCGAACCGCCCGCATCGCTCGAGCAGAGCAGGAATCGCATGCGGTTCGCCGCTCGGGCGGGCGAGAGCTACCTGCTCAAATACACCGCGTTCCGCGGATGGCGCGCGACGCAAGGCGGAAAACCGCTTCCAATCGGGGACGCGAAGCCGGGCATGCTCATTCGCGCGCCCGAGAACGGCGACGTCGAGTTGCGATACTCGTATCGCAACTACTTCCGGCCCGAGGTGCGCGCATGAGCGCGTCGTCACGCAATCCGGACGACGTCACCCGCGTCGCGATCATCGGCGCCGGAGGAATGGCGCGCGAGCACGCACGCGCATTCCGGGCAGTTCCGGGCGTCCAAGTCGCGGGCATCTTCGGCCGCACGCACGCTCGCGCCGAATCGCTCGCGGCGGAATTCGGCATTCCGTCGATCTGTGATTCCGTCGCCGAGTTATATGAGAAGACTCACGCGCGCCTCGTCGTGGTCGCGGTGTCGGAGCTTTCGACGCGCGGCATCGTCGATGAGGCGCGACAGTTTCCCTGGACGTTGCTGCTGGAGAAGCCGCCCGGCTACGACCTCGCGGATGCCGAGGCAATCCGCGCCGCGCTTGCCGCGAGCGGGCGGCGCGCGTTCGTGGGGATGAATCGCCGTTTCTACGGCAGTACGCGCGCGGTTACCGACGACCTGAATCACATCGACGGACCGCGGCTGATCGCGGTGCGCGATCAGGAAGATCCGGAAGAAGCGCGCGCGGCCGGCCGTCCCGAACAGGTCGTGGCCAATTGGATGTACGCGAACTCCATTCATCTCATCGACTTCTTCCGGTTTCTCGGCCGCGGAACGATAGAGCGAGTGGAACCCGTCGTTCCATACGATCCGGCCGCGCCACGCTTCGTCATTTCGACGATCACCTACAGCTCGGGCGACGTCGGACTTTACGAGGGCATTTGGAACGCGCCATCGCCGTGGGTCGTGTCGGTGACGACCGCGCAGAAGCGCTGGGAGTTGCGGCCGATTGAAACGGCACAATTCCAATTGCGCGGCGAGCGAAGACTCACCCCGGTCGCGGCGACGGCGTGGGACACGGACTTCAAGGCGGGGTTTCGCATGCAAGCGGAACAGGCCGTGCGCGCCGCGCGCGGCGAGCCGTCTGAATCCATCACGCTCGACGATGCGCTGCTGACCATGCGGCTCATCGCGCGCATCTTCGCCCAGACGCCGAGCGACGCACGGCTCGAGTGAGCGCGAAGCAGGGCGCCAGGTCGCTCACGACCGAGATCTACGAGCGCGTCTGCGACGTCGAGCGACGGCACGACCTGCTGCAGTACGAGGTCGATGGCTGGTGTGTCTGGCCGCTGTTCCGGCTCGGCGCGTGTTACGCGCTGAATCCTGCCATCCCGGGTAACGGATCACGGGCGAGCACGAGGAGCGCGCGTGTCGTCGGCGCGGCGCTTCGCCAACTGCCGGCGCTCGCGACGATCCCGCGCGCCGAGCATCTCATCAAGACGTACGCGTCCGGACTTCGCGAGCAAGTCGGTGCACGCTTCAAAGATGTCTGGTTCGACGAGCTGATCGCGTCGCTCGACGCGTGTTACAAGATGCAGATGGACGACAATCCGGCCTTCGCGCCGCGCGTGCGATCCGCGCTCGTTCCGCCCAACTTGCGCACGAACTGGATTTCGGTGGTCGCCAACCAGCTCGCGCGGCGCTGGGTCGCGAACGCCCCGCGCATTGCGCGTGACTCGGCCGCGCTCAGTCGTGTGATGATCTCCGAACTGGGACTCGCATCGCACGCGCCGGCCATGATGGAACGCGTCTTTCGCGTGTTCTATTGGGAACGACGCATCAACGGCTGGCTGCTCGACCGGCTGCGGCCGCGCGATGTGATCACGGCGGATTTCGGCGAGTATGCGCTCGTCTCCGCAGCGCGCGATCGCTCGATCCCCACGCTCGAGCTGCAGCACGGCATGGTCACGCCCGAACACGGCGCCTATTCATGGACCGACTACGCGCTGCCCTATCGCGACCGCATTCCGCTGGCCGACAAATTTCTGGCGTGGGGCGACTACTGGCGCGAGTTGATCGACCGTTCCGGATTCTGGGGCGAACGCGCCGTCTCGGTTGGCAGTCCGCGCATCGATGAGTACCGAACGCGGCCGGCCGCGAAGGGTAACACGCCCGGAGTGAGCATTCTCGTCACGACGGAAGGCATCGAGCGCGACGCGCTGGCGGCATTCCTCGCGCGCTTCATGGCGATCGCCCGCGGTACTTGCGATTGCAGTCTGATGGTGAAGCTCCACCCGCTCGGCGACCTCGACAAAGCGCCGTATCTCGAGGTGCTCGGGCAGTTCCCCAACGTCGCCGTCGAGCTCGGGAGCGAGGGTTCGTCCACCTTCGAGCTGCTGGCGCGCGCCGACCTGCACGCGAGCATCTCGTCCGCCGTGCATTTCGAGTCGCTTGGGCTCGGGGTGCCGACCGTCATCCTCGGCATGGATCGGCACGAGATCATGCTGCCGCTCTACGAGGCCGGCCATGCGGCGCTCGTGACCGAGCCCTCGGAATTGCTGGAGGTGGCGCGGCACATCGACGAGCATCCGGTGCCGGACACGATCGCCGATTTTTACTTCAGGCCGGACGCCGTCGCCAACATCCGGCGAGAGCTGCCGCATTACCTTCCGCAGATGCGGCGGAGCGCGAGAACATGATCGTCATCGTCGACTATGGCGTCGGGAATTTGCGCTCGATCGCGAACATGTTTCGCAAGATCGGACACGCGGCCGAAATCTCCTCGGATCCCGAGACGATCGAGCGGGCGACCAAGCTCGTCTTGCCGGGCGTCGGCGCGTTCGACCACGGCATGATCGAGCTGACGAAGCGCGGCCTGCTGCCTGTGCTCAATCGAAAGGTCCTCGACGAAGGGACGCCGGTCATCGGCCTGTGCTTGGGCATGCAGCTTCTGGCGCGATCCAGCGAAGAAGGCTCGGTGCCCGGACTCGGCTGGATCGATGCGGAGGTCGTGCGCCTTGCGCTCCCGCCCGGTTCGCCGCTCAAAGTCCCTCATATGGGCTGGAATCAGGTCCGGGCCGTTCGGCCGCATCCGCTGCTTCAGGATTCGACGGACGAGACACGCTTTTACTTCGTCCATTCCTATCACCTGCGATGCGCCGACGACTCGGCCGTCATCGGGACGACCGAATACGGGTACGAGTTCCCGTCGGTGGTGGGGCAGGGGAACGTCATGGGCGTTCAATTCCATCCCGAAAAAAGCCATCGATTCGGTATGCGGCTGCTGACGAGCTTTGCCGCCGGAGCGCCGCTGCCAGCCGGTCGATAGGCTGGGCGGAACGGCCCTCGCCCCTACGGGGTTCAGCCGCTAAGTTGTTTATTTTAGGGCACCTGAGGGTGCCGCGCCCCGTATTAATCCATTGATGTCCGAGCACTCCTTCCAGCCCCCGGCGAGCGCGGCCGACGCCGCTGAAACGCGTCCATATCGGCAGTGCAGCGTGTCCGTTCTGGACACGCTCGACGACCCAAACATGCTCTTCGACGAGCAGGGTCGCTGCCATTACTACCACGACTACATGCGGGCCGAGCGCGCGTATGTGCGCACGGGAGAGGCGGGCCGTCGCGAGCTCGAGCAGATGGTCGACCGCGTCAAGCAGGACGGGCGCAAGCTCCCGTACGACTGCATCATCGGAGTGAGCGGCGGCGTCGACAGCACGTACCTGGCCTATCTCGTCAAGCAGCTCGGGCTGCGACCGCTGGCCGTGCATTTCGACAACGGTTGGAACTCCGAGCTCGCGGTCACGAACGTCGAGAATATCGTCAACCGCTTGGGAATCGACCTGTTCACCTACGTGGTGAACTGGGAGGAATTCCGCGACCTTCAGCTCGCCTATCTGCGAGCCTCGGTGGTGGACATCGAGGTCGTGAGCGACCACGCGATCATGGCGACCATGTGGCGCACAGCGGCGAAACACGGCGTGCGACACATTCTGAGCGGCACCAACATCGTGACGGAGCACGTGCTTCCGCCGCATTGGATTTACAACAAGTCTGACCATGTGAATCTGCGCGCCATTCACAAGGCGTTCGGCCGCGTGCCGCTCGACACGTATCCCCTGGTCGATTGGCGGGTGAAGCGGTACATGCACGGTGTGCGCGGCATCCGCACGCGCGAGCCGCTGAATCTCGTTCCGTACGACAAGGCGGAGATCAAGCGCGTCATCACCAGCGAGCTTGGGTGGCGCGACTACGGCGGCAAGCATTACGAGTCGATCTGGACGCGCTTCTACCAGGGGTACATTCTGCCGACGAAGTTCGGCATCGACAAGCGAAAGGCGCATCTGTCGAACCTCATCTTCTCGCGACAGATCACGAAGGAGCATGCGCTGGCGGAACTGGCAGAGCCCATGTACGAGCCGGCGCTGCTCCGGCAGGACATGGATTTCGTGCTGAAGAAGCTGGAACTGACGGCGGCGGAATTCGAGCGTATCATGCGCCTGCCGCCGCGCGCGCATCGCGAGTTCGATTACGAGCGTCCGATCTACGACGACTTTCCGGTGCTGCGTCCGTTCCGCGGCGCGATCGCCGGATTTCGCCGCCTGGTCAGCGCGTCGTAGTCGCGGCCGACGCGGTTCGAGTCGCGCGATGTGGCGTACGCGAGTGATCCCCACGCTGCTGCTGCATCGCGGCGGTCTGGTGAAGACGGAGCGATTTCGCAAGCCGAAGTACGTGGGCGATCCGATCAACGCCGCGCGCATCTTCAACGAGAAGGAAGTCGATGAGCTGGTCGTGCTCGATATCGGCGCCACGGTCGAAGGGCGCGAACCGGACATGCGGCGCATCGAGGAGCTCGCGGGCGAGTGTTTCATGCCGCTGGCCTACGGCGGCGGCATTCGCACGCTCGAGCAAGTGGGGCGCATTCTCACCGTCGGGATCGAGAAAGTGGTGTTGAACAGCGTGCTCGCGTCCAATCCCGCCGTGGTGAGCGAAGCCTCGCGCATGGCCGGGAGCCAGAGCGTCGTCGTCTCGATCGATGCCCGCCGGCGCTGGTGGGGCGCATATCGCACCTACACGCGCGGTGGACGAACGTCGACGGGGCTGCACCCGGTCGAAGCCGCGAAGCGCGCGGAGGATTTGGGCGCCGGCGAAATTCTATTGACGTCAATAGATCGCGAAGGCACCTATCGCGGCTACGATCTCGAGCTCATCGCGGCGGTTTCGTCCGCGGTGACGATTCCCGTCGTGGCGTGCGGCGGCGCGCGACAGATCGACGATCTCGCCGCCGCCATCGGCGCCGGTGCCTCGGCCTCGGCGGCGGGAAGTCTCTTCGTGTTCAACGGGCCGCACCGCGCGGTGTTGATCAGCTTTCCCGATCCCGCGGTGCTCAAAGAGAAGCTCGCCTCGTGATCCCGCGCGATCCGCTCAGTGGCCGGCGCATTCTCGTGCTGTCGCCCGACCGCTGGGGCGCGATGCATCTGTCCAAGCATCATTATGCGCTGGCGCTCGCGGAGCGCGGCAACGAGGTGTTGTTCCTCCAGCCGGCCGAGCCGACGCCGACGGCGCCGCGCGTCGAGCGGGTCGAGGGTGGAGTGCGCGTCGTGACGTGGAGCGGCAGCAGCTCGCTGCGTTTGCGCTACCACGCGCGATTCGTCCACGACGCGTTGTATCGCCGCTCCGTAGGAAACGTGCTGAGCGCGATCGGTGGCCCGCCCGACGTGGTGTGGTGCTTCGAGACGAACGTCTTCTCCGATCTGCGCGTGTTTCGCGCGCCCGTGCGGATCTATCATCCCGTCGACGCGGTCTTCGGTCCGCAGCAGCGAACGCTCGCACGCTCGGCGCAACTCGTGCTTTCGGTCGCGCCAGAAATTCTGAACGCGATTCCGCTCGGCGGCGCGCGCGGACACATTCTGAATCACGGCCTGAGCGAAGAGTTCGCGCGATTCGCGCGCGATCGCGATCCTGAGCCGCGCCGCGCCGGCCCGGTGCGTGTGGGCTTCATCGGAAGCTTGTTCAAGGAGAAGCTGGCGCACACGGCGATGCGGCGGATCATCGAAGAGCATCCGGATGTCGAGTTTCACATCTGGTCGCCGCTCGCGCTATCGGCGAGCAACGTCGCGGGGCTCGAATCGGCGCCGCGCACTCAATTCGTGCGACACCTGGGCACGCTCGCCAACGTGAGGTTGCACGGACTGCAACGTCCCGCCGACGTGGCGCGGGCCGTTCAGTCGCTCGACCTGTTTCTGTTCTGCGATCGCGGCAACGCGTGGAACTCACACAAGCTCCTCGAGTACCTGAGCACGGGAAAGCCGGTGGTCTCGATGCCGGTCTCGCGCTACCGCGGCAGTGCGCTGATCGAGATGACGGCGAGCGACGATGACGACGAGTTCCGCGCGCTGTTCGCGCGCTCCCTGGAGAATCTGGATAGTCTCAGCGCGCCCGCCGCGCAGCGTGCGCGAATGACGTTTGCTCTCGAACAGACCTACGCGCGCCAGATCGACCGCATCTCGGCGCTGCTCGCCGAGTCGTTGGTGAAGTCGACGGCGAGTGCATAGGATCGAGCGCGCATGAGCCAGGTCAACGCGATCGCCACAGGCGAGAGGAGCGCCGCGCACCACACCGCCGGAAAATCCACCGGCCTGCGTGTCATCGTCCTGGTGTTGATGGCCGCGCCGTTCATCACGGCGATGTTCGCGCCGCCGTCGCGACTTCCCGCGTTGCCGCGCGCCCTGGCGTTCACGCTGTGGGTCGCGTCGCTCGCGCCGGCGTGGACGTATCTCGGCAAGCCGTTACACCGTCGCCCGCCGCTGCCATTCATGCCGCTGATCGGCTTGTTGTACGGGCTGAACTTCGCGCTGCAGCTGGCGTTGGGGCAGGTGAACGTGTTTTACCGCATTGGGCTCGACCAGATGTCGCCGCTCGATCCGCGGCACGACTACACCGCGCCGATCACGTTGGCCCTCGTCGGGTGGTTGATCCTGCTCGGAGTGTACACGCTCATCGCGCGGCGCAACGTGTCGCCGACCGCGTTCGTGAACCCGCCACGGTCGGCACCGGCGTTGCGCCGACGACTGGTGCGCAGCGCGTTGATGTTGCTCTACTGCACCGTCGTGCTCGAGCCGCTGCGAGTGTTGGGTGTTCCGCTCGTCCTGCATGGCATACTGGTGTTCATGCAAATGTTGGGACTCTTCGCGCTCGGCCTGCTGATCGTCATGCAGCTGCAGGGCGTGCTCCCGAAGCGCGCGAAGTTGATGCTCTACGCCGGCCTTGCCGCGATGGTCGTGGGACGTTTGGCGACCGGTCAGATTTCGGGGCTCGCGCTGCTTGCCGTCACGGTGCTCGAGGCCTACTGGCTGGCCAAGGGCAGCGTCGGCTGGCGCGCAATCGTCGGAGTGCTCGTGGTCGGCGTCGCGATCGTCACGTTGCGCGGTCTCGCCGTGCAATTCCGCGCGGTCGTCTGGTTTGGCGGAACCAATTACACACTCGGCCAGCGGTTGACCGTGTTGCACGACGTCGCGCAGGACCGCGTCGCGTCCGACGGTGTCTGGGGGACTATCACCGACGGCGCAACACTCGTTGCGGGCCGTTCGGCGTACGCGGACATCTTTGCGGACGTGTATCGCTTGACGCCGCGATACATCAAGTACTGGAACGGTGGGACGTACGTCGCGCTCATTGGCGTCGCGATACCGCGCGCGCTGTGGCCGTCCAAGCCGGTGTCGTCCGTCGGCCAAATGTTCGGCCATCGATACAACTACATCGGCGATTTCGACTTCGGCACGTCCGTCAATCTGCCGTACTTGCTGGAATTCTTCGTCAATTTCGGCCCGATGGGTGTGCTGTTCGGCATGGCGGCCATTGGCTCGATCTACGCGTTTCTCGAGCGCGTCGTGAATCGCCCTGGACAGCCGCCGGAGCTTTCGATGGCGGGTGCCGCGCTGCTGTTGCCGTTGTTGAACATCGAGTCGGACTTCGCGGTGACGTTCGGTGGATTGCTCATGAACGGTGTCGCGCTGTGGTTGGTCTATCGGCAGCTGGTTCGCGTGCCGCGCCCGAAGGCGGTCGTCGCCGTGCACAACACAGTTCTCGGGGCAGCCACCTGAGCGCGGTGACGGCAATCGAGAACGCGCGCGCCCGGTCGCATCGCGCGAGTGCCGCGCTTGGTGTGCCGGGGTTTGCCGTTGTGGCGCTCGGTGGCAGCGGCGATGGTATCGCGTACTCCGCGCGCCTGGCGGATGCGGTGCTGCGGGAGCTGAGCGGTGACGCGCGTCGGGTGATCGAGCTCGCACCGCGTGCGGCGACCGGGGTGTCGATTGGCGAGCGTTTCCGATTCACCGCGAAACTCATCGCCGCGGACACGCGCCGCCGGGTCGATTGGTGGCTGTTCAATCATCTGTCGGTGGCGCGAGCCTATCGGCTCGTGCCTACCCCGCTGCGTCGTCCGTACGGGATAATCCTGCATGGCATCGAGGTGTGGGATTCGGCACTGTCGAGCGACCGCCGCGCGGCGTTGCGCGGCGCGCGCGTGCGGATCGCAGTCTCCGCGCACACGGCGAGCAAGGTCCGCGCGACGCATCCCGACGTCGGCGACGTCGTTGCATGCCCGCTCGCCTTGCTGAACACGCCGGCTTCTCCGCGACGCGAGGCCGACA
Organism: Gemmatimonadaceae bacterium; assembly: GCA_035606695.1. NCBI lineage: Bacteria > Pseudomonadati > Gemmatimonadota > Gemmatimonadia > Gemmatimonadales > Gemmatimonadaceae > Gemmatimonadaceae bacterium. Next base: position 116,645 of record DATNEW010000027.1, read on the forward strand.
CCGCGCTCCTCGCGCGACTTCGTCCCCGCAGCGTCGCCATCGTGGGCCGCATGAGCGCTGCCGAGCGGTACAAGGGGCACGATCAATTGCTCGAGGCGTGGCCGATCGTTCGTGAGCGCGTTCCGGGCGCACAGCTCGTGATCGTCGGTCAAGGGGACGATCGCGCGCGTCTCATCGAGAAAGCACGCGCGCTCGAGCTTGGCGACGACGTCTTGTTCACTGGATTCGTGTCCGACGCCACGCTGCAGCATGTGCTCGAGAACGTCGCCGTGTTCGCGATGCCGAGTCAGGGCGAAGGATTCGGCCTTGTATATCTGCAGGCGATGGCGGCGGGTCGTGCATGCATCGGTTCCGACCGCGATGCGGCTGGGGGTATCATCGTGCCGGGGGAGACCGGCTTGCTGGTCAATCCCGACGACATCGGCGGCGTGGCCGACGCCGTGGCGACGCTGCTGGATAACGAAGAACTGTGCCGGCGGATGGGCGCGGCCGGTCGCCGCCGCTACGAGGCGGAGTTCACCTATCCGCGATACCGCGATCGGCTCGGCGCTCTGTTGGCGAGTGCGTTCGGCGAACAGACGCCGCGCCGCGGATGACTCGGCAAATGCGGCCAAACCGGCTGCGCGTGCTGCATACGCTGCCGAGTGCCGCGGTGAGCTACGGGGGTCCGACGTATTCGGCGAAGGCGTTCGCCGACGCCGGCGCGGCGGCGGGGGAGGACGTCACGATCGCGGCGCCCGTGTTCGCGCACGAGGGCCCGCTCGGCCTGCACGAGCGCGACGATTCGTTCACGCTGCGGCTCTTTCCGGGCCAGGGACGCGGTGCGTTCGTGGCCTCGCGCGCGATGTGGATGTGGCTGAGGCGCGAGGTCCGGACCTTCGACGTCGTGCACATTCATACTTTGCTCAATCCGGTCAGTGCGGTCACGGCGTGGATCTGCCGCCGGGCCGGAGTACCGTACGTGGTGCGCCCGTGCGGGATGCTCTCGCGTTACAGTTACGAGCATCGCCGCCGGCTGCTCAAGCGAGCGTACTTCACGCTCGTGGATCGCGGTGTGGTGACCGGCGCGGCGGCTGTCCAGTTCACCACGGATGTGGAAGCGAACGAAGCTCGCGAACGCGTGGCGCTCGATCCGTCGCGTGTGGTCGTCGTGCCGCCGCCGTACGTTCCCAATGCGCTCCGCTTGCCGCGTGCTCCCGGCACCGACGCGCCCGTCGTATTTCTGGCGCGTCTCAACCCGGTGAAGGGGCTGGAGACGTTGCTGGCGGCATGGCGCGAGGTGGTGGCGCGCCGTCCGGCGGCGCGGCTGGTGATCGCGGGGGACGGCGAGGCTGCATATGTCGAGAGCCTTCGCGTGCTCGCGGAACAACTTGGCATTGCGTCGCGCGTGGAGTTCGCGGGCTTCGTCTCAGGTGCGCGCAAGGCTGAACTCCTCGCGGGTGCCGCGCTCGTGGTGTTGCCGTCGAAGCACGAGAATTTCGGTGTCGCGGTGCTCGAAGCGATCGGCGCCGGGGTCCCGGTGATCGTGTCGCCCGAAGTGCAGCTGTCGTCGTTCGTACGGCGGCATGCGCTGGGCGTGGTCGTCGAGCGCGAGCCGGCGAAGCTCGCGGCCGCGATCGTTCAGGTGATCGGTGACGACGCGTTGCAGGCGCGTTGTGCCGTCGCCGGTCCGGCGGCGGTGGAGTCGAGCTTTTCCGTCGACCGCATCGGCCGGGCGCTCGAGGAGATGTATCTTTCGTTCGGCTGAATGCCGTCGGCGACGCCGAGCGCGTCGTGACGCTCCGGTCGTCTTTTTTTTTTTCGTCGATTTCAATTGTTGCATTCATGAATTCTCGTCGTTCGCGCCAATCCACGTACGTGTTGGGAATCAACGCCTATCACGGCGACGTGGCCGCGGTGCTCCTGCGCGACGGCGTGGTCGTTGCCGCGCTGGAAGAGGAACGGTTTCGCCGCGTAAAGCATTACGCGGGCTTTCCGACGATGGCGATTGCCAGGTGCCTGGACATCGGCGGCATCACGGGCGCGGAGGTTCAGCATGTCGCGATCAGCCGCAATCCGCGCGCGAATCTGCTGCAGAAGGCGGCGTTCGCCTTGTCACGGCGACCCGGCCTGGCGCTGATTCGCGACCGGATGCGCAACGCGGCGAAGGTGCGTGACATCCACGCGCCCCTGGCCGCGGCGTTGGGGCGTCCCGCGGACGATCTGCCGAAGCTTCATTTCGTCGAGCATCACCCGGCGCACCTCGCCAGCACGTTCTTCGTCTCGCCGTTCGACGACGCGTCCGTGTGCGCGATCGACGGCTTCGGCGACTTCGTCAGCACCTCCATGGCGGTTGGCCGCGGGAATTCGCTCGAGGTGCTGGAGCGAGTCTTCTTCCCGCATTCGTTGGGAATGTTCTACACCGCCGTCACCCAGTATCTGGGTTTTCACGGGTACGGCGATGAATTCAAGGTGATGGGCCTGGCGCCGTACGGCAGTCCGCGGCACGTCGAGCCGCTCCGCGAGCTCGTGAAATTGAAGGACGGGGGTACCTTCGAGCTGGCGCTGGAATATTTCCGTCACTGGAGCGACGGCGTCGAGATGGAATGGGATTCAGGGTATCCGACGCTCGGTCTCGTGTACGCGCCCGCGCTCGAGCAGTTGCTCGGCCCAGCGCGCCGGCCGGACGAGCCGCTCACGCCGCATCACGAAGATCTCGCGCGTTCGCTGCAAGCCGTCTATGAAGAGTGCGCGTTCCACGTGCTCAACGGTTTGTGGGAGCGAACGAAGAATCCTCGCCTCTGTCTCGCCGGCGGCTGTGCCATGAACAGCGTCGCCAACGGCAAAGTACGATCGCACACCCCGTTCACCGATGTGTACGTGCAGCCGGCGTCGAGCGACAATGGAACAGCACTCGGCGCTGCCTACTACGCGTGGAACCAGGTGCTGCGTCAGCCGCGGTCGTTTGTGATGACCCATGGCTACTGGGGTACGGAGTATCCAGGCGCCGACATCACGGAAGCCATCGCGCGGCGCGACGATCCGGAGTGGCAGTACGAATGGACGAAGTACGGGGACGAGGACGAGTTGTGTCGTGAAACGGCGCAGTTGATCGTCGGCGGGAATGTCGTCGGCTGGTTCCAGGGCCGCATGGAGTGGGGGGCGCGCGCGCTTGGCAATCGCAGCATCCTCGCCGATCCGCGCCGCTCCGACGTGCGGGAGCTGATCAACACGCGCATCAAGTTTCGCGAGAAGTTTCGTCCGTTCGCGCCGTCGATCGCCGAAGAGGCGCTGCATGACTATTTCGTCGACGCGGCCCCCGATCCGTTCATGCAGCAGGTCTATCCCGTTCAGCCCGACAAGCGTGCGGTGCTTCCGGCGATCACGCACGTGGACGGGACGGGGCGATTGCAGACCGTGAGCGCCGAAACGAACCCGCGCTACTACAAGTTGATCCGCGCGGTGGAGCAATTGAGCGGCGTGCCGGTCGTGCTCAACACCAGCTTCAACGAGAACGAACCGATCGTGGATACGCCGGAGCAGGCGCTCGACTGTTTTCTCCGCACGCGTATGGACGCCATCGTCGTTGGCAATATGATCGTGCGCCGTCAGCCGGTGCATCGCGCCGCGGTTGTGACGAGCCCGAGTTGATCGCGGAATGTCCTCGAGCGCGCGGCCACTGCTCTTCGAGGAACGATCGGCGGAGACGCCGCTGTTCTCGGTGTGCATTCCGCAGTACAGTCGCTTTCCCTTTCTGATCGCCGCGCTCGAGACGCTGCGAGACCAAACAGAACGCTCGTTCGAAGTGTGCATCTCCGACGACGTGTCACCGGAGGGGCGCCACGAAGACGTCGTTGCCTTTCTGCGTGCGGCGCGGATTCCGTTCGGTTACGTGGTGCAGCAACACAATCTTCGCTACGACGGCAACCTGCGCGCGGCGATGGCCCTGGCCCGCGGCCGGTTCTGCCTGTTGATGGGCAATGACGACGCCCTCGCGGATGCGCGCACCCTCGAACGATACGCGGAGCTCATTCGCGCCAACGCGCCGCTCGGCGTCGTCATCACCGACTTTGCGGACTATGTCACCGGCGAACGCGCCGGACGCATTCAGCGGACCGCCCGATACGACGGCGACGCCCAAGTGGCGCTCCAACACTTTCGCAATTTCAGTTTCGTCAGCGGGATTTTGCTCGACCGCGCGGCGGCGCATCGCGAAGCCACGACGCGCTGGGACGGGAGCGAGATGTATCAGATGTACATAGGCTGCCGGCTCATCGCGACCGGCCACGCGCTGCTCGAGATCGCGGAGCCGATGGTGCGGAAGGACATTCGCATTCCCAACGAGAGCGTCGACAGCTACGCGCGCCGCCCGCGTGAATCGTCGTTCAAGCGTCGCGAATTGCCATTCAATCGACTGGGTGCGTTGCTGTACGACGCGATCGAGCCCGCATTGGCCAAGGACGGCCTGCAGCGCGCCATTCGCAGCATCTTTGGTCAAATCCTGGCGATCACGTACCCGTATTGGCTGCTGGAGTATCGCCGTGTGCAGCCGTGGGGGTACGCCGTCGGCGTGGCGCGCGGGATGGCCCCGGCGCGCATCCTGAAGGAGGTGCCGGCGTCGGGCGCGACGCGCCTGTTCGTTCGCACACTCTACACGGCGGCGACGATCGCGGCGCTGGCCATGCCACAAGTGCTGTTCGCGCGCGCGCGGGCGACCCTGTATCGGTTCGTCAAACGTCCCGGACGAGCCGGCGAAGCGACCGCGCGCGCTGTATGAGAATTCTCATCGTCGGCAACGAGGGCGGCACCAACGTCGGGTGGTCGCTCTTCAGAGCCGCGAAACTGGCGGGCCACGAGGCCGCCTTCGCGAACGCGCTCGAGGCGGCGCGCGGACCGCGGTGGCTCAAGCGAGTGGCGTGGCACTTCTTCGACCATCGCCCGCCGCGACTGGGATCGTTCAGCCGGGCGGTGCGCGAGCGAGCGCTCCGCGACCGACCGGAGCTCCTCATCGCCACCGGCGCCGTGCCGATCACGGCCGGCGATCTTGGACGCATTCGCGCGGCAGACATCCGTACCGCGAACTTCACCACGGATGACCCGTGGAGCCCGATCAGCCGCGCAAATTGGTTTCTTCGCGCGCTGCCCGCGTATGACGTCGTCTTCACGCCACGCCGCGCGAACATCGCGGACCTACAGCGCGCGGGCTGCCGGCATGTCGAGTTTCTTCCGTTCGGCTATGATCCGGAGCTGTGCTTTCCCGAGGAACTCTCCCCGGCGGACACGGCCGCTTTGGCGAGCGACGTGATTTTCGTCGGAGGTGCGGATGACGGACGTGCCGCGCTGATCGCTGACCTGGCGCGGGATATCCCGAACGTGTCGCTGTACGGAAGCTTCTGGGAGCGATATCCGGCCACGCGTGCGCTCACGCGCGGACAGGCCGGTCCCGAGACCATTCGGCGCGCCACGCGCGCGGCCCGCGTCAGCCTCTGCCTGGTGCGTCACTCGAACCGCGACGGTCACGTCATGCGCTCGTTCGAAATGGCGGCGATGGGCGCATGTATGCTCGTCGAAGACACGGCCGAGCATCGCGAGCTGTTCGGCGAGGACGGCGAGCGGGTCCTGTTCTTTGTCACGCCGCGCGACATGACGTTGAAGGCACAAATTCTCATCGCCGACGAGGCGCTGCGCCGCCGGTTGTCCACGGCGGTCATGCGGCACGTCACGGCCGGATGCAACACCTATGCGGACCGCCTGAGCCGGATGATGACGGCCTCGCTTCAGGGGGCGCGCGTCGGTTTGTAGATTGCCTCCCACTCGCGGCGCATCGGGCCGCGTTTCACGCCACTCCCGCGCCCCGCATGTTCGCACCGTTCAAATTCGTGTCGGCGAAGACGATCGATCGGTCGACTCGGTGAGCCGACCGCTCGCGATCGTTGCCATCTCGCAGGTCTACACGCCCGATCCCGCGAGCGTCGGGAGGTATCTCGCCGACGCGACCTCCGAGCTCGTGCGCCGCGGCCACCGCGTCACGGTCTACACGGCAGCGCGCGGCTACGACGACCCGTCCCTTCGGTACCCGGCGCGCGAAGTGATCGATGGTGTCGAGGTCCGACGCCTGCCGTTTTCATGGTTTGGCAAGACCTCGATCCTGTTGCGATTGATCGGCGGCTTGTCGTTCATCGCGCAGGCGAGCTTCCGCGCGTTGTTCATGCGACGGCTCGATGTCCTCCTGATCAGCACGACGCCGCCGGTCGTGCCACTCGCGGCACTCGTTCTCCGCGCGCTTCGGCGCCCGCGCCTCGTGTACTGGATCATGGATCTCAATCCGGACCAACTCGTCGCGCTCGGCGGCGCCAGGCCGGGGAGCATATCGGTTCGGTTATTCAATTGGTTGAATAGAAAGACCTTGGCGGCGGCCGCGTCGATCATCGTGCTGGACCGCTTCATGCTCGAGCGCGTGAATCGCAAGGTCGACGTGAGCGACAAGGCGGTGGTGATTCCACCGTGGATGCACGACGACAAGCTCGTCGCGATTCCGCGCGAGGCGAATTCATTCCGCACCGAGCATGTGCCGAACGAACGGCTCGCGATCATGTACAGCGGCAATCATAGTCCGGCCAATCCGCTCGACACGATTCTCGAGGCCGCCGCCGCGCTCCGCGACGATCCGCGCTTCACGTTCCTGTTCGTGGGTGGCGGCTCGCGAAAGCGCGACGTGGAGCGGCTGCAGCTCCCGAATGTCGTGTCGCTGCCCTATCAACCCGAGGAGCGGCTGCCCGAGTCGCTCAGCGCCGGCGACGTGCACGTCATCACGATGGGTGACGAAGTCGTCGGCATCGTTCATCCATCCAAGATCTATGCGGCGTTGGCGATCGGCCGTCCATCGCTGTACATCGGGCCGCGAGAATCGCCGCTCGCCGATTTGATCCGCGAGTTCCGTGTCGGGTGGGTGCTCGAGCACGGTGATGTGGACGGCGTCGTCCGCGCGCTCGACGAAGCGGCGGCGAATCCCGGTTCGCTCGAATTGATCGGCGAACGCGCTCGCGGAATGGCGCGCGCGCGTCTCAGCCAGGCGCTGCTCTGTTCAGCGCTGTGCGACGTCATCGACGGCAGCGGCGTTCAGTGATTGCCGCGGAACGGCGCGCGCCGTTCCACGAGCACGTACAACACGCACAAGATCACCGAGCCGGCGACCAGTGCAGCCGGCAGTCGTCGGGGCGCCTGCTGCGCGTACCAGGCGAGCCCGGCGAGTACGAGCGTCGTGAGGAGCGCCGCGCTCGTCGTCCGCGCGTGCGACCAGCCGCTCTGCGTCATGCGTTGATAGGCGTGACTGCGATGCGCTTCATACCATCGCTCACCGTGTCGCACACGTCGCACCAGCGTCACGGTCGCGTCGAAGGTGAAGACGCCGAGCATCATCACCCACGACACGATCGGGACGGCATGAGCATTCTCTGAACCCACGGCGAGTGCGCCGAACAGAAAGCCGAGCAGGCCGGAGCTCGTGTCGCCCATGAATATCTTCGCGGGCTGCCAATTCCACACGAGGAAGCCGAGGCACGCGGCGCTCGTCAGCGCGGCGATCGCCGCGAGTCCCGCGGCACCGGCGGAAGCTAGCACGAGGCTCGCGGCCCCGCCGACCACGGCCGCTTCTCCCGCCGCAATGCCGTCGATGCCGTCCATGAAGTTGTACAGGTTCGTCATCCACACGATGAACAGGACGGCGAGCACCGGACCGAGCGGCCCGAGCGGAATCGAGATCAACCCAAGGTCGATCGACGAGAAACCGCCAAGCAGCCGGACCGCGAAGATTGCCGCGACGACATGGACCGCGCTTCGACTGCGCACGGACACGTCGCCACGATCGTCCATCCAGCCGACGAACGCGACCAGTGCGCCGCCGCCCGCCATGGCGGCCGTCTGCGCCGCCGTGAGGATGCCGAGGACGTCCATCACGACGAGCGCGAGCAACACGACGGACGCGATCGCGACCCCGCCGCCGCGCGGAGTCGGCACGGTGTGCGAGCTGCGATGCGACGGAATATCGAGAATCTGACGCCGGCGCGCGTATCCGATGTACACGCGGGTCGCCGCGAGCGTCACGACACAAACGAAGAACAGTGCGATCGCGGTCGTTGCCAATGTCATCGCGGCCGCGCCAGCGCGCCTTCATACCACATCGCCGTTTCTTGGAGCGCGTCACGCATGGGGATCGGCGTATAGTGTGTCGTCTTGCGCAGTCGCGTGATGTCCACTTGAAGCGATTCCGTCAGGCGCGCGATAGCCGGTCGCATGGCCGGCAGGCCAAACAGGCCATGCATTGGATCAACGATTCGCGCTCCGGCGCGCAGCATCCAAAGCGGCACGGGAACGAGTCGCGCCGGCCGGCCCATCGCCGCGGCGATTCGCCGGACGAGCTCCGCCGCGGATACATCGTCGTCATCGCTCACGAAAAACACCGACCCCGCCGCCGCATCGCTCGCGAGCACCGCGTCGACGGCTCGCACTGCGTTGCCGCTGTAGAGGAAACTGCGCCGATTGTGAACGGCGCCGAGCGGAACGGGAATGCCTCGCTTCACGAGGGCGAAGAGCTGCGGAATGTTTCCTTTCATCTGCGGGCCGTACACCGCCGGTAGCCGCAACACGGACACGGCCATGTCATGTGCACACGACAGCGCGAGACGTTCTGCCTCGAGTTTGCTTCGGCCGTAGGCGTCGAGCGGCTCTGGTGGCGTGAGCTCGGTCCACGGACGCTCACTGCGTTCGCCGACCGCCTTGACGGAACTCGTAATTACGACTTTCTCGACGCCGGCATGCGTCGCGGCAGATAACACGGCCCGCGTACCCTCGACGTTCACGGCCCGATACTGCGCCTCGGCGTCGGCTGACGTTTCGCGCATCTGGTGAACGCGAGCCGCCAGATGCACGACGACGCCTGCCCCATGCATCCCACGGCGCAGGCTGTCTTCATCGCGAAGATCGTCGCCGAACACCGGCTCGACGCCGGAGGGAATCTTGGATCCGCGACGAATGAACCCGCGAACATGGAGTCCGCGCTCAACCCATTCCTTGCACAACGCGTGGCCGAGGAAGCCGCTCGCTCCCGTCACGAACATGAATGACACGAGGTCAAACATAACCGGCGGAACGGCTCGCTTGCCTATATTTCCCGCGCGGCACGTGAAGGAAAGAAGCGCACGCCGCGCGGCCGGTAGCCAAGGGCAAATGACCAAGACCGTTCTCTTCGTTCAGCACGCGAACACGGACTATTACCCGACGACTTACAACGCGTCGCGTCTGCTGGCCGGTGAAGGGTTTCATGTAATCGTGTGCTGCCGGGGTGACCGTCAGGTAGTCATTCCGGAATACGGGCGAGGAATCGAGGTTCTGCGTGTTGGGTCGACCGGCGGCGGTGTGCGGTCGGTTCGCGACTTCTTTCGCCTCTCGTGGGTTGCGTGGAGGTCCGCGCGACGCACCGCCGCCTGTGTGGTGGTCGGGTTCGACATTTACGGTGGCGTAATCGCGTATCTCATCAGCCGCCTGACGAAGATTCCGTTCTTCTATCACTGTTACGACGTTTTCTCGGCGTCCGAGGGAATCGGGCGATTTACCCGCGCGCTAAAACCCTTGGAGCGTCGCGCCGCGTTCGCCGCGACGCGAGTGGTGCTGCCGTCGGAGAGCAAGGCCGAACGATTCGAGGCCGAAGTCGGCGCGGGGTTCGAGCGCACGATCGTCGCCAACGCGCCGCCACTCCAACCGCGGAAACGCACAGACGTGCTGCGGCGCATGCTCGCCGAGCGGGGTGCGCCGTTCGAATATGTCGTGTATTACCACGGATCGATTGCGGCGGACAAAGGTCTGCTACAGGTGCTTCGCTCGATGGTTCGTTGGCCCGCAACGTCCTCGTTCGTTCTGGTGGGCCCGGCCTACGATGCAGCGTTCATGGCCCGGTTCATGGAAGCGGCGCGCAACCTCGGTCTCACCTCTCGCGTGATGCGCTTGGACATGATGCCGCTCACCGAGTTGCTGGATCTGACGCGGTCGGCGGATGTGGGTGTGTTCGTTCCGGAGCCGGACAGCATCATCAACGTGTACTCCGGCGCAGCCGTGGTGAAGTTGAACGACTACCTCGCGTGTGCGCTGCCGTTCGTCACGAGTCGTATCCCGCCACTCGAGGCGCTTGTCCTGACAACCGGCGCAGGCATCGTCGTCGATCCGCAGGACACCGCGTCGATGGGTGATGAAGTCGCCGCGCTGCTCACCGACACTCGCCGCCGCGCGACCATGGCCGACAACGCGTATCGCGCGCACCGCGAGTCTTACAATCTCGAGCGGCAGTACGCAACGACGCTCGAGACCATCCGCACGATTTGCGGGTGACGTCAGGAATCCGGTCCGTGATGCGTTTGTCCGGCGCGCGCGAGTTCAACAGCCTGACCGACCCCAAGGTTGAGTGAATCGGGCGTCGCATCGCACGCGAGCGACGCACGCGTCACCGCGCTCCTCACTGCGTGCGTCGCCCTCGGCGCCCTCATAGGCGTCGCGCTCGCGCTCGCGGCGTTCGGCCGCGTTCCGACCGAGCTTCGCCGAGTCACGGTGATCATGCACGCGATGCGTTCGCCGGGTGTGCCCCCGACGATCGCCGTCGGAAACAGCGTCGTCATGAACGGCATCGACGCGCGCCTTCTCGGTACGACGCCTGCCGGCCGGCCGGCCGCATGGAATTTCGCGACCACCGGTCAACTCGTCTCGGAAAGCCTGGTGATCGCCGATGCGCTTCCTGCCGAGGTTCACCGCGTGGTCCTCGGCATTACGATCGACGAGCTGACGCACGGCGCGCCGGTGGTGCCGCTCAACAAATACCTGGCGTTCCTGCTCAGTGGCTACCGCCCGTCGCAAGAATTGTCATCGCTCGTCGCGCGCGATACGGCGCTGGACGCCATGCTGCACACGCCCGAGTGGCGAGGGGCGCTGCAGTCGCGGTGGGTGTTTCGATCCGTCGCTGATTTTTACTTGAGAAGTGTGCTGCGCCGCGACCTCGATTTCGAGCGCGCGCAATCCGATCTCTATCATCCGGCGCCATTCACGCGGCCGGTGCGCGGCGATGCGCTGACGCATTTGCTGCAACTCGACGCGGCGCGGCACGCGACGTTTGCCCCGAGCTCCGCCATCCTTCGACAGATCCTGGACATGAACGCGCTACTGCGCGCGCGCGGCAAACAGTTCACGGTCGTGATCATGCCGGAGCATCCACTGCGGTTGCGAAGCGCAACCGCAACGTATCTCGATGAACTGCGAACGTGGATCGCGAGCGCGCCGGCGCTCGGCCTCGACGTGCTGGATCTGCACGATCGACTGGGCGCCTCGGACTTTGTCGACGACGTCCATCCGTCGGCGAGCGGGTCGCGCATCGTGACGCGGGCGCTTGCCGCCGCGCTGTCGCCGATATCCGTCGCAGCGCCGTAACGATGCTTTTCCACACGACGGCGTTTCTCGTCTTTTTCTCGATCACGGTCGCGCTCATCGCGATCGCGCGGCAGCACCGCAATCAGAAAGTCGTGCTGCTCCTTGCCAGCGCCGTGTTCTACATGTGGTGGAATCCGGCGTTCATTCTCCTGATTCTCACGTCCGCGACGATCGACTACTGGGCCGCCGATCGCATCGACCGCAGCGAGAGCGACGGTCGGCGCAAGTTCTTTCTCACCATCAGCGTCGTGGCCAACCTCGGCCTGCTGGCGTTCTTCAAGTACGCCAATTTCTTCGAGCACAACCTGCTGTTCGGGTTTCGCCTGCTGGGCTACCGGCCGAACTGGACTGATTTCGACATCGTTCTCCCCGTTGGGATTTCGTTCTACACGTTCAACACGATCAGCTACACCGTGGACGTGTATCGTCGCCGGCTTGCGCCGTGTCGATCGATGCTCGACTACGCGGTGTTCGTCACGTTCTTTCCGCACCTCGTCGCCGGCCCGATCGTGCGCGCGACGGACTTTCTCTATCAGCTCGAGGCGCCGCGCCGCATCACCTTCGATCGCGAGGCGCTGTTCCTGTTTCTGCGCGGCCTGGTGAAGAAGGTGATCGTCGCCGACGGCGTGAGCATGTTCGCCGACACGATCTTCCGCGCACCGGGCGACTGGAGCAGCGTCGTCATCTGGCTCGCCGCGATCTGCTTCTACGTGCAGATCTACTGCGACTTCTCCGGCTACACCGACATGGCGATCGCGGTCGCGCGCGTCGTCGGCTACAAGCTGCCTCAGAACTTCGATCGGCCGTACGTCGCGGCGAGTCCGCCCGAGTTCTGGCGGCGGTGGCACATCACACTTTCCTCATGGCTGCGCGATTACCTCTACATCCCGCTCGGCGGCAACCGGCGCGGGCGGTTGATCACGTTCCGGAACCTGATGCTGACGATGCTCATCGGCGGATTGTGGCACGGGGCGAGCTGGAACTTCGTGCTCTGGGGCGCGCTGCACGGGCTCGCGCTCGTGGTGCACCGGGGCTGGAATCGCGTGAAGGGACGGATTGGCGTCACACCGGCGGTTGAAACGCGGCGCTGGTATCGCATTGCCGCGACGGTACTGATGCAATACTGGATTCTCCTGACCTGGATTCCGTTCCGCGTCAGCGGCACGCACAACATGGTTCTGGCATTGCGCAAGTTCATGCTGTTCGACGGAAACTTTCACCTCGCCGAAGTGGGCCTTGGCGCGCTCACTCCATTCACCACGCTACTGATCGTGACGGGGTTCCTGATCGTCCACTGGTGGTCGGCACGCTTCGGCGGCCTGGACGAACGATTGCGGCGCGCTTCGCCGATCGCGGCGGCCGCGGCGTGTGTCGTCGTCGGTGCCGCATTGTTCCTTCTGTGGCCGCCCGCCGAGGCGCCGTTCATCTACTTCCAGTTCTGACGCTACCGCTGCGCGAATCGATCGTAGACGAACCGCGCCCACCCGCGTAGTCCGCGGCCGGCGTATTTCGCGCCATGCTCTCCAACGAGCCATTCGCGCGTCGGAATCTCGAAGCCCGTCTTCGGCCGCGACAACACCGCGGCGGGCAGCGGACGCCGCGGCGTTTCGGCGATCGCGCGCTTGGGCAAACTTCCCGGACATGCCGCGATGAGCGGTGCCACCGCGCGCCAGAACGTCCAATCGACGAGTGGCACGCGCACCTCGAGCGAATGGCTCATGCTCGCCCAATCCGTGTCGCGCAAAAGCTGATTGCGCATGTACCACGACGCCTCGAGGGCCGACACCTTGAGACGCGGCGCCTCGATGCCATCCACGATCGCGTCGAGTCGCGCGAACTGTTGCAGCTCGCGCCATCCCTCGCGCGCGAGATCCGCGTCCATCACGTCCGGCAACTCCCACGGCATGTACATACCGCGGCGCAGCAGATACGCGCCGCCCCACGTGCCGCCATATTCGAGAACGCTCGCGTACTTCGGTGACGTGAGCTGGCCGACGATCGGCGCTGCGATGAACCGAAGCCCCCGTCCGACGGTCTCCGTTCCGGGAACGCCGCCGAGCGCGCGCACGAGACGCGGCACGTCGCGAAAACTTGGATAGCCGCCGAATAGCTCGTCGCCTCCCAAGCCGGAAAGCGCCACTTTCAGTCCCGTCTTCGCCGCGGCGCGCGCGACGAAATAGCTGTTCACGCCGTCCACCGACGGTTGATCCATGCGCTCGAGCAGCCGATTCGACTGCTCTTTGAAATCGGTGCTTCCGATCCACACGGTCTGGTGATCGGCGCCGCACGATCTCGCGACTTCTTCCGCAAGCGGCGTTTCATCGAAGGCGGTTCCGCGAAACTCGGTGAAGCCGAGCGTGACGGTCTTGAGCGTCCCGCCATTCTCCGACGCGAGCGCGGTCAGCGTGCTCGAGTCGATTCCCGCCGAGAGAAATACACCCACGGGCACGTCGGCCACGAGATGATGGCGCACCGTATCGCGCAACGCGTCGCCGAGTCGCTGCTCGAGCTCACCGGGATGCAGGCGCGGCGCGCGCTCCTCCGCGTTCCGCAGCAAGGCGGTGACGTCGGCGTACTTCACCGGCGCCGACGCACCCGCGGCGTCGATCCACATGGTTGATCCTGCGGGCAGCGCGCGAATGCCGCGGTACATCGTGTACGGCTCGGGGACATGGCCCCACAGGAAAAAGCCCGCATGCGCCGCCGGCTCGGCGGAACGATCGACGCCGCTGCCGCGCAACAACGCCCGCACTTCCGACGCCGCGCGCACGGTCGCGCCATCGTCGGCGTAATACAGCGGCTTGATCCCGAAGTGATCGCGGGCGAGCAGTACGCCGCCGCGCCGCGCGTCGAAGAGCGCGAAGGCGAACATCCCGCGCAGCTCGTGGACCATGTCGGCGCCATGCTCCATGTACAGATGGAGCAGCACTTCGGTGTCGGACTGCGTGGTGAAGGAATGGCCGCGCCGCTCGAGACGATCGCGCAGCGCGCGGAAGTTGTAGATCTCGCCGTTGAACGTGATGACCAACGCGCCGTCGGGCGTCGACATCGGCTGTGCGGCGAGATCGCTGAGATCGATGATCGCGAGCCGGCGATGCGCAAGCGCGACACGCCGGTCGTCGCTCACCCACTCGCCATGCCCGTCAGGACCGCGACAATCCATTCCATCGCGAATGCGCACGAGCTCCTCGAGCTCGACCGGTGCGCCGCCGCGATAGTTGAAGATCGACGCAATGCCGCACATGAACCGTGCGTCGCGCTAGCGCGCGGCGACTCGCTCAGCGGGCGCCGGCTCGGCGGCATCCGCGACCGCGCGCACATACCAGGCGTACGTGTCGCGCAATCCTTGCTGCAATCCGATCGTTGGCCGCCAACCAAGACCGGTCAGTTTGCTGATGTCCAGGAGCTTCTGCGGCGTTCCATCGGGCTTCGACGTATCGAACACGATCTCGCCGTCGTAGCCGACGACCTCCGCAATGAGTTGCGCGAGCTGCGCGATCGTCAGGTCCTCACCGAAGCCGATGTTGACGATCTCCGACGAATCGTACCGCTCCATCACGAACGTGCACGCCGCCGCCAGATCGTCGACGTGCAGGAATTCGCGGCGCGCCCGGCCGGTGCCCCACACCGTCACGCTCGGCGATCCCGACGTCTTTGCTTCGTGAAATTTCCGAAGCAGCGCCGGGAGCACATGACTGTTCTGCAAATCGAAGTTGTCGCCCGGCCCGTAGAGATTGGTCGGCATGACGCTGACGTAGTTCGTGCCGAACTGCCGGTTGTACGAGCGGCACAACTCGAGGCCCGCGATCTTCGCGATGGCGTACGGCCGGTTGGTCGGCTCGAGCTCGCCGCTCAGCAGATACTCTTCCTTGATCGGCTGCGGCGCGTGCTTGGGATAGATGCACGAGCTGCCGAGGAAAAGCAGCTTCTTCACGTCGAAGCGATACGCGGCTTCGAGCACGTTGAGCTGAACCGCCAGATTGCTGCGAATGAAATCGGCCGGGAAGGTGTTGTTGGCCATGATGCCACCCACCTTCGCCGCCGCGAGCAGCACGTACTCCGGGCGCTCCTCGGCGAAAAAGCGCATGACGCTCGTCTGGTTTTCCAGGTCGAGCTCTTCATGCGTTCGCGCGATCAGTTTTGAGAAGCCGCGTGCTCGCAGATGCCGCAGCAGCGCCGACCCAACCAGACCGCGGTGGCCGGCCACATACACGCGACTATCGAGTTGCATGCGCGAATTCGTGTACGGGATGCTTGTTCGCCGCGCGAACGCCGAGTGCCGCGCGTTCACCCGCGGCGCGCTCGAGATCCTCGCGGACCATCATGCGCACCAAGTCCTTGAACGAAACGCGGGGTTCCCACCCGAGCTCGGTCCGCGCCTTGGACGAGTCGCCGAGCAGATAGTCGACTTCCGCGGGGCGGTAGTAGCGCGGATCGATCTCGACGTGCTCCCGCCAGTCGAGCTCCGCCTGCTCGAACGCCATCTCCAGAAATTCGCGGACGCTGTGCGCCTCGCCGGTGGCGATGACGAAATCGCCCGGCGCCGGCGCCTGCAGCATGCGCCACATCGCGTCGACGTAGTCGCCCGCAAAGCCCCAGTCGCGCTTCGCGTCGAGATTGCCCAGAAAGAGCTTCTGCTGCAGGCCGTGCTTGATGCGGCCGACGGCGCGCGTGATCTTGCGCGTCACGAACGTCTCGCCGCGACGCGGCGATTCGTGATTGAACAGAATGCCGTTCGAGATGAACATCCCGTACGATTCGCGATAGTTGATCGCGAACCAGTGCGCGGCCACCTTGCTGACGGCGTACGGGCTGCGCGGATAGAACGGCGTGGCCTCACTCTGCGGCGGCGAGGCGGCGCCGAACATCTCCGACGAGCCGGCTTGATACACGCGCACGTCGTTGCCGGTGCGCTGCCGGTAGTCCCGCACCGCCTCGAACATGCGCAGCGCGCCGACGCCGACGACGTCGGCCGTGTATTCCGGCTGGTCGAACGAGACGCGTACGTGCGACTGCGCCGCGAGATGATAAATCTCTGATGGCTCGACTGCCTCGAGGATGCGCCGCAGGCCGGACGCGTCGGACAGATCCCCGTAGTGCAGGAACAGCCGCGTCGATTGGTCGTGCGGATCGCGGTAGAGGTGCTCCAGCCGTTCCGTGTTGAACGTGGAAGCCCGCCGGATGATCCCGTGCACCTCGTAGCCCTTCTCGAGGAGCAGCTCCGTGAGATACGAGCCGTCCTGCCCCGTTATTCCGGTTATCAGAGCACGGCGCGGCGATCCGCCAACAACAGACATTCGGTCCTCGTTCGGGTACACGCAAACAGCGCGGTTCAGGGTCAGTCAAATATGTATTCCCGTACAAGCTGTGGCGAGGACGTGAGACACTTTAGCCACCGTGAAATCCCCGCTGGAGAGTGTACCTACCGTCGCCACAGGCGTACTTTGCGAGTCTAATTCCCGGTCCGTGTTACCCGCCTCCCCCGAATGACCCATACTCCGGCCGAAAAGCGCCTGCACGCTACTGAATCGTGGGCAGCGGCTGTCGCGGGGAACCTGGCGGTCCGGTTGTGCGGGTTGATCGGCGGAATCTTCATCGCGCGCGCGCTCGGTCCGACAGGCAAGGGCGTCATTACCTCGGCCACGATCTGGCCGACGGTCGCCTTGAGCGTCGGCGCCGTGATCAACGTCCAGACGGTCACCTATTTCACGGCGCGCCAGGGTGAGCGCGGGCTGCAGGCCTGCCTGTACCTGGCGATTGGTTTCGCCGTCGCACTGCTGCCGGCGTCGCTGCTCCTGAATTGGCTCGGTCTGGGGCTCACCCATCGCGGCAGCTTGCGCGCGGCGAACGCGTATGCGCTATCGGTTCCGTTCTCGGTGTTGGCCGGCGTGTTCTCCGCCGCGCTGCTGGCCGAAGGCCGCGTGGTGATGTACTGGCTCATGAAGGTCATCGGCGCCGCGTTGCTAATGGTGCCGATTGTCGTGCTCGCGCTGGCCGGGCACTTGACCGTTCGCGTGTACGTGATCGCGGCGATCGCCGGAACGGCGGCGACCGCCCTGCTCACGGCGTTCGCGCAGCGTACGACGCGCGTGCGTTTGACCAAGCCCGACGGAGCACTCGCGAAGTCGATTCTGTCATTCGGCGCGAAGACGACGTTCACGCTCGTGCCGTATCAGTTGAACCTGCGGCTCGACCAGCTCCTGATGTCGGCGATCGCGCCGCTCGAGGTGCTCGGCGCGTACAACGTGGCGTTCGCGTGGTCGTCGACGCTGTCGATGGTCGGCAGCGGCTTTTCGAGCGTGGTGCTCGCGCGCAGCGCGCGCA
The DNA here is from genome assembly GCA_035606695.1 of Gemmatimonadaceae bacterium. Classification (NCBI taxonomy): domain Bacteria; kingdom Pseudomonadati; phylum Gemmatimonadota; class Gemmatimonadia; order Gemmatimonadales; family Gemmatimonadaceae; species Gemmatimonadaceae bacterium. The sequence goes on from DATNEW010000027.1 coordinate 134,414, forward strand.
TCGATCCCGAGCGGACGGACGACTTGCACGCCGCGGCGCGAACGCTGCGTCGGGCGTTCATCGTGCTGTTTCTCGCGGGCACCATCGCGGCGCTGGTTTCGCCGATTGCGGTGCCGCTGCTCTTCGGCCAGGACTTCCGGGCGGGCGTGACGCCGGCCGTCATTCTGTGCGTCGCGGCGATTCCGCTGTATGCCAACTTGCTGCTGCACGAGTTTCTTCGCGGGCTGGGGTATCCCGGGCTTGGCGGCATGCCGGAGATGATTGGTCTCGTGGTGAGCGCCGTGGGACTCGCTGTGCTGTTTCCGCGGTTCGGCGCCACGGGAGCGGCCATCGCGTCGCTCGCGAGTTACCTGATCGTGATGGGTACGCTCGTGACGCGCGCCGTGCGGAGAATTCCGGGTTTTTCAGCGGTGTGGCTGGTGCCGCGACTCGGCGATCTGCGCGCGATCGTCATTGCCGGCGCCGCGTTCGCGCGGCGTCGCACCCGGTCAGCTTTCGGTCACGCGGTTTCCAGATAGCGGCGCGCCGCGTCGCCGGCACACAGCAATACATCGACGATCGAGACTTCGTGCACGAACGGACCCCATGGCTGCGGATACTCGGGATAGGGCCCGTACGACATCCACACCACCTCGATGTCGCTCGAGCGGAAGCGCTGTTCGTCCAGATATGCCCGCGCGGCAGGACCCGAGAGATAGCGCGTGGCGCCGAGCGCGGTGCAGAGCTCCACGAGTCGTTCCGTCGCGTCCATGTCGGCGAGCGCGGAGCGACCGAGCACGTCGATGTCGCGCCGAACCGTGGTGGTGATTCCGAGTCGGTTCGCAATACCGCGCAACAGAAACTCGTTGAGGTCCGTCAGGCGGCTGTGCGGCGCCGCCGCATCGAACAACTCGTGCAACCATGGCGCCGTGCTCGAAAACTCCGCCGCGCGCGCGTAGTTGCTCTCGATGTTGCGCCAGTGATCGCGCGCCCACGCCTTCGACGCGATCTGCACGTCGTCGATCGGCTGAGCGTACCGGCCCTTCACCTCCACCGGAATGGTGAGCCATTGCGGGCCACGCGGCGTCTTGATGCGATTGCGATTGCGCCAGTCGCGGCGCGTGAATTGAACGGAGTCGAAGATCACGAACTCATCGCAGCGCGCGAGCAGATCGAAGTAGCCCTTCCACGGGATGTAGTTGGACTGGCTGATGGCGACGGTCTTGCCACCGTTGCTGTGCACCGTCATCACCGATCACACTCCGTATGCCGCAATCGCTGATCGCGCTCGCACGAAGCGGCGGTCGTCTTCCCGCCCTCGATGTTGCGTCGGTCCACTATCCGGCCGAGGGCGCCGCGGCGCTCGCGAGCATCGAAGCGAGTCATTTCTGGTTCACGTCGCGACGTGCCGCCGTATGGCGTCTCCTTCGGCGCGCGCTCGGTCCGAGCGACCCCGCGGGTCGCATCGTTGGGCTCGACATCGGCTGCGGCTCGGGATACACCGCCGCGTGGCTCACCGATCGCGGCGCGCCGACGCTCGGCGTCGATGCGATGCCCGCACCGAGTTGGCCGGCGTTGGCCGACCGCACGCTCGGGTTGCTCCCCGGCGACATCACGGCGATCGATCCGGCGCAGGAATTCGACTTCGTCCTGCTGCTCGACGTGCTCGAGCACATCGACGACGATGCGGCCTTCCTTGCGCACGCGCTGGGATTTCTGAAGCCCATGGGCGTCGCCATCGTGACGATGCCGGCGTTCGCCTGGCTCTGGTCGCCGATTGACGCATATTCGGGACACCGCCGCCGCTACACGCGCGCGATGGTTCGCTCGCTGGTCGATCGGATTGGGCCCGGCGCACGGTTGGAGTTGGCGAGCTACTTCTACGCCACGACATTCCTGCCGTTCGCCGTCAGCCGGCTCCGCCGGCGTGAGGTTCGCCGAGCTATTCACGACGAAAGCTCGCCGCCCGCGTGGATCAACGCCACGCTCGCGGCGCTCCTCCGCGCCGAGGCCCGCATCGTTTCGTTCGGCGTCGTCCCCTTTGGATCCTCGGTCGTCGGCGTTGTTCGCAAATACTCATGAGGCGCGCCAGGAACGGACGGAGTCGAGCACGTACGCGAGCTCGCTCTCGGTCATGTCCGCGTACATCGGCAAGCGCAGCAAACGCTCGGAGACCGACTCCGCCACGGGCAGCGAGACGTTGCCCACGAGTCGCTGCCCCATTTCCGATTGATGCAGCGGAATGTAGTGAAACACCGCGGAGACACTGCGTTCGGCGAGGTGCGCGATCAAGCCGGTCCGCGCCTCGGCCGTCGGCATGACGAGATAGTACATGTGCCAACTCTGATCGCAGTGCGGCGGCACCGTGGGTTGAGCGACACCGTGTGTCGCGGCCCACGCCGCGAGCTCGCGATGGTACGTGTTCCACACCGCACGCCGGCGATGCTGGATGTCGTCGAGCGCTTCGAGCTGCGCCAACAGGTATGCGGCGAGCATATCCGAGGGCAGATAGCTCGACCCCACGTCGACCCACGTGTACTTGTCGATTTGCCCGCGATGAAAGCGGCTTCGATTCGTGCCCTTCTCGCGCAGGATCTCGGCGCGCTCGACGAGATTGGCGTCGTTGATCAATAACGCGCCGCCCTCGCCGCACGTGACATTCTTCGTTTCGTGGAAACTCAGCGACGCCGTGCTGCCGAACGTGCCGAGCATGCGTCCGCGATACGCCGACAGCAGCGCGTGAGCGGTGTCCTCGACGATGGCGATCTTGTGCGCGTTGGCGAGCGCGACGATCGCGTCCATCTCGCATGCCACGCCGGCGTAGTGCACGAGCGCGATCGCCCGCGTGCGCCGCGTGATGAGCGATTCGATCTGCCGTTCGTCGATGTTGAGCGTGTCGGCGCGCGAATCGGCGAACACGGGCGTCGCGCCTCGCAACACGAACGCGTTCGCGGTCGACACGAACGTGAATGTGGGAATGATGACTTCGTCGCCCGGGCCGACATCCAGCAGGAGCGCGGCCATCTCCAGCGCATGCGTACACGACGTCGTCAGCAACGACGTCTCGACGCCGAGCCGTGCCTGCAGCAACTGCTGGCATCGATGCGTGAAGGGACCGTCGCCAGAGAGCCAGCGCTGCTCGATCGCTTGCGCGATGTACTCCGCCTCTCGGCCCGTGACGAGCGGGCGATTGAACGGTATCCGTGCACGCGCTCCCGCTATCGGCGACGGCGACGCCATTATACATTCACTCCCGACGGACTCGTGGCTTTTCATCGAAGGTAATCTCGAATGGACGCGCAGGCACTGGTGGCCGCGATCGTGGAGCAGCAACTGCCACCACTGGCGCCGCGGACGCCGCTGAACGCAATACAAGGATGGGACTCGCTCGCGACGGTGCTGCTGGTCGGCCGATTGGAGGAGATCCTCGGACGTGAGCTCGATGAAACGGAATTGGAGCGCTTGGTCACGCTCGAAGATATCGAGAATCTGCTCCAGGTGAGGTGACCGCGCATGGCTGCCGAGCAACGGCAGTGGATCGTGGTCGCGGGCGGCGCCGGGTCGCTCGGCGACGCGATCGTTCGTCGCTACGGCGAGCGTCGCGAACGGGTCCTCGTGCTCGACCGAACGCCGGCACACACGACGTTCGAGACCGTCGTTGCACGCACGGTCGATTTGACGTCAGCGCCCGAGGTGAAAGAGGCGATCGACGCAGCGATTCCCCGTTCCGATCGCATTACTCTGCTGGTGAACGCCGCCGGAATGATCTGGAACGAACCGATGGTCTCCGTTCGAGGCGGTGCACTCCAGCCACACTCGATCGACCACTGGCGCGCCGTGCTCGACGCGAATCTCACGACCGTGTTCGTCGTATCGTCGCACGTTGCGGCGCGCATGGTTCGCACACGCGGTGGCGCCATCGTCAACTTCAGCTCTCTGTCGGCGCGCGGCAATGCGGGGCAGACCGCGTATGCGGCCGCGAAAGCGGGTGTCGAAGGCCTCACGCGTGCAATGGCGGCCGAGCTCGGCCCCGCGGGAATTCGCGTCAATGCGATCGCTCCCGGATTCGTCGACGTCGCGTCGACTCGCGCGGCGGTGGCCGATGAACGCCTCTCATCGCTCGCGAAAGCGACTCCGCTGCGCCGGCTCGGTCGGGCCGACGAGATCGCCGACGCGGTCGAGGCGCTTGCATCGAACACGTTCATCAACGGAGTCGTGCTGGATGTCGATGGTGGGCTACGACTCTGACCTTCGGAGCGCCTCTCGCGTCCTGGCGTCGTCGCGTGCGAGCGTGACGCTCTGGGACGCATTCGAGGAGACGGTGCGTCGTGGCCCGAGCGCGCCGGCGCTCGTGCTGCACGACACGACGGTCACGTTCGCCGAACTGCGCCACGATGCCGAGCGATGCGCAAGCTGGCTCGCGCGGCGCGGCATTGTGCGCGGCGACGTCGTCGCGCTGCAACTGCCAAAGCGACGCGAGACGTACGCACTGTGGCTCGCCTGCGTTCGTCAGGGCGCGCCTTACGTGTTCATCGATCCACGGCAACCAGAAGCGCGCACGCTCCGTGTGCTCGACCGCGTCGGAGCGCGACTCCTCGTAACGGCGACGCCGGGCCAATTCGCAGATCAGGTCCTGCTGGAAGATGCCGACTCGGGGTCGCGGTGGCTCGGGGAATTGGCGGACGATGATGTGCCGGCGCCAGCGGCGCTGCACTCGCAATCGCCGGCGTACGTGATGTTCACCTCCGGATCGACCGGCGAACCGAAGGGCGCCGTCATTCCACACGGTGGCGTGCTCGCCCTCATGCGTTGGGCGGAGCGCAATGTCGGAACTGGAATGGATCAGCGCTACGCCAACCTCAATCCGCTGCACTTCGACAACTCCGTGTTCGATTTGTATTGCGGTCTGTTGAGCGGCGCCGCACTCATTCCGGTGGAGACGGCCGGCGAAGCCAATCCCGCGGTGTGGGTCAAGTCGCTGCGCGAGGGTGCGGCCACAGTCGTATTCGCCGTTCCAACGTTATTTCTCACGCTCGCGCGTCTGCGGCTGCTGCGGCCTCGGTCCCTTCCGAGCGTGCGCACGTTCCTGTTTGGCGGTGAAGGGTTTCCGATCGACGAGCTGCGCGCCTTTCATGAAGCGTTCGCGGGGCATGCGCGTTTGATCAACGTCTATGGCCCGACAGAGACGAGCTGCATCTGCGCGAGCCTCGAGATCGACGGCGCAGCATTGGCCGCCGCGGGGACCGGTTTGGCGGCGCTCGGCCGAATGCATGAAGAATTCGAATACGCCGTGCTCGATGCCGATGGCGCACCCGTCGCGCGAAACGATGTGGGCGAGCTTTGGATCGGCGGGCCGTGCGTCGGGCTCGGCTACTACGCCGCGCCGGAGGAGACCGCCGCGCGTTTTCGCCAGGATCCGCGGCAGGAATCGTATCGTTCGGTTTGGTTTCGATCGGGCGACCTCGTTCGCGAGGACGCGGACCGCCTCCTTTGGTTCCACGGTCGAGCGGACAATCAAGTGAAAGTCCGTGGCCACCGAATCGAGCTCGAGGAAATCGAGCTCGTCATACAGAGCGTGGCCGGCGTTCGGCGTGCGGTCTGTGTCGTGGTTCGAGACGGCATGGCGGCCGAGCTCCGTGCCGCGTTTGCCTGCGATGAGGACGACGTAACAGCCCACGTGCAGGCCGCGTGTGCCGCGCGGTTGCCGGGATACATGCAACCGGCACACCTGATCCGAGTTGCCGACCTTCCGATTAACGCCAACGGCAAGGTCGATCGTCGAGCGGTGCGCGCGATGATGGAATCCTCATGACGACTACTCCGCCCGTGCTCTCGATCGTCACGACCGTGTACAACTCGGCGGATACGCTCGAGAGCTTCTACGAGCGCATGTCGAAATCCGCGGCGAGCATCACCGCGGATTTCGAGATCGTGATCGTCGATGACGGATCGCCGGACGACTCGCTCGCCATGGCGCGCGGTCTCGCCGCCCGAGACCCGCGCGTTGTCGTCGTCGAGCTGTCGCGAAATTTCGGGCATCACAAAGCGCTCATGACGGGCCTGGACTTCGCGCGCGGAGAAATCTGTCTGTTCATCGACAGCGATCTCGAGGAACCGCCCGAGTTGCTGCCGACGTTCTGGACGATGCTGCACCAGACGGACGCCGACGTGATTTACGGCTATCAGGTACTGCGCGGCGGCAACGTCGTTCGTCGCCTGACCGGTGGAATCGCGTTCTGGCTGTTCAAGGCACTCATTCCGTACGACGTCCCGCGAAATCTCATCACGCTGCGCCTCATGCGGCGCTCGTACGTCGACTCGCTGCTGTTGCATCGCGAGCGGCAAACCGTGATTGGCGGCCTGTGGGTCATTACCGGGTACAAACAGCTAGGCGTTCCGGTCGAAAAGGAGATGCGACGCCGGACGACGTACGGCCTTCGGCGGCGTTGGAGTTTGCTCATCGACTCGATCACCTCGTTCAGCGAAGTCCCGCTCATCGGCATTTTCTATCTCGGCATGATCATCTCGCTGCTCGCCGCCGCGATGGGCATCTGGCTGCTGATCCGCAAAGCTGTGAGCGGCGTGGGTGTCGAAGGGTGGGTCTCGGTGATGCTGTCGGTGTGGTTCCTGGGCGGGCTTTCGATTTTTTGCCTCGGCATCATCGGCATCTATCTCTCGAAGATTTTCATCGAGACGAAGCAGCGCCCCTATACGCTCGTCCGCGCGGTTTACGGCGGCGCTGCTGACGCACGAACGTTGGGCCGTCGCGATGACCCTCGCATCTCGGTTGCATCGGACACCGGGCGGCGATGACCGCGAGCCACTGTCACGCATGCGGGGCTTCCGAATGGTGGGCGCTGCCTGATCCGGCGCCCGACCGTTCCATCACGACCGCCGGATTGATCCTCGACCGACCACTCGCGAAGGCGCAGTGCGCCCGATGTGGATTCGTGCAGCGAACGCGCGACCGTTTCGTCGGCGAATCCGACTACTATGCAGAGCGCTATGCGTCGTATTACGCGCGACCCGGCGCGACCACGTACGATGCGGAGCGGTATCGCGTCATGGCTGAATGGATTGGAGCGTCCATCGCAATTTCGGCCCCGGCGAAAATCCTGGACGTCGGCTGCGGCGCGGGTTGGGCGATGGATGCTCTGCGCCGTGTCTATCCCGCCGCGACGATCGAGGGGATCGAACCGTCCATCGCGAACGCCGAAGCCGCGCGCAGCCGCGGGTTGTCTGTGCGCACCGGTACGCTCGACGAAGACCTTCGTTCGTCGACCGGCGATGACGGCTATGACCTCGTGTACTCGATCAACGTGCTGCAGCATGTTCTCGATCCGGTCGCGTTTCTCCGCGGGATCGCCGAGCGGCTCCATCCTCGCGGACGCGTTGTTCTCATCTTGCCCGACGCCACTCGTCCAACGAACGAAATCCTGTGGGCCGATCACAACTTCTCATTCGAGCCTCGGCATGTCGCCATGGTTGCCGACCGTGCCGGGCTGGCCGTGGTGGGGTGGTTCGGTCAACCGGAACACATCAGCATTCTCGACAAGCAACTCGTCGTCCTCGCTCGTACGGATCTCGCCCCGTCGCCGGAACTTGCCAAGCTGCGCCATCCTGAGGACTCGTTCGCGGACCGCGAGGCCTATCTGCGAGAGTGGAGTGACGTGCGCGCTCGGCTGCGAGACGCTACTGTCGGATTCCGACAGGTGGCGAATTTCGGCGCCAGCATGTGGACCTTTCTGCTGGCGGGCTACGCACCTGAATACTGGGGCCGAGTGGACTATTGTGTGGTCGACGGATTCGCGGGAACATGCCTGGACAAGACCGTGCGGCCGTTCGCGGCAGACACGTTCAGCGCCGAGGATTGTATCGTTCTGGGAGTACACCCGCGCTCGCAGCCGGCGCTGGAACAGCGACTGGCGCCGACCGGTTCCCGAGTGATCGCCTGGGCGGATTGCGTGCCGCACGACTCATGATGAAACACTCATCGACATGACAGAGGCCGAGTCGCCTTCGAGGGCGCATCGCGTCGTGATCTTCGGAGCCGGGCAGGGCGCCCGCACCGCGACGCGCTATTTGCACGACGACACGGATCACGAGGTCGTCGGCTACGTCGTCGACGCCGAGTTCGTCGGCAACGGTTCGCTCGACGGCAAGCCCGTGGTGGCGGTCGGCGACGCGACATCCGCGTTTCCGCCCGCCACTGTCCACGCTTTCGTTCCGCTCGGCTCGACCAACCTCAACGCCCTGCGCGCCGAGAAGTATGCTCTTCTCAAGACGCTGGGCTATCGGTTCATCAGCTACGTCCACTCATCCGTCCGCGCGTATCCCGATTTCGTCTGCGGCGAGAACTGCTTCATTCTCGATGGCCAAACCGTGAACTATGGCGTCTCGATCGGGGCGAACGTCGTGATGTGGAGCGGCTGTCATCTCGGCGACGGCAGCCGAATCGAGGACGACGCGTTCCTGGCGTCGCATGTCGTTCTCAACGGCGAGGTCGTCATCGGGCGTGGCTCGTTTCTCGGGAGCAATTGCACGATTTCGAGAGGCATCACGCTAGGCGCCGAGTCGTTCATCGGAGCAAACGCGCTGATCACCGCCGACACCGCGCCGGGTGCCGTGCACATCGTGCAAGCCACGCCGGCCGCGCCCATGACCAGCCGCAAGTTCGTCAAGTTAATGCGGAACCGTTTCTAGAGATGATTGCGTGTCCGTCTATCTAGATCCACGTGCGGCGACACGCAGGCTTGGTCTCGTCCAGGGACCGACCGGTGTGCCGTGGCACGTGACGCACTGTCAGAATCCGTTTCCGCAGGCGCTCGGCGGCGGGCGGTATCGAATTCACTTTTCGGCGCGCGACGCGCGCAATCGATCTCGCGGCGCGTGGGTGGATGTGCACGTCGCGGGCGATCAAATCATCACAGAGCACGTCGCACCCATTCCATCGCTGGAGCTCGGACGTCTGGGCGCGTTCGACGACGCGGGCGCGATGCCGGGTTGTCTCGTCGACACTCCCGACGGACTGCGGATGTACTACACGGGCTGGACGCTCGGCGGAACAGTGCCGTTCCAATTCGAAATCGGCTGCGCGATCTCGACCGACGGCGGCGCAACGTTTACCCGCATATCCGAGGCGCCGATTCTCGGTCGCAACCACCATGACCCATTCGTTGTCGGTGCACCGTGGGTACTCCGTGACGGCGACGGGTATCGCATGTGGTACGCCGCCGGTACGGAATGGAAGTCGGACGCCGCCGGCGCCGGCAAACCGGTGCACTATTACACCATCAAGCACGCGTCGAGCGACGACGGCCTCACGTGGCGAACATCAGGTCATCGATGCATCGACTATGGCGAGGGCGAGCACGCGATCGCGCGACCTGTCGTCATCCCCGACGGCGACCGCCTGCTGATGTTCTATTCAGCTCGTCGCCTCGGTGAAGCCTATCGAGTGTACGTGGCTGTCTCTCGCGACGGTCTGTTGTGGGAGCGGAAGCCACGACCATTCCTCGACGTCGGCAGCGCCGCGTGGGAGAACGAGATGGTCTGCTACGCGGCTCCGCTTCAGGCGGATGACCGCTCGTTCGTGTTGTATAACGGCAACGGTTACGGCAGCGCGGGAGTCGGCGCGCTCCTCGTCACAGCTTGAGCTCTCCTTCGTTCGTTCTCTTCTTCCTCGCCTATGCGTTCCGCATCGATCTCTCCTCCGTTCACGGGCTATCTCTACGTCCTCGGCTGCGTGCTCTTCACCGTGTACGGCCAGCTGATTCTGAAATGGCAAGTCGGCCGCGCCGGTTCGCTGCCCGTCGGCTTCGCCGACAAGGCGCGCTACATGATCGCGCTGGTGCTCATGCCGTGGATGTTGACGAGCGTCATCGCGGCGTTTCTCGCGTTCGTGTGTTGGGCTGCGGCCATGACGAAGCTCGATCTCTCCTACGCGTACCCGTTCACCAGCCTGTCCTTCGTGCTCGTGAGCGTGCTCAGCGTCGCGGTGTTTCGCGAGACCGTGCCGCCCACCCGCGTTCTGGGATTGGCGCTGATCGTCGTCGGCATCATCATCGGTAGCCGCGCGTGACCGATGCGGCCGTTCTCGATCGGAAGGAGGCCGTTGCAGCCGACCAACCTCCGTTGTCTCGATACGGCATCCTGCCGCTCGCGCTCGTGGCCGTGGTGTTCGCGCTCGCGTTCCAACAATCGCCGCTCTACACGCTCAACCAGAACGCCGCGTTCCTCCGCGGCCTCGCCAAAGGCGGCCTCGGTTTTCTGAGCGCGGATTGGGAAGTGCAGCGGCAGGAAGCGTTGCCGAGTTTCACGTGGCTCGTGACGGCAACGTATCGCGCGCACTTCGAGAACGCGTTCTATCTGTATTATCTGCCGCTGCTCGCGATCTACGCCTATGCGCTGTCCGAGCTCGTGCGGCGGCTGGTTGGCCTGCGCCGGTATTCGGCGCCGCATCTCCTCTTTCTCGCAACGTTCCTCGCGCTTCATTGTAGCCTCGCGTTCGAGCTTGCGAGTCCGTTCGGCCGCGCCAGCCGATTGTTGCATCCGGAAGGTCCGCTCCTCGCGGGTCTGGGCGGCATGTACGCGTTGGGCTCGTACTTTCAGCCGTCGTGCTTCGGCGTGCTGCTGTTCCTCTCGATGTTGTGTTTCGTCGAGAATCGACCGATGATCGCGGCCGCGGTTGCCGCCCTGACCGCGACGATTCATCCGACGTTCGGACTCAGCGCCGCGTTTCTCATTGCGACATACAGCGCGATCATTCTGCTCCGCGACCGGAATCTCGCTCGCGCACTGTGGGTAGGCGTGTGCGGCGCGGTATTGATGCTGCCGATCGCGGTCTACGTCTTGAACACCTTTGGCCCCTCGTCGAAGGAGCTCTGGGCGCAAGCGACCTACATCCTGGCATTCGTCCGCATTCCGCATCACGCGCGTCCCGCGGTGTGGTTCGGCTACAAGGCCGCCGCGCAGTGTCTCGTGATGGTTGGCGCGGTTTGGTTGCTGCGGCGTGACGTGCGCGGCCTGCTCCTGGCGATTCCGCTCGGACTGTCGCTGTGTCTGACCGCCATGGCGGCGATCGTCGACAAGCCGTGGTTCTCGCTGATGTTTCCGTGGCGCATCACCGCGTTCCTGCTTCCGCTATCCACGTGCGTCATTCTGGCGTGGCTCGCCGCATGGCTGGCGTCGCGACTCCAGCGGACGTCGTGGTTCAGGCCTGCGTCAGTCGCCGTGACCGCGGTCGTCGTCGCCTGGCTCGCCATCGTGGGTGTCGCGCAGGTGTGGCGTCTCGTTCGCTCGACGCCGCGCGTGCCGTCGGACGCAGCGCTCGCGTTCGCGCGGCAGACCGCGCGCAAGGGCGACGTCTACGTCATCCCGATCGATCTCGAGGAATTTCGCCTGGCGACGGGCGTCCCGATCGTCGCCGACTGGAAGACAGCGCCGACACAGGACACCGACCTGCTCGAATGGTATTCGCGCATCGAGCGCATCAAGCGATTCTATGCCGAGCACGGCGCCGGCGCCTGCCGACACTTGAGCGAACTGCAAACCGCCTATGCGGTGACCCATGTACTGCTGCCGGCGCCCGCCGAATTATCCTGCGCCTTTGCACGGCTCGTGTTTCGCGACCGCGCGTTCACGGTGTATGCGCTCACACCGTCATTTGCGGACTAGAATGGTGAACTCGTAGAGGTCATAGTCGTGCAGCAGCGCCACCTTCTTCGAGAAGCGTTGTTTGCACGCGGCGAAGATCTCGGACGGGTTCGCGTAGTACAAATCGCTTCGCATGCGCCCCGGATCGCTGTACGAGGTCAGCATGTTGAACGCGAACCCGCGCGTCGAGAGCGCGTCGAGACGCTCCAGCGTCGAGTCGATATGCGCGCGCCAGGCGTCGTCGGACACGCCGAGGCGCACGTTGAAGATGCCGCTCGCCACGACGTAGTCGGCGGCGGAAACGCGGCTCGCGTCGCTCGTCAACTCTTCGTGGGCCACGTCGACGAGCTGCTCCCGTGCCGCGGCGATCATCTCCGGAGCGACGTCGTAGCCGGAATATCTCGCCGGCCACCGGTGCTGGGAGAGGTACAGGCCGAGCGCGCCGTATCCGCAGCCGTAGTCGAGCAGAGCGAACTCGCGGCTCGGGTCGCAAACCTTCAACAACTGCTCGAATCGCAGGGATTGCGACGCCGCGTCGTTCCAATCCACGCCGCGCGGCACCGGGCCGTGCGTGCGCAACGCCGCGGTGTAGTAGTCGCGAACGAGATCGATTGGCGATTCGTGCGTGCTCATTCGCGCTGCCGCTACGCGCCCTTCGCCAGCCCCTTCGCCGCATCGATCACCTTCTGGACGGTGATCCCAAGATGCTCATATATCAACTCATACGGCGCGCTCGCCCCGAACCGCTCCAGCCCGAGCACGACCCCGTTCCCGCCGATCCACTCGTACCACGACATCGGATGCGCCGCCTCGATCGCGATGCGCGCCGACCCCGGCGGAAGCACCGAGTCGCGATAGTCCTTCGATTGCCGCGAGAACAAATCCATGCTCGGCATGCTCACCACGCGCGTCGGAATTCCTTGCTCGGCCAGCTTTTGGTGCGCCTGGAGTATCAGCGCGACCTCGGACCCCGACGACATCAGCACCACTTTCGGCTCGGCGCCGCTCGGCGGATCGGCGAGCACGTAGCCGCCGCGCTCCAACCCTTCCGCCGACGCATACGTCTCGCGGTCGATGAAGCCGAGCTTCTGCCGCGTGAGCACGAGCGCGACGGGTCCACCATTGTAGTTGACCGCGAACTTCCACGCGACCGCGGTCTCCGTGGCGTCGGCGGGACGCACCAGCAACATGTTCGGAATGGCGCGCAGCGCCGACAGCTGCTCGATCGGTTGATGCGTCGGGCCGTCTTCGCCCAGCCCGATCGAATCATGCGTGTAGATGTAAATCACGTGCTGCTTCATGAACGCGGCCAGACGCACCGCCGGCCGCATGTAATCGGAGAAAATCAGGAACGTGCCGCCGTACGGCAGAATGCCGCCGTGCACGGCCATGCCGTTCATGATCGCCGCCATTCCATGTTCTCTAATACCAAAATGCACATAGCGCGCGGCATAGTCCTCGGGCGAGAAGTTCTTCCACGCCTTGACGGAGGTGTTGTTCGACGGCGTCAGATCGGCCGAGCCGCCGACGAGCTCCGGCAAGAGCTCCGCCGTTGCGTTGAGCACCGCGCCGAACGCCGCGCGGCTCGCCACGTTGCCGTTCTCCTTCGTGAACGACGGAATCTTCTTCTCCCAACCCTCGGGACGCTTGCCCGAGAGCCGGCGCTCGAGATCGCGCGCGTCGTCCGCGAATGCCGTCTTGTACGCGCTCCACTGCTTGTCCCAGTCGGCATGCAGCTTCGCGCCCTTCTCCTTCGTCTTCCGCCAATGCGCGAGCGCCTCATCCGGCACGAAGAACGGCTCCATGCTCGGCCAGCCGAGATTCTTCTTCGTCAGCAGCACCTCGTCCTTGCCGAGTGCCTCGCCGTGCGCCTTCGAGGTATCCTGCTTGTTCGGGCTCCCGTAGCCGATGTGCGTGCGCGTCACGATCAACGTCGGCCGCTCGGTGTCCGACTGCGCTTCGCCGAGCGCGGCTTCGATCGCGTCGAGATCGTTGACGTCGCTGATGTGCAGCACCTGCCACCCGTACGCCTCGAACCGCTTGCCCGCGTCGTCGGTGTAGGTGAGCTCCGTCGGCCCGTCGATCGTGATGTGATTGTCGTCGTAAAAGCCGATCAGCTTTCCAAGCTTGTAGTGCCCCGCGAACGACGCCGCTTCGTGCGAGATGCCTTCCATCAAATCGCCGTCGCTGCAGATGAAGTACGTGTAATGGTCGATGACGTCGTGGCCCGACTTGTTGAACGTCGCCGCCAGGTGCGCCTCGGCCACCGCCATGCCGACCGCGTTGCCAATGCCCTGACCGAGCGGGCCGGTGGTCGTCTCGACACCGGGCGTGTAGCCATACTCGGGATGCCCCGGCGTGCGGCTCTCCCACTGGCGGAACTGCTTCAGGTCCTCGAGGCTCAGGTCGTATCCCGTGAGATAGAGACAGGAGTAGAGGAGCATCGACGCGTGGCCGCACGACAACACGAAGCGGTCGCGATTCGTCCAGTGCGGATCGGCGGGATCGTGGCGCATCGTGCGCGTGAAGAGCACATAGCCGATCGGCGCGAGCGCCATTGGCGTTCCGGGATGGCCGGATTCAGCTTTCTGCACCGCATCCATCGCGAGCGTGCGAACAGTATTGATGCAGAGCAGATCGAGATCGCTGGTAGGCATACGCTTCCTGACGTGAAGAGCAACATGGCTTGAACTCCATGAAATTAGCGAGACAGGGAGCCGCGCGAACGGCGGCCGCGGGCGCGTTGCTGGGAGCGCTTGGCGGGCGGCTCTTCGCCGACCTGGGGCTTGCCATCGCCACGGGCCAATCCACGATCGCGGTGATCTTCGCCGGTCTGTTGGTCGGCGTCGTCATCGGTTGGCTGGCCGCGCTGAAATGGCTCCTCATTGGCGACGCCGTTCTGCTCGCGGCGTACACCGTGATCGCGCTGACGCCGCTGGCCGCGCACTGGTCGGCGGAATGGGTGCGCAGCGACTCCGTGCCCGCGCACGTCGACGCGATCGTCGTACCGTCCTCGGGCGTCACCTCCGACACGACGCTCGACGTCCAGGGACTCGACCGTCTGATCGAAGGCTTGGCGCTCATTCACGCCGGCGTGTCGGACCGCCTCATTACCACGCGCGCCGTCGCCACACTCGGGTCACAGCAACTGAGCACCGAGATCGACGAGCGCCGGATGATCGCCCTGGTCGGCGCGCCGCGATGGGACGTCGTCGATACCGTGCACACCACGCGCGACGAGGCCGAGCGTGTCGCGCGGCTGTTGCCGGCGAACGGCCCAGGAGGATCGCGGCTCATCGTGCTGGTCACGAGCCCAATGCACACACGGAGGGCATGCGCCACGTTCGAGAAGGTGGGCCTCCACGTCGTTTGCGTTCCGGCGCGCGAGCACGATGCGTCTCGCTGGCACCCGCGAACGCCGGACGAGCGCCTGGCGGCGTTCAGATCGTACGTGTACGAGCGCCTGGCGATGGTGAAGTACCGCTTCAAGCACTGGGTCTGAGTGCGCGAAAGCCGGTAACGTCCGCCCGCCGCGAATCGTCGTAAGCACGTGTCCACGCCCGCACCCACGCCGGCACCAACGCCCGCATCCGCGCGGAAATCAACGGCTCGATACGACGCGCTGATCGTCGGCGGCGGCTTCTACGGCGCTCGCCTGGCGCTCATGCTGCGCCGTCGATTCGATCGCGTGCTGCTCGTCGAGCGCGAAGCGATCCTGCTCGGCCGCGCCTCGCTGAACAATCAGGCGCGCGTGCACGGCGGATATCACTATCCGCGCAGTATTCTGACGTCGCTCCGGTCGCGCCACAACTATCCGCGGTTCGTAGATGAATACGGCGACTGCATCGATCGCTCGTTTCCGCATTACTACGCCGTCGCGCGTGGCGTGTCGAAGGTGACGGGCAACCAGTTCGCCGAATTCTGCCGCCGGATCGAAGCGCCGCTGTCGAAGGCGCCGGCCGCGGTGGCGCGCCTGTTCGATTCCACCCGCGTCGATGCCGTGTTCGAGGTACAGGAATGTGCGTTCGACGCCGTGAAGCTGCGCGAACGGACCAGCCGCGAGCTCGTTGACACGGGCGTCGAAGTGCGCACGTCGACGGAAGCCGTGAGCGTGCGCAACGCACCGGACGGAGCGCGCGTCACCTTGCGACACGCCGGCGCGGAAAGCGAGGTCCTGTCATCGCTCGTGCTGAACTGCACCTACTCGCGCGGCAATCAGCTGCTCGAGCATTCGGCGGCGGCACGCATTCCCATGAAGCATGAGCTGACGGAGATGGCCATCGTTCACCCACCCGATGAGCTCCAGGGCGCGGCCGTCACCGTGATGGACGGTCCCTTCTTTTCGCTCATGCCGTATCCGCCGCGCGGATTGTTTTCCTTGAGCCACGTTCGATACACGCCGCATTGCAGCTGGGACGACAATCGGTCGGCGGAACAGGCGCTCGCCTGCGCCCAATCGCGATTCTCGCACATGGCGCACGACGCGGCGCGCTACCTTCCGTGCATGCGCAACACGCGCTACGTCGATTCACTGTGGGAGATCAAAACGGTGATGCCGCGCAGCGAGCAGGACGACAGCCGGCCGATTCTCTTCCGCCGCAGCGCCGAGCTGCCGGCGGTGATCACCGTCCTCGGTGCGAAGATCGACAGTGTGTACGACGTCGAGGACGCTTTGGCGCAGGCGCACAGCTCGTGATCGAATCGCTCGTCTCCATCGTTGCTCCGCTCGACAACGACGACACGAGCGCCGTCGAGGCGTTCGTCGCCGAAACCGTCGAGGTGCTGCGCAATCTCGTGACGCACTACGAGATCGTGCTGGTGGACGATGGCGCGCCCGAAGCCACCGTCGCGAGTGTCCGCGCGCTCCTCGGCCGCTACGACTTCGTTCGGTTCCTGCGCTTGTCGCGCCACTTCGGCGAAGAGACGGCGATCGCCGCGGGGCTCGATGCGGCCATCGGCGACTACGCGGTCGTCATGCTGCCGAACATGGATCCGCCGTCGCTCATCCCGGAATTTCTCGACCGCGTCCGCGGCGGCGCGGACATCGTGTACGGCGTGCGGCTCCATCGAAAGGCGGAGCCGTTCTGGTATCGCGTGGGCGCGCGCGTGTTCTACTGGTACATCAATTCCGTCGTCAAAGCGGGCATCCCGAAGGATTCGACGCAGTTCCGCTGCATGACGCGGCAGGTCGTCAACGCCATCGGACAGATCCGCGCGCCCGATCAGTACCTCCGCCTGTTGACGTCGTACGTCGGCTTTCGGAAGCACGCGCTGCCATACTCGCCGATCAACCGCTCGGGACGCGCCAACGTGCGGCCCAAGGGCGAAGCGCTCGAGCTGGCGCGCGCGTTGGTGATGGACCACACGACGCACCCGCTCCGGGCGGTCGTGCGGATTGGACTGCTGATCGCGCTCGTGGACTTTGTCTGGACCCTCGTCGACCGCGGCGTCGATCCCGCGTCGCGGCACATCGCGTTCGCGCTGTTCATCATCGCGTGCATGATCACGATGCTCGCCGAATACGTCGGCGGTTTGTCGCGCCGCATGCGCGACCGGCCGGCCTATTACGTCCGCGAAGAACAGACGAGCTCCGTGATGCTGCGCGAGGAGCGTCGCAACGTGGTGTCGCAGTGACGGACGATTCCGCCGAGGCGAGATCCTGGATTCGTCTGGCGTCGTTCGCGACCCTGGTGCTGTGTGTCGCCGGCTTCGTCGCCATTCCCGATTCGAACCGGCACCTGCTGCAGTATCGCAGTCTGTTCTACGAGCAATTCGCGCGCTTCGAGCCGCCTGCGTTGGTGTTGATTGCCGCGTTCGCGGTCGCCGCGCTGATCCTGAGCTTTCGCGCGCCACAAGCACCCGAGCCCGACGCAGAACCACGCGTCTTGAACTGGCTCTCCACCGATCGGCGCGCCCTGTGGCTCACGGCGGCGTTCGCCGCGGTCGTCGTGTTCCTCGGCTTCGCTTTCATATTTCATCATTACTTCCTCGCCGACGACGAGAACGCCGGCTGGGTGCAGGCGCTCATCTTCGCGCACGGGAAGACGAGCGCGGTCGTTCCGCAGCCGTGGTGCCGCTGGATTGGCGCGATGACGCCAACGACCGTTGCGATCACGCCGCCGTGCGGCTGGAACCTGCAGTTCTTTCTGCCTGTCCACTCGCTGATTCGAAGCTGGTTCATCGCGCTGCACGTTGACTGGCTCGCCGGACCGCTCACCGCGGTCGTGACGCTGGTGCTCGTGTGGTCGACCGCGCGCATCGCATGGCCCGAGCGCCGCGACCGCGCCGTCATGAGCGTGCTCGTCGTCGCGTTGTCGACGCAGTTCCTCTTCATGTCGATGACGATGTTCTCCGGTCCAACGGACCTCCTGTTCTCGGCGCTCTGGCTATGGCTGTACGTGCAGCGGCGAACGTGGGCAACGCTGTTGTTCCCGTGGGTTGGATTTCTCGCGTTCGGCGTGCACAACCCGCTCACGCACGCGCTGTGGGTGGCGCCGTTCGCGCTGCGCATTCTTCGCCGCCGCGAGTGGAGAACCGTCGCGTATCTCACGATCGTGTATGTCATCGCGATCGCGTTCTGGGCGCATCAGCTGAAGCTCGCGGGGACGGCGGCGTCGGCTAGCACCGGCGTCGTCGCGAAGAGCATCACGTCGGTCACGGTCGGTGGCGCCGCGGTCCGATCGCATTTCGCGGTTCCCGACCTGCTCGACTTGCTCACCACGGCGATGCACGTCACGCTCATCGCCACCTGGAACTCGCCGATTCTGATTCTGGTGCTCTTTCTCTGCGCGCTCGACTGGTCTGGGTTGGACGACCTCGGGCGCGATCTGCTGCTCGGCGTCCTCGTCATGATCGCGGTGCGCGCCGTCGAGCCCGTGACGCAGGGAGAAGGCTGGGGATACCGGTTCGTATATCCAGGAGTCATCAACTTCGGGCTGCTCGCCGCGCTCGGCATCGATACGATCGCCAGCGCGATCGGACGCAGGCGCGCGTATGCATTCGCGGCGGCATCGCTCGTCGCGAGTCTCGTGATTCAGCTCCCCATGCGCGCCGTGCAGGTCGAGCATCTCGTCGGGCCGTACGCGCGCACCTATCAGTGGGTCGCCAGTCGCAACGCCGACGTCGTCGTCTTTCCGCTGCAGTACGTTCGCTGGGGAAGGCAGATGCTTCGCAACGACCCGTTCCTGCGCAATTCGCCGAAGCTCGTCGACGCCTATGAGCTCGACAAGGCAAACCTCGCCGCCCTGCAAGCACAGTTTCCCGGGCGGGTGCTGGTGCTCACGCGAAAAGACGTGCTGCAATTTGGCGCGGAGACGGCGCCGATCATCGTCGGCGGTTTGATCCTGACGCAGTGATGAAGCGCTGATGCTCGTCCCACAGGCTCCAGGCATTCCAGCGCACGAGCGCCACATCTTTGCCCCTCGGCGATACAGATATTGTGTCGCTGTTTTCTGTATCAACGAAGGCGAGCGCATTCGCGCTCAGCTCCGCGGGATGTCGGCGTTGGCCGATACGATCGACATCGTCGTCGCCGACGGCGGCAGCACCGACGGGTCGCTCGACGTCCCGACACTCGGGGAGTTCCGCCTGCGCGCGCTGCTCGTCAAGCGCGGGCCCGGAAAGCTCAGCGCACAGATGCGCATGGCCATCGCGTTCGCGCTCGAGGAAGGATACGACGGACTGATCGTGATCGACGGCAACGGCAAGGACGACTTCACCGCCATTCCGCGGTTCATCGAGCTGCTCGACCAGGGCTTCGACCACATTCAGGGCTCGCGCTACATCCCGGGCGGCCACGGCATCAACACGCCGCGCAGCCGCACGCTCGGTGTGAAGCTGTTGCATGCTCCGCTCATCAGTCTCGCCGCCGGCGCGCGATACACCGACACGACGAACGGCTTTCGCGCCTACAGCCGGCGATTGCTCGCGGACCCGCGCGTGGCGCCGCTCCGCGACATATTCACGGGGTACGAGCTGCACTACTATCTCGCCATCCGCGCCGCTCGGCTTGGGCTCAGGGTGACCGAAACACCGGTCACGCGACGCTATCCCGAGCGCGGCGCCATACCGACCAAGATCAGCCCCGTGAAAGGAAATCTTCTCATTCTTCGCACGCTCGCCGCGGCGGCGCTCGGGCGATACAACCCATGAGCGACGATCGAAGCGCCGCCATCATCGGCCACACAGGCTTCGTCGGCAGCAACCTGCTGCGCCAGCGCTCGTTCGACGACTGCTTCAATTCGCGGAACATCGACCAGATCGACGGACGCAGCTTCGACCTGCTCATCGTCTCGGGCGCGCGCGCCGAAAAGTGGAAGGCGAACGCCGAGCCCGAACGCGACCTCGACAACATCGAACAGCTGTTCAAGGCATTGAGCCACGTCAATGCACGCAAAGTCGTGCTGATCTCCACGGTCGACGTGTTCATTCAACCAGTCGGCGTCGACGAAGACTCGCCGACGCCAATGGACGGTCTGCACGCCTACGGCCGGCATCGGCGCCGACTGGAGCAGCTCGTCTCCGCGCGCTTCGACGCGCTCGTCGTGCGACTCGCCGCGCTCTACGGCCCCGGTCTCAAGAAGAACGTCATCTTCGATTTCCTGCACGATAACGACGTGCGGAAGATCGATTCGCGGGCCGTATTCCAGTTCTATGATATCGGCCGCTTGTGGCGCGACATCAGGATCGCCATGAACAACGAGCTTCCGCTCGTGCATCTGCCCACGGAGCCCGTCACCGCCGCCGAGGTCGCGCGCGCGGCGTTCGACCTCGATTTCGAGAACGAGGTTGCCGAGCGGCCCGCGCGCTACGACGTGCAGACGCGATACGCGCATCTCTTCGGCGGAGAAGGGCGCTACGTCGAGGACAAACCGCGCGAGCTGCAAGGCATCGCCGAGTTCGTGCGGCAAGAACGTTCGAAATGAAGGGCCTCGCGGTCTCGAACATTGCGTGGACGCCTGAAGAGGACGAGGCGATGGCGGCAATGCTTCGCGACGAAGGCGTTACGGCGATCGAGCTCGCCCCAACCGCCTGGCGAAGCGAACCCTACGACGCGTCACACGCCGACGTGCTCGCGTTGCGCGACACCTGGAAGAACCGCGGGCTGAGTGTCGTGTCGCTCCAATCGCTGCTGTTTGGCCGCCCCGACCTGCAACTGTTCGGCGACGATAGCGTGCGGCGAGCGCTCGCGGAGTACATGAGGCGCGCAATGGACTTCGCGCGCACGCTCGGCGCGCGCACGCTCGTGTTCGGCTCGCCGAAGAATCGCCGCCGAGGCGATTTGCCGCTCGCCAATGCGCTCGAGATCGCCGCCGACTTCTTTCGCGATCTTGGCCCGTACGCCGCGAACGCCGATGTCACGATCTGCATCGAGGCGAACCCAGCCGACTACGGGGGCGACTTCATTCTCACAACTGACGAAGCCGTCGAGCTGGCCCGTTCGGTCGATCACCCGAACATTCGAGTGAACGGCGACCTCGGCGGGATGATGCTTGCGGGTGACGACATCGCTCGAACGATCGCGAGCTCGGCGCCATGGCTCGCGCACTTTCATGCGAGTGAGCCGGCGCTTGCCGAATTGTCAAATGCGGCGACACACGAGCTTGCCGGTACCGCGCTCGAGCAGGCCGGCTACACCGGCTGGGTGAGTATCGAAATGCGTCGCGCGGCGAGCGGGTCGAATGTCGACGCCGTCCGCCGCGCGATTCGTGTGGCCAGTCGCTCGTATTAGGAACGACTCGTCATCTATACCTTCACCGCCGCGACGCGGTTCGCGTCACCAACCGCGTGTCGCGCGTTCCGACGTAGAGCATGCGTGATTCGGTCGCTCGCGTGTCGCGCAGCACGTTGGCCGTCGCGCTCGACTTGAGCTCGTCCGCGACGTCGTCGGGCGTCGCGTTCGGATGCGTCTCGAGATAGAGCGCCGCCGCACCGCTCACATATCCCGCCGACATCGACGTGCCGTTCCACAACTGCGTGATCGGCGCGAACGAGCGATCGAGGCTCGGCAGCAGTACCGAGTCGCCCGGCGCGTACAGGTCGATGCACGCACCGAACGCCGTGCCCGGCGAGCGGCGATCGATCATCTGCGTACCGCCGTTCGGCAGCGGCTCCGACGTCACGGCCGACGCGCCGACGACGATCGTGCCCTGCGCGTTCCCCGGCGACACCTTGCACGCATCGATGTCGAGATTGCCCGCGGACACGATCACCGGAATGCCCGCCGCGCGCAGTTCATTCACCGCACTGTCCAGTGCGGGGATTCGCGAGGCGGTATCGGCGATGAACGACCAGTTCGCGATCGCCGGTCCCGGATGTTGCTTGTGATCTTCGATCACCCACCGGGCGCCGTCGACGATCGCGCGAATCGTCCCACGGAGCTTCTCGCACTGCACCATCTTCACGTCGACGATCTCCGCATCGGGCGCGACGCCGAGTGTCGAACCGGCGATCGCGCCGGCAACGGCGGTGCCGTGCGCGTTGCAGATCTTTGGATCATCCGGGAATCCGGAGAAGCCAATGCGAACGCGGCCGGCGAGCTCGGGATGCGTTGTCGAGACGCCGCCGTCGAACACGTACACGGTCACGCCCTTGCCCGTTGCCGGATGCCGATATGTGTGATCGAGCGGCAACCCGCGTTGATCGATGCGATCGAGCGCGAACGAGATGGTGGACGTCGAGTAGACGATGGCCGGCCGGGCGCTGCTGCTTGCAAGACTGTAGATGCTGCTCGACTCATCGAGCGACGGCGTCGTGCTCGCCAGGCCCGGCCGCGACACGTGCGCACACCCAGCCAGAATCGCGGCGGCGCTCAATGCTCCGAGGCCGAACGAGATGCTGTTGTGGGTCAGAACGCGGAGACGCATGAGACAGCCGGTTTGAAGTTCCCTGCTCGCGAGGCATCTGCGATGCGGCCGCGAGACTTCCTGCGAATACGTGCTAAAGGAATTGGCGTGCCACGCCGACGTGCGCGTCATGAGTTTCGCTTTTCACGTGTCGTCCCGAGCGACGTGGTACGCTCGATGCTTTATCGACAGGCGCTCGGGGCGAGCGGTAGTGGCGGCGGTGTGGCGGCGGGGCGGGCGCTTTAGCTCGAGTGAGATGAGAGCACGTTGAGACGAACGGCAACGGCGGAGCACCTGTCGAGGTGCTCCGCCGCTTGTTTGTGTTTCTGAATGGTGCGTCGTTCCAGTTCTCTCGTTCGCTCTCGCTCGCTCTCGTTCGCTCTCGCTCGCTCTATTTCGCTCCACCGTGCGGTCCGCCGCCGCCGTAGTTGCTCTGATGCTCGTCGTCGTGCTCACCCGGTGGAACGCCGCGACGGGCTTCCTGTCCCGCCTCCGTACCGCCTGAGCCTTGCCGCGATGTGTCGTGCACGTCAGACCGCTTTGCCGCACCGCCCGCGTCATGCGCGGCCGCGGTGTCACCGTCGTTACCACGCGTCTCATCGGCCATTCAGATCTCCCGTTGGATGCGACGCGTTGTGGGGCAACGACGGTGCCAGCCCCGGCAGCAGCACGCCCGCTGCCGCCTCGGTGAGCCGAGCCACCTCGTCGCCGATCGCCAGCGACGCGGTCGCCGCGGGACTCGGCGCGTTGAGCACGTGCACGGCATTTTCACGCACGACGAGTTGAAAGTCCTGCACGAGATCGCCATTCGGCAGCATCGCTTGCGCGCGAACGCCCGTCGGCCCGGGCACGAGGTCGCCGCGGCGAAGCTCCGGCACCAGCCGCCTGAGCGACTTGAGGAACAAGCGGCGGCTGAATGAGCGCGCCACTTCGTAGGTAACGACGCTCGGATAGCGGGCGATGAATCGCCAGAGGCCGCGAAACGTCACCGCCTCGGCGAGATCGCGCACGTTGACGTCCCGCTTCCGATACCCCTCGCGTGCCCAAGCGAGCACGGCGTTCGGACCTGCCTCGATGCCGCCGTGAATCAAGCGTGTGAGGTGTACGCCAAGAAAGGGAAAGGCTGGATTAGGAACCGGATATATCAGATTCCTAACGAGCGATGCGCGGTCCGCCCGTAGCGTGTAATACTCGCCGCGAAACGGCACGATGCGCACGTCCGTCTTCTCGCCGGCCAGGCGCGCGACACGGTCGGCGTGCAGTCCGGCGCAATTGACAATTGTATTGACGTCGATATATCCGCGCCCGGTGCCGATTCTCCACCCACCGTTCGTCCGCTCGAGGGACGCGACGCGGGCATCGAGCACGACCTCGCCGCCGCGCGCGAGGATGAGCCGTTTGAGCGCCTGCGCGACACCGGCGTAGTCCGCGATCCCTTCTTCAGGAACGTGAACCGCCGCGATGCCGCGAGCATGTGGCTCGATCTCACGCAACTCGCGCGCGTCCAGACGCCGCAGTCCCTGCAACCCGTTCGCGTGCCCACGTTCGAGCAGCGTGGCGAGTCGCTCGAGCTCGGAGTCCTCCGTCGCGACGACGACCTTGCCGCATTGCTCGTGCGCGACGCCCTGTTCCCGGCAAAAGGCGACCATCGCACGCAATCCACGCACGGCCAGCCGCGCCTTGAGCGATCCCGGCGTGTAGTACAAGCCCGCGTGCAACACACCGCTGTTGTGCGTGGACTGGTGTCGGGCGACATCCGGCTCCTTGTCCAGGAGCAGGACGCGATCGAACCGTCCGCCCGCCAGCAGCTCCTGCGCGCTCGCGAGGCCCACCAGACCGCCCCCAATGACCGCGACCGTCGGCATGGGCTGAAAATAAGCGTCGATGTGCAAATCGCCCACGACACGGCGTCTCCCTCTGTGACAACTGGCCACATGCCGAGGCGTTCCATGCAGACCCGACTCTCGTTCGCCGCGCGTTTCGCGCTTTCTCTCCTCTGTACCGCGCCGGTCGGCGCTGCTCTCGGCGCGCAAGGGTGGATCATTCCACGTCCCTGCGTGAGCTGGACGCCGATGACCGAGCGGCCGGGAGTGACCGTGCCGATTCGCGACTGCGCGACCAACATCGCGCGCACGCGAAGCGACGTACACGTCGAGCTCACCGATCGCGTGCTGCACTATGAGGTCGAAGAGCGATTCGTGAATCGCGGCGCCGGGCTTGGCGAGGCGGACTACATCTTCCCGCTGCCCGCGAACGCGGCGTTTCAGGATCTCAAGCTGTCGATCAATGGCGAGCTGGTCTCGGGCGAAACGATGAATGCCGCGGACGCACGGCGCATCTATGAGAACATCGTGCGCACGCAGCGCGATCCCGCGCTCGTCGAGTGGATGGGCCGCGGCCTGGTTCGCGCGCGCATCTTTCCGCTCAACCCCGGAGAAGAAAAGCGGGTCGTCATTCGCTTTCAGAGCGTCGCGCCGCGCGAAGGCGACGCGCTGCGCATCGACTACTTCCGCGCCGCCGGCGTGTCGTCGTCGAACGTGCACGACGACGGAAGCCGCAGTTTCACGCTGACGTATTCGCCGGGCGCCGGCCTTGGGAATGCGTATTCACCCACGCATTCGCTCGACGTCAGCGACCGCGGCGGCCGCCGTGAGGTGTCGGTGCGCGGCGATGCGCGCGATGTCACGCTCCTCGTGCCCGTACGCCGCACCGACGCTTCGTCGGTGGGAATGCTGCCCTACGCGCCGGGCGGCGAAGACGGCTTCGCGTTGTTCACCGTCACGCCGCCCGCGGTTTCCGCCACGGAGAGCTCGCCGCGAGACATCACGCTCGTACTCGACGTATCCGGCTCGATGTCGGGACGCAAGATCGAACAAGCGCGCGCGGCGGGCGTGCAACTGCTTTCCACACTGCGTCCGAGCGATCGATTCCGTTTGATCGACTTCTCGAGCGACGTTCACAATTTCCGCGACGAGTTCGTCTCCGCCACTGCGGAGAACGTGCGTGCCGCGCGACGATACCTCGAGTCGCTCGAGGCCGACGGCGGCACGAACATCGAAGCGGCGTTGCGCGAAGCGCTGCGTCCCGCCGTCACGAATGGCCGCCTGCCGCTGGTGCTGTTCGTCACCGACGGCGAGCCGAGCGTCGGCGAGCGCTCGCCGGATCGCTTGACCGCGATCGCCGTCGAGGCGAACGCGCACGCCGCGACACCGCGACGGATCTTCACCTTCGGTCTGGGGTCCGACGTGAACGTGAGCTTGCTCGAGCAGCTCGCCCTCGAGGGGCGCGGGACGTCGCAGTTCGTGCGGCCGGACGAATCGGTCGAGCGCATGGTTGGTGTCGTGGCGCATCGGCTCGTCGATCCGGTGCTCACCGACGTTCGTGTGCGCGTGGACGGTGACGTGCAGCTGGCGAAGATGCTGCCGACACAGCCCGCGGACGTATTCGCCGATGCCGATCTCGTCCTCCTCGCGCGATACTCGGGTCACGGATCGGCACGCGTCGTCGTCGAGGGAAATCGCCGCGGTGCGCCGGTCCGCTGGACGTCGACCGTCGACTTTCCGGAACGCGATCGCTCGAGTCCGTACGTCGCACGCTTGTGGGCAACGCAGCGCGTCGGATTTCTGAGCGCCGAGCGTCATCGCAACGGTGCCTCGCCGGAGCTCGACGACGAGATCAAATCGCTCGGCGAGCGCTATGGCATTCCGACGGAGTTCACCTCGTACCTCGTCACCGAGCCGCGGTTTGCCGCGAACATCGGCGTGATGAGAGGGGCGTTGAACGGCGCCGCGGGATCACCGGCAGCGGCGGCCGCGCCCGCACCAGTCCAACTCCGCGATCTTCGGTTCGAGGCCGCGAAAGCAGCGGCGGAGCAGCGCGCGGTCACGACGACGGTGGCGCTGGACTCCATGCTGGCGAGAGGCAGCGGCGGCGCGAACGGCGCGGCAATGCGGCATGTCGGCAGCCGTGCGTTCGCGCTGCGCGACGGCGTGTGGACCGATGTCCGCTATCAGCCGGGCATGAAGAAGCTGATCATCAAACCATTCAGCCGGGCGTACTTCGACATCCTCGACGCCATCCCCGAATTGCGGAACGCGTTTGCGCTCGGCACCCGCGTCGCGATCGCCGGCAAGTCGCAAGCGATCGTGCTGGCCGACGACGGCGCGACGGAGCTTTCGTCCCAGGCACTCGCGGCCATCGCGAAAGAGTGGTAAGGATTCACTCATGACCGATCTGGATCGTCTCTTTCGCGAGTATCATCAACCGCTCGTCAGATATCTGACGCGGCGGTTGGGCGATCGCGATTGGGCGGAAGAGATGGTCCAGGAGACGTTCCTTCGCGCCGCGCGGCAGGATTCGATCGTGAGCGAACGCTCATGGCTTTTCGCGGTGGCGACCAACCTGGTGCGCGACGAAGCACGCAAGGACGCGCGCCGCCGCCGGCATCTCGAGTTGTTGCGCGAGCAGGCGAAAGCCGACGACGTGGTTGAGCCGGAGCCCCTCACGATCGAGCGCGCGGAAGAAGCGGCGTTGGCGCGCCGCGCGCTGGAAATGCTCGCGGAGCGTGATCGCGAAGCGCTGTTGATGCGCGAGGAAGGGTTGGACTACACGGAGATCGCGAGCGCGTTGAACCTGTCGATTGGATCGGTTGGAACGACGCTGGCGCGCGCGCGCCGCCGGTTGGTGGAAGCGTATGAATCATTGCAGCCGCGCGAGAGTGCGGCTCGAGGACCGCATGCAGCATCTCGATGAAGGAACCATTCACGCGTGGCTCGACGGCGCGTTGAACGACGAGGAAACGACGGCGATCGCGAGACACCTCGTCGAGTGCGCGACGTGCACGGCGCAGGTCGCCGAGGCGCGGGGGATGATCGCGGGCGCGTCGCGGATCGTGTCGTCGCTGGACGTGGTTCGCGGGAACGTGATTCCGCCCGCCGCGCCGGTGCGCGCGGGCTCGGTATGGCGTCGGTTGCGACTGACGCCGGCTCGCGCGGCACTCGCGGCAAGTGTTCTCCTGGCGGTGTCGGCGATGCTCGCGGTACGCCACGACACGCCGAACAAAATGGTGCCGAAGACGGTCGTCTCCGGTCCTGACGCTCGCGTTTCGGCGCCGGCCGCGGCGACTGCTCCGGCGCCGGCTACTGCTGTTCCGGCTCGTTCCGTTTCCGTTGTGCGCCCGGACAGCGCCGCGGCGCAACCGCGCGCTGAAACTACCGCGACGGCCGCGCCACCGGCAAAGGCGGCGATGAGCACCGCCGCGGCAAATCAAGCAGTCGCGGCATCGGCCGGCACGGCGGTTGATACCGTGAAGCCGCACGACGAAAAGGCCGCGCGTATTGTCGCGGCGCCACAGTCGTTCTCTCCCGCTGCGACGGCAGCTGCCGCCGGCGCACCGGGTTTCGCCAGCGCGCAAGGCGTCAGCGCGCGACCGGCGATGAACGAGATGCGCTCGGCCGCGCTCGGGGCACTCACACCGGGCTGCTATCTCGTCGAGCGCGACAGCAGCGCGTGGCTGCGAGTCATTCCGCCGCGTTTCGCGCTCGTTCGTGACGACGCCGCGCAACGCAACGTCGTTCGCGCGATCACGCTTGATGCGCACATCGACAGTGTGGTGCCCGGCAGTGCGTGGCGCGAAATCCCAAATCGCGGCATCGTCGTGGACTTTCGTGCGCAGCCGGAGCTGCGGCCGGTGTCGCTGACGCTGTCGGCCTCGGGTCGCGTCGCGGAAGCGACCTCTGGCGCTGAGAGCAGGCCGGTCGAAGTACGGCGCGTGGGCTGCCCACACTAAGAGCCAATAGCGCTCGGGGAATCGCGCCGAATCGCGGGCACGCGTTGTGATCTTTAGTCAGGCTGCATGCAACAACGGCCAAGCTTCGCGACGCGAGGCGTTCCCCACACAAAATCCGCCCTCGTCCGACTCGGCGTCCTGGCGCTGATCCTCGTTGTGGCCGGACTTGCCGGATGGAAGCTTGGCTGGTTCGACTATCGCCACGCCCTCGAACACGTCGCTCGCCTGCGCCGCTCTCACAGCTTCGTCGCGTTCGCCGTCGGATTCGTCATCGTGTTCGCTATCGGGACGTCGGTCGGCGTACCCGGAATGCCTTTCACCGTCGCGGCCGGCGTGCTCTTCGGTACCCTGCTCGGCAGCGTGCTCGCCTGGATCGGCGCGATGCTCGGTTCGCTCACTGGTTACTGGCTCGCGCGCACGATTGCGCACGACGTCGTGCTGCGGTGGGTGCATCGCTTCAAGAAGGCGGCGGCCGCGGTCGAGGACTCTCGCGACTTCGACGGAATGCTGCGCCTCCGCCTGGTGCCCGTGATCCCGCTCGGCACGGTGAATTTCATCGGCGGGTTGGCGCGCGCGCCGCTCGGTTCCTACCTGGCCGCGACGGCGATCGGCGTTCTGCCCTCGACACTGATCTACACGTATTTCGCGGACAGTCTGCTCGAGGGTGTAGGCAACGGCCGGCGTCAGGCGACCACGAGCCTCATCATCGCCAGCGTTCTGCTCATCCTGCTGTCTCTTGCGCCAAAGCTGTGGACGCGCTTGTCGCAGCGGGGCGAGGTTGTCATTCATCGGGAAGCGCGGAATCTTCCGTAGGCCCGCGCGGCAGTAACCGTTCGCCGGAATATTTGTTGCGACGGGCGGTTACGCTTCCACCCCGCTTCTGGCACCATGCCCCAAAGAAAAACCGACCGGCGGTCTTCGGCACGCCGGCTCGAATACATCGTCATCGAGTGCGTTACACCTGAGCTCGACGGCGGCCGTCATTCCGTCAAGCGCATCGTTGGCGACGTCGTCAGCGTCGGGGCCGACATCATCAAGGAGGGCCACGATCTCGTTGCCGCGCGCGTGATCTATCGCGCGCCGGGCGAGAGCGAGTGGTCTGCCAGCCCGCTGGTCTACGACTTCGACAGCGACCGCTGGTTCGGTGCGTTCACGGTCGATCGCATCGGCCGGTGGACGTTCGCCGTGGAAGCATGGACGGACCGCTTCGCCACCTGGCGCGCGGGGCTCGAGAAGAAAGTGAGCGCGGGGCAGGACGTGCAGCTCGAGCTCGCGGAAGGTGCGCAGCTCGCGCGCACGGCGGCGCGCTCGACGAGGTCCGCCGCCGCGAAAGCGTCGCTCCTGATGACCGCCAAGCTTCTCGAGGACCGGCGCGACTCGGCGATCGAAAAACGAATTCAACGCGCGCTCGACGAGGACTTGAGCGCGCTGATGCACGATCACTACAAGCCGTCGGACGTCACGCGTTCTCGCCACGAGCTGACCATCACGGTCGACCGCGAGCGAGCGCGATTCGCGTCGTGGTACGAGATGTTCCCGCGATCGCAGACGGCGCCGACGCCCGGACAACCGCCGCGCCACGGCACGTTCATGGACGCTGCCGCGCGCCTGCCGCACGTCGCACAGCTCGGATTCGACGTGGTGTATTTGCCGCCGATTCATCCGATCGGCCACAAGTTTCGCAAGGGAAAGAACAACTCGCTCACACCGGAGCCCGACGACGTCGGCAGTCCGTGGGCGATCGGCAACGAGCATGGCGGCCACACGGCGATCGAGCCGGCGCTCGGGACCATCGAGGATTTCGATCGCTTCGTCGAGACCGCGCATGGCCTCGGCCTCGAGATCGCGCTCGACTATGCGCTCCAGTGTTCGCCCGATCATCCGTGGGTGAAGGAGCATCCGGACTGGTTTCACGTTCGCCCCGACGGCTCGATCCAGTACGCGGAGAATCCGCCGAAGAAGTATCAGGACATCTATCCGCTGAACTTCTGGTGCGAGGATCGCGAAGGCTTGTGGAATGCCTGTCGCGACGTGCTCCTCTACTGGATTCGACACGGCGTGAAGATCTTCCGTGTGGACAACCCGCACACGAAGGCGTTCGCGTTCTGGGAGTGGGTCATCCGCGAGGTGCAGAAGGATCATCCCGACGCGATCTTCTTCGCCGAAGCGTTCACGCGGCCGAAGCGCATGAACGCGCTCGCGAAGCTCGGCTTCACGATGTCGTACACCTACTTCACGTGGAAGAACGCCGAGTGGGATCTGCGGCCCTATCTCGAGGAGCTGACGCAGACTCCGATGGTGGAGTACTACCGCGGCAATCTGTTCGCGAATACACCAGATATCTTGAATGAGTATTTAGTAACCGGCGGCCGGCCGGCGTTTCGCATTCGGTTGCTGCTGGCGGCGACATTGTCGCCGCTCTACGGCATCTACAGCGGGTTCGAGCTCGGCGAGAACGTTCCGGTGCGCCCGGGCAGCGAGGAGTACCTCGACTCCGAGAAGTATCAATTGCGCCCGCGCGACTACGCGGCGCACGGCAATATCAACGACGACATTGAGACGTTGAATCGCATTCGGCGCGAGCAGCCCGCGCTGCAGCGCTATGCCAATCTGTCGTTTCACACGAGCGAAAACCCGTCGGTCCTGTTCTATCGCAAGGCACCGGTCGATCCCGCCGAGCAGTGGACGGGAACGCGGCCAACGCCGGTGCCGCGCAAGATCGCGCAATCGCTTGGGCTCGGTCTACCCAGCGGCGCGAGTCATCTGCTCATCGCCGTCGCCACCGATCCGCATCACGTGCAGGAGACGATGGTGCACGTCCCGATTCACGAGATGGGAATCGACGACGAACAGTCGTACGTGGTGCACGATCTGCTGTCGGGCGCGCGCTACACATGGCGCGGCGTGCGAAACTACGTTCGGCTCGATCCAGCCCTTCAGCCGGGGCATCTCTTTGTCGTGGAGAATGTATCGTCGTGAAGAGCGCCGTTTCCATTCGCAGTTCCGCCGCCTTTTGAAGAGCACGATGCCCGATAACGACTCCTTGTGGTACAAAGACGCCATCATCTATCAGCTGCACATCAAGAGCTACCGCGACTCCAATGCGGACGGCTTTGGTGACTTTCGCGGACTGATCGAGAAGCTCGACTACATCCACCAGCTCGGCGCCAACACGATCTGGCTGCTGCCGTTCTATCCGTCGCCGCTCAAGGATGACGGCTACGACATCGCGTCGTACGAGGAAATCAATCCGACGTACGGCACGATCACCGACTTCCGCACGTTCCTCGAGGAGGCGCATCAACGGAACATTCGCGTGATCACCGAGCTCGTGATCAACCACACGTCGGATCAACATCCGTGGTTTCAGCGCGCCCGGCGCGCGCCAAAG
Source organism: Gemmatimonadaceae bacterium (assembly GCA_035606695.1). Lineage (NCBI taxonomy): Bacteria > Pseudomonadati > Gemmatimonadota > Gemmatimonadia > Gemmatimonadales > Gemmatimonadaceae > Gemmatimonadaceae bacterium. The sequence goes on from DATNEW010000027.1 coordinate 166,071, forward strand.
GATTCACCGGATCGCAACTGGTACGTGTGGAGCGACGACCCGAACAAGTTCGCCGAGACGCGCATCATCTTCACGGATACGGAGAAGTCGAACTGGAGCTGGGATCCCGAGGCGCAGCAGTTCTACTGGCATCGCTTCTTCAGCCACCAACCCGATCTCAACTTCGACAATCCCGACGTGCTGGAGGCAGTCAAGAACGTCATGCGCTTCTGGCTGCGCATGGGCGTCGACGGCCTGCGCCTGGACGCCATTCCGTACATCATCGAGCGCGAGGGCACGAACTGCGAGAACCTGCCCGAGACGCACGAAGTGCTGAAGGATCTGCGCCGCGCGCTCGACGCCGAGTTTCCAGGCCGCATCTTTCTCGCCGAAGCCAATCAGTGGCCGAGCGACGTGCGGCCGTACTTCGGCGACAACGACGAATGCCACATGGCGTTCCACTTCCCGGTCATGCCGCGCATGTACATGGCCCTGCGCAAGGAAGATCGCACGCCGATCGTGGACATCATGCGGCAGACGCCGGACATCCCGCCGGAATGCCAGTGGGCGATCTTCCTGCGCAACCACGATGAGCTCACGCTCGAGATGGTGACGAACGAAGAGCGCGACTACATGTATCGCGAGTACGCGCGCGATCCGCGCATGCGCATCAACGTCGGCATTCGCCGGCGCCTGTCGCCGCTCATGGAAAGCGGCCGACGCCAGATCGAGCTGATGAACGCGCTCCTCATGTCGATGCCCGGCACGCCGATCATCTACTACGGCGATGAGATCGGCATGGGCGACAACATCTATCTCGGCGATCGTAATGGCGTGCGCACACCCATGCAGTGGAGCGCCGATCGCAACGCGGGCTTCAGCGAAGCCGATACCGCCGCGCTCTACTCGCCGCTCATCGTCGATCCGCCGTACGGCTATCACACGGTGAACGTCGCGGCGCAGGAACGCGTGCCGACGTCGCTGTTGCGCTGGATGCGCCGCGTCATCGCGGTGCGCCAGGAATACCAGGCATTCGGCCGCGGCACGTGGGAGCCGGTCGACGCGGCGAATCGCCGAGTGCTCGTGTTCATCCGCCGCTATCGCGACGAAACGATACTGTGCGTCAACAACCTCTCGCGCTTCGCGCAGTACGTCGAGCTCGATCTGCACGAGTTCAACGGGATGATTCCGCTCGAGCTGTGGAGCAAGAACTGCTTTCCGCCGATCGGCGAGCTGCCGTATCTCCTCACGCTCGGACCGCACAACTTTCTCTGGTTCCGCATACTCTCGCCGCAGGTGGCGAAGGAATTCCAGCGGTCGACATGAACAACGTGCTCGCGGCGCTCGAGTCACTGCCTGGCGACGCGCTGCTTGGCTACTTGCAACGCCAGCGGTGGTTCGGCGCGAAAGGCGCGGTGCCTTCGGCCGCGCACGTTCAAGACGCCGTAGTACTGCCGTGGGGCGACGGCGCGTTTGCGATCGCGCGCATCGCGGTCGAGTTGGGCGACGGAACACGACAGACATACCAGCTTCCGGTGACGACACGCGCGAGCGGCGATGCAATCGGCGCGGGCCTGAGCGAAGCGTCCCGCGACGATGATTTTCGTCGCGGACTCATCGACGCACTAAAGCGCGGCGCGTCGGCCGAGACGAACGGCCTGAGGTGGATCGCGGAGTCGGCGAGCAACGTCGATCTGCCCGCGGAATCCACAGTTGGATCGGCCGAGCAAAGCAATACGTCGATCGTGATCGGAGACCGCGCGATCCTCAAGTTGTTTCGCATGCTGAAGCCCGGCGTGCAGCCCGACGTCGAGGTGACGAGGTTCCTGACGCGTGTTGGTTTCGAGAACACGCCGAAGCTGTTGGGCAGCATTCGGTTCGAGCGCGGCAACGAAGTGACGACCGCCGGGATGCTGCAGACGTATCTGGCCGGGTCATCCGACGCGTGGAGTCATGCGCTCGAGACGGGGCGCGCGTACTTCGCGGCGCCGATGAACGTCGAGCCCTCGAACGCCTTTCTCGACGACGCGAAACGGCTCGGCGTGATCACGCGCAGCCTGCATGAAGCGCTCGCGAGCGACGACGACGATCCCGCGTTCGAGCCCGAGCCGATCGAGCCCGAAGATCTCGACCGCTGGTCGCATCGCACGCAGCAGAGCATTCGGGATTCACTCGAGTTGCTCGAGCGGCAGCTCCCATCGAAGACGTTTCCCGCCGAGCGGCGCGCGGAAGCCGAGGCGCTCCTGCGCCGAAAGGATCACTATCTCGGGTGGATCGACGAGATCAACGACTATCTCGGCGACGATGTCGGCGTGCGCATTCGCGTGCATGGCGACTATCATCTCGGCCAGGTGCTGCGGACGGCGTCGAACGATTTCATGGTCATCGACTTCGAGGGCGAGCCGTCACGGTCGCTGGACGAGCGCCGCGAGAAGACCTCGGCGTTACGGGATGTGGCGGGGATGCTGCGCAGTTTTGCGTACGCCGCGGCAACGCTCGGCATGGAGGCGGGGAAGGCGATCGACCCGCGCACGCGCGAGATTCGCATGGCGCGCTGGGAGCGGGACGTGCGGCTCGCGTATCTCGAGGGGTATCTCTCGGCGGCGGTTGGCGACGAGTCCGACATCCTCCCCGAGGACCAGTCGCACATCAAGCAGCTCATTGCGCTGTTCGAGACGGAGAAGGCGTTTTATGAGCTTGCGTATGAGCTCAACAACCGTCCGGCGTGGGCGTGGATTCCCATGAGAGGCATCTCGAAGCTGTTCACGGCGTGAGGCGCGGGAAGATAAAAAGCCTACCACGGACAAACGGCGGACAACTGCGGACGGGCACGGAGACCGCGTCAACTGCGGTCAACTGCCGTTTAGAGACCTTTTTTAAGAACACCCTCGGGAGGCTTCAAGAACCGAAGCGGCCCGAGGGTGTTCCTAAGAAAGAACTGATTCTTTTTGAACAGCCTCGGGATGCTTTGCAGCTCGAAGCATCCTGAGGGATTTCTAGAAAGATTTTCACAACGGTCGTTAACTGCAGTTCACGCCGTCTCCGTGCCCGTCCGCCGTTGTCCGCCGTTTGTCCGTGGTCAACGGCCCGGGCGCGACGACACCTTATCCTCGCACGTCCGCAAACGTATCGCACGCCTTCGGATCCCCGGAATCAAACCCTTTCCTGAACCACGACGATCGCTGCGCCGACGACCCGTGCGTGAACGAATCGATGTTCACGTGCCCCGTCGCCTGCTGTTGCAGCCGATCGTCTCCGACCGCCGACGCCGCGCGCAACCCATCGTCGATGTCGCCGGGATCGAGAATGTTCTCATTCTGCATTTCGTGGCCGAACACGCCGGCGTAGCAGTCCGCCTGTAGCTCCAGCCGCACCGACAGCGCGTTCGCCTCGCCCGGGTTCGACTGCTGTAACCGACGCACTTGGCGATCGAGCCCATTGATGTGCTGCACGTGATGCCCCAGTTCGTGGGCAAGCACATACGCTTGCGCGAATTCACCCGGCGCGCCGAACCGCGTACGCAACTCGTCGTAGAACGCCAGGTCGATATACACCTTCTCATCGTTCGGACAATAGAACGGTCCCATCGTCTCCTGGCCCACGCCGCATCCCGTCTGTGTCGCGTTGCGATAGAGCACGAGCTTCGCATCATGCCACGGCTGGCCGAAGGCGCGTGGCTCGAGGCGCGACCACACCGCTTGCGCGGAGTCGAGCACGAACGACACGAATTGGACTTCGCGTGCCTCTTCGGGCGACTGCTGCGCCGGCGCGACGTCGCCGCTCGCCGTTTGTTGAGGGCCCGGATTCGTGTCACCGCCGCCGCCCACGAAGTTGCGTCCGAAGATGAGACTCAACACGATGAGCACCAGCGTTCCACCAATTCCCATTGGCGCCATGCCGAAGCCGCCGCCGCTCGAGCCGCGCCTGTCTTCGATGTTTCCGCTTTCACCGCCCGGTGTCCACCGCATCCCGTATCTCCCGTTATCTCCCGTCAGTTCGGTTCGCTCGACTGCAGTCGAACGCAGGAGAATCACAAGTTTTGCGCCATGACGTAGTCGTGCTGCAGATCCGACCCCAACTGGAATGTCTTGACCCCGACGCGCCGAAGCCCGCACTTCTCGTAGAACGCGATCGCGCGCGGGTTCCGTTGCCAGACCGCGAGCCACAGAACGTCGCACGACCACTCGCGCGCCTGAACGGTGCACGCCCGCATCATCACGTTGGCCACGCCGCGTCCGTGATAGGGTCGGTCGACGTAAATGCGCTGAATTTCCGCGGGATGCTTTGCATCCACCGATTCCGTGCGGCTGTCGCGCCACAGCATCACATAACCCATCGGCTCGCCAGCATCGTCTTCGGCGAACCATACGCGGCATCGGTCGTCGGCGAGCTCGGCAGCCTGCGCGTCGGCATGAAAGGTCTGCGCGAGATACGCGGCCATGTCGTCGGCGGTGTTGGCCGCGGCGAAGGTTTGTTCGAACAATCGCGCGCCGAGGCGTGAGAGGAGCGCGGCGTCATCGGTGGTCGCTCGACGCAGCCGAACGCCAGTCGGTGTATCGTTGTGCATGATGAAATTTGTACTCGACCGGACGATTGACGCACCAACGATTGGGGCGCGTCTCTTGCTCCTTCCCTGCGTCCATCCAACCCACGACGCCGCTCATGAACGACCTCTGGACCCTGCAGCGAGGGGCCCAGCTCCAGCCAGATAATTCGGTTCGATTCTCCGTGTGGGCGCCGCGTGCGAAGCAGCCGCGCGTGCGCATCGGTCGTGGATCGAACGCGCGCGATCATGTATTGGCGCGCGCCGCCGGAGAGTGTGGCGTGTGGAGCGTGACGGTGCCGAACGTCGGCGCGAATGCCGAGTACACGTTCGTGCACGACGATGGACGCGCGCTGCCCGATCCCGTGAGTCGGTGGCAGCCCGAAGGTGTGCATGGAGCCTCGCGCGTCATTCGGCCGGACGCGTTCCATTGGACCGATGTGGCGTGGCGCGGCGTCGCGCTCGACGAATTGGTGATTTACGAATTGCACGTCGGCACGTTCACGCCGGAAGGCACGTTCGCGGCGATCGTTCCGCGCTTGGTCGAGCTCAAATCGCTCGGCATCTCCGCGATCGAGATCATGCCCGTCGCGCAATTTCCCGGCGATCGCAACTGGGGTTATGACGGCGTCGGATTGTACGCCGTGCAGCAGAGCTACGGCGGTCCGAACGAGTTGAAGCAGCTCGTCGACGCCGCGCACTCCGTGGGTCTTGGCGTCATCCTCGACGTCGTCTACAATCACGTCGGACCGGAAGGCAACTATCTCGACGCGTACGGTCCGTACTTCACCGAGAAATACAAAACGCCGTGGGGCCGGGCGCTCAACTACGACGATGCGGGCTCCGACGAGGTGCGCCGGTTCATCGTCGACAATGCGTTGTACTGGGTGACCGAGTACCACGTCGACGGACTGCGGCTCGACGCGGTGCATGGCATCTTCGATTTCAGCGCGCTGCATCTCCTGCAGGAAATCAGCACCTCGGTGCACGACGAGGCGGCTCGTCTCGGGCGCGGCGTCGTGGTGATCGCCGAGAGCGACTTGAATGATCCGAAGTTGATTCGCTCGCCGGACGCGTACGGATACGGACTCGATGCCCAGTGGAGCGACGACTTCCATCACGCGGTGCACGCGGCGCTCACCGGCGAGCGTAACGGCTATTACGCGGACTTCGGTGGCGTGAGCGCCATCGCCGCGTCGCTTCGGGAGCCATTCGTCTATGACGGACGGTTCTCACGGCATCGCCACCGGCGCCACGGCGGATCCTCGGTCGGTCTTCCGCGCCGGCGGTTCGTCGTCGCCATTCAGAATCACGATCAAGTCGGCAATCGCGCCGAGGGCGACCGGCTATCGCGCACGTTGACGCCGGCGCAGCTTCGGCTCGCCGCGGCGCTGCTGTTACTTTCGCCCTACGTCCCGCTGGTCTTCATGGGTGAGGAGTACGGCGAGACGAATCCGTTTCACTACTTCATCAGCCACGGCGACGAGGCGCTTGCCACCGCGGTTCGCGAAGGCCGCCGCAAGGAATTCGAGACTTTCGGCTGGGGCGACGCCGTTCCCGATCCGCAGGCGCGCGAAACGTTCGAGCGGTCGCGCATCGACTGGGCAAAGCGCCAGGTCGCCGAACATCAGCAACTTCTCATGGTGTACCGCGACCTGCTTGCGCTGCGACGGGAAGAGCCGCTGCTGCGGCCCGACGGCGCGCGCGTGTCGGTCGCGGATGGCGACCCCGGCTGGATTACCTTGCTTCGGGAGCCGCTCGACGACGACGCGGGAAGCGGTTGGGGTGAATTACTCGCGGTCTTCAACTGTTCGGGAGAGGCGGTGAATGTCCCGGTACCGGCGCCCGATGCGCGCGCATGGACCCTGCGTCTGTCGACGGATGCGTCCGGTTACGGCGGCGCGGACGAGGTCGTTCCGGCGATTGCGGCCGGTCCGGCGCCGGGCGCGCCGCGCCGGCTCCTCGAACCGGAGCGCGATGCCAGCCGGCGCTCGGTGCGCATGCCGCCGTGGACCGCCGCGCTCTATGCGGCAATCACAAATTACTAGTTAAGAGATACTAAATGCGCGTTTGGCCAGGCAATCCCTATCCCCTCGGCGCCACATGGGACGGACAGGGAGTCAACTTCGCGATCTTCTCGGAGAACGCCACCGGCGTCGAGCTCTGCTTGTTCAGCGCCGCCGACGACGGCACGGAGTCCGACAAGATCATGATGCGTGAACGCACCGACCAGGTCTGGCATTGCTACCTGCCCGACGTGCGGCCCGGACAGTTTTACGGCTTCCGCGTGCACGGGCCATACGATCCGAATGCCGGCAATCGATTCAATCCCGCCAAGCTGCTCATCGACCCGTACGCGAAGGCGATCACGGGGTCGATCAAATGGAGCAACGCGTTGTTCGCGTACAAAGTCGGCAGTTCGGACGAGGATCTCGAGCCCGATCCCGACAACAGCGCCGGCGGCGTCCCGAAGTCGGTCGTCATCGATCCCGCGTTCACGTGGGAAGACGACCGTCCGCTGCACATTCCGTGGAATCGCACGATCATCTACGAGTGCCACGTCAAAGGGATGACGAAGCTGCACCCCGACGTCCCGGAAGGGTTGCGCGGCACGTATCTGGGCTTATGCAGCGATCCGATGATCGAGTACTTCCTCGGTCTCGGAATTACCGCGATCGAGCTGCTGCCGGTGCATCAGTTCGTCGTCGATCGCCATCTCGCGGAGCGCGGCCTCACCAACTACTGGGGCTATAACTCGATCGGCTTCTTTGCGCCCGACGTGCGCTATGCCGCCAAGGGGCTCGGCAATCAGGTGTACGAGTTCAAGAGCATGGTGAAGACGCTTCACTCGGCGGGGATCGAAGTGATTCTCGACGTCGTGTACAACCACACCGGTGAAGGGAATCATCTTGGGCCGACGCTCTCGCTGCGGGGCATCGACAACCAGGCGTATTATCGGCTCGCGCCGAACAAACGGTACTACACGGATTTCACCGGCACCGGCAACAGTCTCAACATGCAGCACCCGCGCACCATCCAGCTCATCATGGATTCGCTGCGCTACTGGGTGAACGACATGCATGTGGACGGCTTTCGCTTCGACCTGGCGCCGGTGCTCGCGCGGGAATTGCACGACGTCGACAAGCTTTCATCGTTCTTCGACATCATCCATCAGGATCCGACGCTGGCGAACGTCAAGCTCATCGCCGAGCCGTGGGATGTCGGACCCGGCGGCTATCAGGTCGGCAACTTCCCGATTCGGTGGGCGGAATGGAATGGCCGCTACCGCGACGTCATTCGCCACTACTGGAAGGGCGATCCCGGCTACGTGCCCGAGCTCGCGTCGCGGCTCGCCGGATCGAGCGACATCTACGAGCCGAGCGGCCGCGGCGCGTACGCCAGCGTGAACTTCATTACCGCACACGACGGCTACACGATGTACGACCTCGTGAGCTACGAGCAGAAGCACAACGAGGCGAACGGCGAGAACAACAACGACGGACACAACGACAACATCAGCCGCAACTGGGGCGTCGAGGGCGAAACTGACGATTCCAAGATCCTCGACATGCGATTCCGCCTGATGCGTGACCTGATCGCGACATTAGCCTTCTCGCAAGGCGTACCGATGCTGTCGCACGGCGACGAGATCGGACGCACGCAGTCCGGCAACAACAACGCGTACGCCCAGGACAACGAGCTCACCTGGATGCACTGGGATCTCGATGAGCGGCGCAAACAGCTCCTGGCGTTTACACGGAAGTGCTTGAACCTGCGGCACAGCCACGCCGTGTTACGGCGGCGGCACTTCTTTAGCGGCGAACCAACGTTCAAGGGTGGGCCGAAGGATCTCTGCTGGATTCGGCCCGACGGACAGGAAATGAATGACGGCGACTGGCACAACGGCGAGAACCACGCGCTCGGCATGCTCATCTATGGCGAATCCACCGATGAGACGGACGATCGCGGCCGTCCGATCAAGGGCGACACGCTGTTGTTGATCACCAACGCCACCGATCAGGCAATCGCGTTCACGATGCCGACGATCGAAGGCGATGGCATGTGGGCCGAGATGATCGACGCGGCGCATCGCGAGCTGCGCGTCATTACGGGGCAGGTCGAAGTTTCCCCCTACTCGCTCGCGCTGCTGCGCTATGGCGAGAACAGACGAATGACCGATGGCTGAGAAAAAGAAACCGACGGACGACGCGAAACCGCGCGCCCCGAGAAAAAAGGCCGCGCCCAGAAAGAGCGCGGCAAAGAAAGCGGTGGCCGCCGTCGCTGCCCCGGAGCGCGCCGCGACGGAAATCTCCCGCGCCGACATTGAGCGTTTGATCAATGGCGACCACGCGAGTCCGCATTCGTTCCTTGGCGCGCATCCGTTGACGCTGTTCGGCGAGCAAGGCGCGGTCGTGCGAACGCTTGCGCCGAACGCGAAGCGCGTCGAGTGCGTGCTGCAAGACGGGCGCTCGGTCGAGCTGGAGCGCATCGCGGAAGGCCTGTCGGATTTGTATCAGTGTTTCATCCCGGGAATGACGCCGCCGTTCGCGTATCGCTTGCGCTTTACGTATCACGACGGGGCGGTGTGGGAGCGCGACGATCCGTATCGCTTCCTGCCGACGGTCGGCGAGATGGATCTCCATCTCTTCAACGAGGGCACGCATCGCGCGTTGTGGAAGAAGCTTGGTGCGCACGTACGCACGGAAAACGGCGTGTCCGGCGTGAGCTTCGCCGTGTGGGCGCCGAATGCCAAGCGCGTGAGTGTCGTCGGCGATTTCTGCGGATGGGACGGCCGAATTTTTCCCATGCGCATGCTGGGCAGCTCCGGCGTGTGGGAATTGTTCGTCCCTGAAATTCAGCCCGGTGCGTTGTACAAGTTCGAGTTGCTGACCCGCGAAGGATTGATTCGCGTGAAGACGGACCCCTTCGCGGCAAAGCAGGAGCAGGCGCCGGGGACCGCGTCGATCGTGCAGCTCGAGGACAACTACGAGTGGAGCGACAACGCGTGGATGTCGTCGCGCCGCAAGACGGATCTCGTTCGCTCGCCCCTTTCGATTTACGAAGTACACCTCGGCTCGTGGGCGCGCGTTCCCGAAGACGGTAATCGCGCGCTGTCCTATCGTGGGATCGCGCCGCGGCTCGCCGAGCATGTGAGGAATCTCGGGTTCACGCACGTGGAGCTGATGCCGATCATGGAGCATCCGTTCTACGGATCGTGGGGCTATCAGGTGAGCGGGTACTACGCGCCGACATCGCGGTATGGTACGCCCGACGATTTTCGATACTTCGTCGATGTGATGCACCAGCACGGCATCGGCGTCATTCTCGACTGGGTGCCGGCGCACTTCCCGAAAGACGACTACGCGCTTCGCCGCTTCGACGGCACCGCGCTCTACGAGCACGAGGATCCGCGGCTGGGCGAGCATCCCGATTGGGGAACGCTCATCTTCAATTACGGGCGCAATGAGGTGCGAAACTTCCTCGTCGCCAACGCGCTGTACTGGTTGAACGACTTTCACTGCGACGGCCTGCGCGTGGACGCCGTCGCGTCGATGCTGTACCTCGACTATAGTCGCAAAGCCGGGCAATGGATTCCCAACGCCAAGGGCGGCCGCGAGAATCTCGAGGCGATCGACTTTCTGCGGCAATTCACCGAAACGGTCGCCGCCGACGCGCCGGGGTGCGTCACGATCGCCGAAGAATCCACCGCGTGGCCCGGGGTGACGACGCCGGTGAACGAGGGCGGACTCGGATTCACCTTCAAGTGGAACATGGGTTGGATGCATGACACGCTCGCATACTTCGCGCGCGATCCCGTGCACCGTCGCTTTCATCAGGACCGGCTCACGTTCGCGATGCTCTACGAGTACAGCGAGCGATTCATCATGCCGCTGTCGCACGACGAGGTCGTGCACCTCAAGGGTTCGCTGCTGCACAAGATGCCGGGCGACGATTGGCAGAAGCTCGCCAATCTCCGCGTGCTGTATACGTACATGTTCACGCGGCCCGGCAAAAAGTTGCTGTTCATGGGAAGCGAGCTCGCGCCGTGGACGGAATGGAATCACGACACGAGTCTCGATTGGCATCTGCGCGACTACCCCGGGCATGCCGGCATGGAGCGCTTCGTCAGTCGTCTCGCGTCGGTCTACAAGCAGGAACCGGCCTTCTGGCGCGAGGACCACAGCTGGGATGGTTTCAGTTGGATCGACGTGGCCGACAAGGAGAACTCCGTCGTATCGTACGTCCGCCGCGCCGGTGACGCGCACGCCGTCGTCGTGCTGAATCTCACGCCGGTGCCGCGCGAGCGATATCGCATTGGTGTGCCGTCCGCGGGACCATATCGGATCGCGTTGTCGAGCGACGATGCGGAGTGGGGCGGCGGCGGCTACGGCTCGGCATCCGAGCTCGAGACGCAGCGGTCCGGCTTTCATGGATACGAGCAGTCGCTCGAGGTCACCCTTCCGCCGTTGGCGGCGTTGATTCTGAAACCAGCGCGCTAATGAGCTCAGCGCTTCGCGAGCTTGCCGATCGCGCCGGCATCATTCCCGAGTACGTCGACCAGACTGGCCGAGAGACGCGCGTCGCGAGCGACGAGACGCGGCGGTTGCTGCTCGCGGCGATGGGACTCGACGCGAGCAGCGACGACGCGGCGCGCGAGACACTCGCGGCACTGGATGCCGAAGAACGCGACGCGCTCATCGATCCGGTGCGCGTCGTCGAGATCGACGGCGACGACGCGCGCCGGGTTCGCGTGCGTGCGCCGGCGTCGCGCGCCAGCAGCGGTCCATGGCGGCTCGAGGTGGTGCTCGAGAATGGCGAGCGTGCGGTGACCGAAGGGCCGTGGCGCGGCGACGCAACCATCGAGCTGAGTCTCCCCGAGCTGCCACTCGGCTACCACACGCTGCGGCTCTCGATGAATGCCGGCGGCAGCGAATGGAGTGCCGAGCAGCGGCTCATCGTCGTGCCTTCACGCTGCGTGGTTCCTGATGACCTGTTGAACGGCGACAATGCGTTCGGCGTAATCGCGAACCTCTATACGGTACGCAGCACGACGAATTGGGGTGTTGGCGATCTCTCTGATCTCGCGACCCTGGCGCGATGGAGCGGCTCGGTCGGCGCGGATTTCGTTGGCGTGAATCCATTGCACGCGTTGATGAACCGAGGCCACGAGATCAGTCCGTACAGTCCCGTCAGTAGATTGTTTCGCAACCCGATCTATATCGATCCGGCGCGCGTTCCCGAGGTGCACGCCGACGCGGCGCTGCGCGAGCGAATTGCATCGCCGGAGTTCCAGACCGAGGGCGAGGCGCTGCGTGAGTCGCGCGACGTGCGCTACGCGCAGGTGATGGCGGTCAAGGGCCTCGTGCTCGATGCGGCATTCCGGTTCTTTGATTCGCAATCGCGTGACGGCGATCGCGCGCGCGCGTTCCAGGCGTATTGCCGAGCCAACGAGCCCGCATTGACGCGCTTCGCGCTGTGGATGGCGCTCGCCGAAGAGCACGGCGGCGATTGGCGGCGGTGGCCGGACGACTTGCGCGATGCGCGCGGCCCGGCGGTCGAAGCCGCGCGAACGCGCTTGACTCAGCGCGTCGAATATCACCGATGGCTGCAGTTCGAGGTGGATCGGCAGTTAGGGGATGCCTGCGTCGCCGCGCGCGAGGCGGGGATGCGCATTGGCCTCTATCAGGACCTCGCGATCGGCACGTCGCCGAGCGGGGCGGATGCGTGGGCGTTTCCGGAGCTGTTCGTGCGCGGCGTCAGCATCGGCGCGCCGCCCGACCCGTATTCCGCCACGGGACAGAATTGGGGCCTGCCGCCGATCTTTCCGCGCGCACTCAAACGCAACGGCTACGCGTACTTCATAGATCTCATACGCAGTGGCTTTCGGCATGCCGGTGCGTTGCGGATCGATCACGTGATGGGCCTGTTTCGCCTCTTCTGGATTCCAGAAGGAAAGAGCGGCGCCGACGGGGCGTACGTGCGCTCACCGTCATACGACTTGCTCGGCATCGTCGCACTGGAGAGCGTGCGTCATCGCGCGATCGTCGTCGGCGAAGACCTTGGCACCGTACCGCCCGACGTGCCTCCGGCGCTGAATAAATGGGGCGTGTTGTCGTCGAAGGTGCTGTACTTCGAGCGCGGTGACCATGGCTCGTTCCGTCCGGGCGCCCAGTATCCGCGCCTGTCGCTCGCGACCGCGAACACGCACGACATGCCGACGCTCGCGGGTTTCTGGCAGGGACGCGACATCGACGTCCGGCGGAGCGTAGGGCTCATCGAGAGTGACGACGACGCCGACCAGGCGCGTGCCGACCGTGAGGTCGATCGCGCGCAATTGCTGCGACGGTTGTCCGAGGAGCGCGTGCTGCCGGAAGACCACGTGTCGCCGACGTCGGCCGAGTTGCGCGCGGCGGTGCACGGGTTTCTGTGTCGCTCGCCCGCGCAGCTCGTTGGGCTGTCGCTGGACGACGTCGCGGGCGAAACGGACGCGGTCAACGTTCCCGGGGTCGGTCCCGACAAGTTCCCGAGTTGGACGCGCAAGATGCGCGAGCCGCTCGAGATCATCATGACGAGCGAGACGGCCGCGATCGCGATGCGCTGTGACGGGAGACGCGGTGTCCGGCCGTAAGCTCACGGCGACATACCGCCTTCAAATGAACGCGAAGTTCACCTTCGCGCAGGCGCGCGCGCAGCTCGACTACTTCGCATCGCTCGGCGTCTCGCATCTCTATCTCTCGCCAATCCTCGCGGCGCGCCGCGGCAGCATGCACGGCTACGACACCGTCGATCCGACACGCGTCAACCCCGAGCTCGGCACTGAAGCGGACTTACGAGATCTCGCAAGCGCGCTTCACGCGCGTGACATGGGGCTCGTCGTCGATATCGTGCCGAACCACATGGGGATCGGACCCGAGAACCTCTACTGGGACGACGTCCTCACGTACGGCGAGCGGTCGCGCTTCGCGAAGTGGTTCGACATCGCGTGGTCGGCGCACCCACAGCACAAGCTCGTATTGCCCGTCCTGGGTGACGAGCTCGAGAACGTGCTGGAGCGCGGCGAGCTCTCGGTGAAAGTTCAGGAAGGCGAGACACCGCGCGTTGTGTACTTCGGGCAATCGTTCCCCGTCGATCCCGCGTCATTACCACCCGAGCTGCAGCTCGCCGCGATCGATCCCGAGGAAACCGGCGAGCTCGCCGATCTCTTTTCCGGGACCGCGGGACGCGATCGGTTGCGCGCGCTCCTCGACGTTCAGCATTACCAGCTGGTCTTCTGGCGTCGTGGCCCAACGGAGATCAACTACCGCCGCTTCTTCGACGTCAACGATCTCGCCGCGCTGCGCATGGAAGACCAGGACGTCTTCCGCGCGACGCACGAGTTGATCCTGGGCTTTGTGCGCGACGGCGTGGTCGACGGGCTGCGTGTCGATCACGTCGACGGCCTGCTCGACCCGCGCGCCTATCTCGGCCGCCTTCGTGACGCCGTCGGACCGACGACGCCGATCGTCGTCGAGAAGATCCTGTCGCCGGGCGAGCAGTTGCGAACGGACTGGCCGATTCAAGGCACGACGGGATACGAATTCCTCAACGATCTCGAGGACGTGTTCCTCGACGCGCCGGGGTACGCCGAGATCGATTCGACGTATCGTCGCATGCGGCGGTTTGGCGCCACGACGTTTCACGATCTCGCGCGTGCCGGCAAGATCGCCGTCCTGAATGGAGCAATGCGCGCGGAGGTACTGCGTCTTGCAACGCGCCTGCAACCGATCGCGCGCGGCGGAGGACATCGGTGGTCACCGACCGAGCTTGCGACCGCGCTGACCGAATTCATGGCGTCGCTGCCAGTGTATCGGACGTACATCGATGGCCGGCCCGAAATCGAGCAAGCGGACCGTGCGCTCGTTGACGCAGCATCCTGCGACGCGCGGGAGCATGCACCGCAAAGTGCCGCGATCATCGCGTTCATCGCCGACGTTCTGCTCGACAACGTCTCCGGCGCCGCACCCGACCAGCGTCTCGCGTTCGTGCAACGCCTGCAACAAGTCAGTGGGCCGGCAACCGCCAAGGGCGTTGAAGACACGGCCCTGTATCAGTACAAGCCGCTCGCCTCGCGCAACGAAGTCGGTGGCGGGCCAGATCGCCCGCTCGACGACGTCGTCGGGCGCTTTCATCGCGCCAACATCGAGCGCCGCGAGCGTTGGCCGAGCGCGCTGATCACGACGAACACGCACGACACCAAGCGCAGCGCGGACGTGCGTGCGCGCCTCGACGTGATCTCGGAGTCGCCACGCGAATGGGTGCGTGCGGTCAAACGGTGGCGTCGTCTGAACGACAAGCATCGTCGCCCGGTCAAAGGCCGCATGGCTCCGGATACCAACGCCGAATACTTGTTGTATCAAATGCTCGTGGCGATCTGGCCGGCCCCGCGTGCTGCACGACGCGTGGATGATCTTCCCGACCGTGCCTGGCGCGACGCGGCGCGCGAGCGACTGAAGCAGTACATGATCAAAGCCGTGCGCGAAGCGAAGACGCGCACGAGTTGGGTCGATCCCGACGCCGAGTACGAAAAGGCGATGGAAGCATTCATCGCCGCCGTGCTCGAGCCGCGCGATGACGCGCCGTTTCTGTCGGACGTCGCGCGCTTCGTGTCGCGTATCGCGCTACCCGCCGCGTGGAATTCACTCTCACGCATCGCGCTGCATCTGACCTCGCCCGGCGTGCCCGACATCTACCAGGGCGACGAAGCGTGGAACTTCGCCCTGGTCGATCCCGACAATCGGCGACCGGTCGACTATGCGATGCGCGCCAAGATTCTCTCGAAGCCGCTGCCGGAGCAGCTCGACCCGTTCGACAACCAGACCAAGCTCGGGCTCACGCGCGCCTTGTTGCAGGTGCGCCGCTCGAACCCCGAGTTGTTCGCGGAAGGAGTGTATCGCCCGCTCATCGTGACCGGCGCACGCGCCGCACACGTGGTCGCATTCGTGCGCAGCCTCGGAACGACTCACTGCGTCACGATCGCCGGGCGCTTGTTGTGCACGCTTGCCACGTCGACACCGGAAGAATGGTGGGGAAACACGACGGTGGAGCTTCCGGCCGAGTTGCAGGGTATCGAATGGAGCTCGCAACTCGGATCGCAGCGGATCGCAGCGACGCGCGAAATTCGCATCGCTCCTCTGCTCTCAGCGCTTCCAACCGCTGTGCTCGCAAACTAGGTTGCTGTCGTTCGTCTCACCGCACTCCCTCCTTGCGCCAGGCTGATCCGTTCCGCTGGCACGAAATACTCGGGGCAACGCCATTTTTCATTTGCTTGCCGAGGCCTGAATGAACACTTCGTCGTCGACAGTCGCTTATTTCTCGATGGAGATTGCACTCCACAAGGCAATCCCCACCTATAGCGGCGGACTCGGCGTTCTTGCCGGTGACACGCTGCGCTCGATGGCCGATCTCGCCGTACCGGTCGTCGGTATCACGCTGCTCCATCGCAAAGGCTACTTCGAGCAGCATCTCGACGAGCAGGGCAATCAGACCGAACAGCCCGTCATCTGGCGGCCTGAAGACATGCTGGAGTTGGTCGATGCACGGGCCTCGGTGCAGATCGAAGGACGCACGGTGCATCTGCGCGCGTGGAAGTTCACCGTGAAAGGCCACGGCGGATACGAGCTTCCCGTCTATCTCCTCGACACGCAGCTTCCCGAGAACAGCGAGTGGGATCGCACGCTCACCGACTATCTCTACGGCGGCGACAGCCACTACCGACTCTGTCAGGAAGTCGTGCTCGGCATGGGCGGTGCGGCGCTGCTCGACGCGCTTGGCTGCCCGGCCGAGACGTATCACTTGAATGAAGGCCACTCGGCACTGCTCACGTTGTGCTTGCTCGAGTGGCAGCTCGACGGGCGCAAGTCGTTCGAGCTCGACGAGAGCGACATCGAGGAAGTTCGCCGGCATTGCGTGTTCACGACGCACACGCCGGTGCCCGCGGGCCACGATCGCTTTCCGAACGATATGGTCCGTGGCGTGTTGGGCGACGAACAAGTTGCGCTGCTCGAGGCCGCGCATTGTCTCGATGAGGGCATGCTCAACATGACACACCTCGCCCTGCGCCTCGCGCGTTTCGTGAACGGCGTGGCGATGAAGCATCGCGAAGTGTCGCAAGGGATGTTTCCGAATTTTCCGATCGACGCCATTACCAACGGCGTGCACGCGGGCACGTGGGCCGCGCCGGCGTTTCAGCGGCTGTTCGACAAGCGCATTCCCGAGTGGCGCAGCGACAATCTCTATCTCCGCTATGCCGTCGGCATTCCGCTGCCGGACATTCGCGCCGCACATGCGGAGGCGAAGAAGGACATGATCGACGCGATCGCCCAACGCAGCGGCGTCACGCTCGATCCCAAGGTCTTCACGCTGGGTTTCGCGCGTCGCGCCACGCCGTACAAGCGCGCCGATCTCGTGTTCAGCGATCCGAACCGGCTGGTCGAGATGGCGAACGCCGTGGGCCCGATTCAAATCGTGTTCGGCGGCAAGGCGCATCCGAACGACTCGGGCGGCAAGGATCTCATTCGCCGCATTCACGCCGCGGCCGCCGAGATCTCGGCGACGATCACGGTGGTGTACGTCGAGAACTACGAGATGGAGATCGCGGGCCGGATGGTGGCGGGCGTCGATCTGTGGCTCAACAATCCGATGAAGCCGCTGGAGGCGAGCGGCACGAGCGGCATGAAGGCGGCGCTCAACGGCGTGCCGAGCCTGAGCGTGCTCGATGGCTGGTGGATCGAGGGCCACGTCGAGGGCGTGACCGGCTGGTCGATCGGCGGCCTCGATCCCGAAGGGGATCAATCAAAGGATGCTAATGAGATTTATCTAAAGCTCGAACGGGTCATCCTGCCGCTCTATTACGGGCTGCCGTTCGCGTACGCCGAGGTGATGCGGTCGTCCATCGCCATCAACGGGTCGTTCTTCAACACCCAGCGCATGGTCGAGCAATACGTTCGCAATGCGTACTTTCCGTATGCCGAGCCGGCTGCCGTCGCGGTGGGGTAAGCCGCGTTTCCATTCGCCGCTTCCACTCGCTCTTAGCCTTTAGGCCGTAGCCTCCTCGAACTGCTCTTCCATCTCCGCGGTCTTTCGCACCGCCCTGATCGCCGTTCCGCCCGCCACGACGGCGCCCAGGACGATGTAGATGTAAAAAGTGTAAAACCTCCACCAGAGCAACGCCGCGGCGAACAGCGCCGGCCCGATCACGCCGGCCAGTGCGGCGCGAAACGCCAGCTCGACCGCGCCGCCGCCGCCCGGCGCCGGCACTACCGCCGCGCCATACAACAATCCGAGCGGCCACAATGCCAGCGGCGCAAGCGGCGCCGACGCTCCGGCGCCGAGCACCAATGCCGGCAACACGCAAAGACGCATGGCGACGTGAACGACGGACATGGTATACGACGCCGCGGCCCAGCGCATGTCGATGTGCTTCACGCTGTCCACTGTCGAGCGGACCTGCGCGAACCAGCGCTGAATGAGCTCCCACCGCCGGCCGCCGAGCCACATGCGCCTCGCCCATCGCGGAGCATCGTCGCCGACGTGGCGGCGCGACAACGTCACCGCCACGACCGCGATGCCGATCACGAACCCGGCATACCCGCCCACCACGCCGACCAGCGCGCCGAGCACCACTCCCGCGTGCCTGAACACGATCGCGACGACCAACACGACCGTGCCGAGCGACAGCGCCTCGAGAAATAATTCGGCGAACAACACGACGAGGGCGCTCGGCGTCGGCACACCGGCTTCCGCGAGCACGAGAAAACGAGCCGGCTCCGCCCCTGAACGCGCCGGCGTGATCGACGCACCGAAATCACCGGCCAACGTCGTGCGGAGTGCCGTGGTGAATCGCAGCTCGATGTTCGCGGCTTTCGCGCTCCACGTGATCTTGAGCGAGCGCGTGAGGATCTCGATCACGACCGCGGCGATCGCCAGCGCGTGCGCGCGCAGCGGCAGTCCGATGGCGCTGCCCGCACGCCACCAGCTCACGATGAAGTACGCCGACACCCCGATCACCGCGATGAACGACGCGATGGTAAAAGCCCAGCGCTTCCAGGTCATGCCGCGAGGTGTCGGTTTGGCATTCCTGCATGTTAACACGCCAAGATGCGAGATGCCGGATGCTAGCGTGCTGCTAGCATCCGGCATCTCACATCCCGCAACTCGGTTCGCTTACGGCCAGCGTGAGATATTGCCTTCCTCGTCCGCCGCGGCACCCGCCGACGCTGCCGCCGCCGGCTTGATGATGTGGCTGATCTGCTGCCGCGCATCATCCAGATGACGCTTCGTCGCAACGTCGGTCGCACGCTTCTGCGCCGTCGCCAGCTCCGCGTCGAGCTGCTTGAGCTCTCCGCGCAGCATCGACTTGATCTCGCCCGTGTTCGACGGCGGAGCCGCCGCACCACCACGTCCACCACCCGCGCCGCCACGACCGCCTGCCGCCGCACCAGCCGCCGGCGGATTGATCTTGTTGCCGACGTCCGTCAGATAGTCGCGCTGCAGACCGCGGCGGTACGCATCGATCTTCACCGGGCCAGTGCCGTAGATCTCGGTGAATACGCCGTGGCGCAGATCGCTGAGCATCTCACCGAGCGTGTAGACGTCGCTCGGATTCTTCGCCAGCGCTTCGTTCTCGACCAGGCGCGTCATCTTCGCATCGTTCAGCAACGCGTTGATGATCGACCCCTGCGCGTTCACGATGCGCATCACTTCGCCGTTCGGTTCCGTCTTGCGAAGGATGTCCGTATCGATCAACCACGTCGGCGTCTGGAAGCCATTCTCGGCGATGAACTTCATTGCCGCCTGCTGCTTGGCTTTCGGCACCGGCGTGAACCGGACGCCGGGCTGATCGCCGTACTTCTCCTGCGAGTTCATGCCGCCCACGACGTTCGCTACGTGGCCGAGCTCCGTGCGGAACTGGCCGACTTCGCGGTTGTAGAGCTCCGCGAGCACGTCGAAGTCGTCGGTCGGCTTCACCGTCGCCGACTCGATCCACTGCATGTTGCGCTTCAGGTTCTTGAAGCCGAGCTCCGTCGCGCGCACCGGATCGATGTCGCCGACTGCCTCGGTCTCGTCACCCGGATCCGAACCGAACGCGCCGCTCGTCGAGAAGCGGAGCCACGGCTTCGTATCCTGCTCGCGCGCCCACTTGTCGAGCGTCACTTCCTTCGCCTCGGCCGAACGAATCAACTCGGCGCCGGTGTGCGTGGCGCCCTGCTGCGCGACCTGCATCGGCGTCGCGATCGGCGCGTAACCCCAGTGCGTCGCCCAGATGTCGTACGGACCAATCTTGGGGATCAACAGCTCCGGCGCGATGTGATCTTCCGGCTGCACGACGTAGTTGAAGCGCGAGTAGTCCATCAACGTCGACACGTGGCCCATCCGGCGCAGGAAGTCGGCGTTGCGGATGGAGTCGATCGGATACTGCGAGCTCGCCTTCATGTTGTGCTGGAAACCGATCGTGTGACCGACTTCATGCGCGAGCACGTATTCCAACAAACGCCCCATGAGCGAATCAGGATATGGGAACGTGCGGGCGCGCGGGTCGTTCGCCGCGGCCTGCGTGAAGTACCACGTACGCGCCAGGTTCTGCACGTTCTGATAGAACTGAATGTGCGCGTTCAGAATTTCGCCGGAACGCGGATCGTGAACGTTCGGACCGCTGGCGTTCTCCGTCGTGGACGGCAACCACCGCACCACCGAGTAGCGCGCATCTTCCGGCGACCAGTCGGGATCGTTCGTCGGCGCATCCTTGGCGATGATCGCGTGGCTGAAGCCCGCCGCTTCGAACGCCGGTTGCCAATCCTCGATCGCCTTCTTGAGCCACGGGCGCCACTTCATCGGCGTGTTCGCGTCGATGTAGTAGACGATCGGCTTCACGGGATCAGAGA
Source organism: Gemmatimonadaceae bacterium (assembly GCA_035606695.1). NCBI lineage: Bacteria > Pseudomonadati > Gemmatimonadota > Gemmatimonadia > Gemmatimonadales > Gemmatimonadaceae > Gemmatimonadaceae bacterium. The sequence continues at coordinate 186,513 of DATNEW010000027.1, forward strand.
CCGCCGCGTTCGGATCCTTCTTCTCGAGGCGATAGCGTGTGATGAAGCAGCGCGTGTTGTTCGCCATGCGCTGGTCGTCGCCCGCGTAATCCGTCACCGTCAGCGAGAAGTAACCGACGCGATTGTCGCACAGGCGCGGCTCCATCGGCGTGTCGGGCAGCTTGTGGAAGCTGTACGACGCAACGATCGTCGCGGTCGGCGCGCTGAAGCCGGCGCCGCCGCGACCACCGGCCGGGCCGCCACGACCACCCGCGGCCGCACCACGTCCGGCGCCGCTGCTCGTCAGCGTGAGCGTCGAATACACGTTCACGTTGTCCGGGAACGTCGCCGAACGCTCGATCCACGAGCGCGTCGCGTCGATCTGATAACCCGCGCCAACACGCTGCGCCGGCGACAGCTCGGTCGGCGGCTGCGTGAAGAGGCGCGTCACGTCGATGACCGGCGCCGAATCCGGCCCGTACGCTTCGACGTTGAAGATCGCGATCACAGGATGAACGTTCGACGCCGAGACGGCGCCCGCCACCGGCGACAGCGTGTCGCTGGCCATGATCTCGTTCGAGATGCCGCGCAGCAGCACCTTGTTCTCACGACGCTCGAACTGCAGCATGCGGTTGCCCGCCGCCTGACCGTCGTAGCCCGCGCCCAGCGCGGTCTGCGCGATTTCCTGCACGAGCAGGATGTCCTTGTTCAACTGTGAACGAGGAATCTCGAACAACAGGCGATCGCCGATCGTGTGCGTCTTGAAGAGACCGTTCTTGGTCTTCGCCTGCGCCGTGACGACGCGGTTGTACGGAAGCGGATTCGTAGCGCCATTCTGGCCACCGGCGCCGCCACCTTGACCGCCCCGACCACCGCGGCCGGTCGCGGCCGGAGCGGGTGATTCGGGCGATTCTTCAGGGTTGGCGGGAGCCGAAGGCTGCGGCGCCGGCCGCGTCTGGACGGGAGCGGGCGCGGGAGCGGGTGCCGGCTTTTGCGTGCAGCCGATCGCCAGGACCGCTGCTGCCGCAGAACCGAGCACGAGTGTAGAACTCGTACGCATAGACACCTATGGGGATGGGAGACTGAAACGACGAAGGGCCGAGAGCCAGCCCTCCGTCACACGAACGGCCGGAGCGCGAAAACCGTTGATTGGCGGGCGCGCACGCCACCTGCGTTGGGTCGGGACATGGCCAAGTCGACGTTCACGAGGCGAGCGGTCGAGCTCGACACCGGCGACGAGCCGGTGCCGGGAATTCTCCAGCTGCCACACGCCGACGCGCCCGCGCCGGGCGTCGTCCTGCTGCATGGCTTCAGCTCGCGGAAGGAGCGAATAGCCGACTCCATTGGTCGCGCGCTCGCCAAACGTGGTGTCGCGAGCCTGGCGATCGACCTGCCGCTGCACGGCACGCGCGAGGGCAACATCGAGAATCTGTCGCTGCGCAATCCCATGGCGCTCGTCGCGAAGTGGCGGCTCGCCGTTCGCGAAGCGCACGACGCTCTTCAATACATGGCGGAGCACCCCGCGATCGACCCACGTCGCATCGCGCTCGCCGGCTACTCACTGGGCGCCTATCTCTCGGTGATCGTCGCGGGTGACGATCCGCTGGTTCGCGCGGTCGCCTTGGCCGCGGGCGGCGATCTGCCGTCCGAAACGCCGTTCGCGTCGCTCGTTCGAACGATCGCCGATCCGCGGCGCGCGGCGCGCCGGCTCATGGGCCGTCCGTTGTTCATGATCAACGGGCGTTACGACCGTACCATTCGCCCCGAGCAGGCGCGCGTGCTCTTCGAGGCGGCCGAGGAGCCGAAGGAGTTGCATTGGTATAACGGCGGCCATTGGCCGCCACCCGATGCGATCGAACAGGTGGCGGTTTGGCTCGCTACCCAGCTCGCATCGCGTCCATCGGATCGAGACGAGACGCACGACGCGCCGGTACATAGCTCGCCGCGAGCGCGACGGCGAAAAGCAGGACGAACACCACGCCAAACGCGATCGGGTCCGTCGTCGTGATCTGATAGAGCAAGCCTTTCAAGACTCGCGTCGCGAACACCGCCGCGACTCCCCCGGCGACCATGCCGATCATCGCCAGCCACAAGCCGTGCGAGATCACCAGGCGCACGATGTCGCGCTGGCGCGCTCCCAACGCAACGCGAATGCTGAGCTCACGCCCGCGTTGCGCCACGAGATACGCGATCACGCTATACACGCCGAGCGTCGCGAGCTGCAGCGCGATGACGCCGAATACGCCGACGAGCAGCAGCATGAAGCGGCGAGTCGCTACCGAGCGGCCAATGATCGTCTCGATCGTCTGGAATCGCAGCGCGACGTCGGGCCGGAGATCATGGAACGCGCGCCGCGCCGCCGTGGTCGTCGCCGCTTCGTTCGACGTCGCGATGATGACCTGCACCTCGCGGTGCGACGGCCGCTGCCGCGCCGACACGTAGATCGTATTCGGCGGCGGCGACGAGAGATCCTCCTCGCGCGTGTCGCCGACGACGCCGACAATGGTCATCGGCGTCAGATCGCCGTCGATGTTACCGAACTCGATGACCTTGCCGATTGCACTTTCGTTCGGCCACTGCGATTTCGCGAGCGATTGACTGATCACCGCGACGTGCGGCGCGTCGCGCCGATCTCGATCGTCGAAGAGGCGCCCGCTGATGACGGGAATGTTCAGCGCCTTGAAGTATCCGTCGGTGGCCTGCTGATAATTCGCGTATCCGCTATGCGACTTGTCGCGGAACAGCGGCTCGAGCGAGTTGAAGTCGAGCTTCACATCGGCACTCGCGAGAATGCCGAACATGCCGTTGCTGCTCCCACTGCTGAAGGGCGGTGCGCTCGCCAGACCCACCGCCGTCACACCGGGAAGCGCTCGAGCGCGCGCAAGCAGCTCATCTTCATATTGCAGACGCCGATCGAATGCCGCCGCCGGGGGACCGTCGCCGTCTTCATACGCGGCGCCGGCGATCACGACTCCCTTCGTGCGAAATCCCGGGTCGACACTCAGCAAATTGACGAAGCTCCTGGCCAGGAGCGCGGCGCCGATGAGCAGGACCACCGTCATCGCCAGCTGCGCGACGACGAGCGTCCCGCGCACGCCGTAGCTCGCGCCGCCGCTCATCGTACGCTGCGACTGCGCGAGCGCGGCACGCAAATCACCGCGCGCTCCGCGCCACGCCGCGATGATGCCCAAGGTCACCGCCGTCGCCGCCGAGACCGCGACCGCGAACGTCATGACGCCCCAGTCGATGCTCAGCTCGTTCACTCGTGGAATGGACGCCGGACGAAGCACGAGCAGCACCTTCACACCCGCGTACGCAAGCAGCAAACCGGCGACACAGCCGAGCGCCGCGAGCAATCCCGACTCGATGAGCAATTGCTGAATGAGGCGACCGCGCCCCGCGCCAAGTGCCACGCGCACCGCGATCTCATTTTCGCGCGAGGCCATCCGCGCGATCATCAAGTTCGCGACGTTGGCGCACGCGATGATGAGCAGCAACGCCGACGCGGCGAATATCAGCACGAGGAGCGGCTTGATGTCACCGATGAGCCGTTCGCGCAACGTGATCGCCGCGCCGTCGACGGTCCACGTTGCATCGCCGACCCGCGCGCGCAACGATCGAAGCATCGACGAGAGGTCTGCGTTCGCCAGCTGCAGCGACACGCCCGGCCGAATACGACCGATCACTTTCCAGTTGTGCGCTGTGTAGCTCGTGTTCTTCGAGGAGGTCTCGCGCGCTTCGAGCAGATCCGTACCCGCGGGAAATTCCTTGCCCGGCGGCAGAACGCCAACGATCGTCACCGGACCCGAGCCCGTCAGGATTTTCTTCCCGATCGCACTCGGCGAACGTCCGAATTGCCGCTCCCAGAAGCCGTCGCTGATGACGGCGACGGGTCCTGCACCGAGTTGCTGCTCTTCGGGCGCAAAGAACCGCCCGCGCAGCGGCGTGACGTGCAGGACGTCGAAGTACCCGCGCGAAACGAGCGCGTACGGGACGCGGATCGCCTCTCCGTCGCTGATCACCGGCATCACTCCCGCCTGATACTCGGCCAGCGCCTCGAAGCTGTGATTCGCCGCGACGATATCGTCGAAAGTCGGATCGGCCATGTTGCCCATGGGCTTTCCCTTCGCGTCGATACCGAGCACGTACACCATGCGCTCGGAGTCGTCGAACGGCAGCGGTCGCAGAATCACGCCGTTGACGACGCTGAAGATCGCCGTGGTGGCGCCGATGCCGAGCGCCAGCGTGATGACCGCGACCAGCGCGAAGCCCGGCGCTTTGCCGATTTGTCGCAGAGCGAAGCGCGCGTCCTGAAGGATGGAAGCCAACCGTTCACTCGTCTGCATGCGTTGCATGTGCGCAACCTCGATGGAAACACAGTAGTCTTTGAGATCATCGACGTCGCCGAACCGGCGAAGCGCCTCGGCGTAGGCCTGTTCGCGAGAGTACCCTTGCGCCTGAAGCGCGTCGGCCCGCCGCTCGACATGAAACCGCACCTCGTCGTCGAGATCGCGCACGATGCGCTCGGCCGTCGTCGGCAGCCGAAACGCGCGTCGCACACCGGCGGGAATTTGCATGAGCGTTCGCTCAACTCGTTTCGAGAATGCGCCCGACGGCCGAGGCATAGCGGCGCCACGTGGCCGTTTCGGCGCGCAGCTGCGCGCGGCCGCGCGCGGTGAGCGAGTAGTACTTCGCGCGGCGATTGTTGTCCGACAGCCCCCACTCGGCTTCGATGGCGCCGCCGTCTTCGAGGCGATGCAATGCCTTGTAGAGCGCCGCGTCGACGATCACCAGCTCACCGCCGCCGCGCTCTCCGATCCACTCGGCGATGGCGTAGCCGTGCATCGGGCCCCAGGTGAGCGTCTTGAGCACGAGGACGTCGAGTGTGCCGTGCAGGAGATCGCTTGCGTCGCGCGCCATCCTTCTCTCCACAAACCAGGTTGGGGGAGAGCACGTTAGCGCTTCGCGATGCCGCGTGTCAAGCGCATGTCACGCGGGTGTCAGACGCGCATCAAGCGCGCATCGCGTACACCTCGATCCACGGCGCCCAGTCGGCGCGCGCCGCCGCGACGCGCCGCATCACACGCTTCATCATCAACTCTTCCCGCCGAGCCCACGGGCGCGTCCATTCGTCCCCGGTGGGAACCAGCACGTCCCCGCGCACGTGTGCGATGCGAAACCCCGCATCGCCGAACAGTCGCGCCAGCGAGCGCACGCTGAATCCGGCGCGGTACGGAAACGTCAGCAGATTGTTCTGCGCAAGCGCCGCCCGCGCGGTGCGACGCACGGACGTGAAGCGGCTCCGCAACCGCCGACGCACACGCGCGTAAAACTCACCACTCGGCACCCGTACGGCGAGCACACCGCCGTCGTTCAGCAACCGCGCCGCCGCGATCACCGCGGCGCGCGGCTCCGGCAACTGATCGAAGGTGTTCCAGATTGCGACCGCGTCGAAGCGTCGGTCGTCGTCGAACGTACTGAGCGTGCCATCGTGCACCGCAAAGCCGAGCGAGCGTGTGAACTCGTTGATCTCGGGATTGATGTCGAGCCCTTCGACGCTCAGTCCTTCGTCGCGTGCGGCGGAGAGAAACGCGCCAGCGTAGCTTCCGACCTCGAGCCCCGATCCGCCACGACCGAGCACGCGACGCAGCTCGCGCGCTTGATCGCGAATGGCGGGCAACTGCGTGTCGTGCAGCGATCGCAGGACGTCGCGATCCGGCGTGGTACGCGCGTAGATCTCGGTGAGCTCGTGCGAGCGCTCGACGGGATTGCGATAGACGAGCCCACACTCGCGACAGCGGACGACGGCGATGGGCGGATGCTGCGAGAACGCCACCCGATCGAGCAATCGTTCGGGTGGCGTGTCGGGACGCAGGCGTGCTTGATGGAATTCCCACAGCGCTTCGACTTCGGCGCGCAGGTCATCCTGATCGGCGATGAGATCGGAGTCCGAGTGGCCGCAAACGGCGCAGTGGGCGGGTTCGTACGATATGGACACGCTGCCGAGCGAATGCACGAGCGATGCCGAGGCAAAAGACCGTCATCCCGAGCGAAGCGAGGGATCCAACGTCTCCCTCAGAGAGCTGGCCGCTCTACTGGGACGATAGATCCCTCGATCGCTTCGCTCACTCGGGGTGACAGCCGAATCTTCACGGAATCTTGTAAAAGTCGATTTGATTGTCATTGAACCGCGGAATCGCCACCACGCTCCGCTTCGTATCCACCGCAATGTCGGCCGGCCCCGACACACCGGTCACGAGCTTCGACAGCACGCCGTTCCGCACGACGTTCACCGTGCCGTCGGCCCAACTCGACACGAGAATGCGGCCGTCGGCGAGCACTTCGACGCCGTCGTACTGACCGGGCCCCTGTACGAGCGTTGCGGTCGTCTTGTCGCCGTCCTTCCAGGTTTGCACCGATTTTCCGTCCGACGGACCGAGCACGAATCGCGCGTTCGCTTTGTCCCAGGTGATCCCGTTCGGCGAGTTGAGCGAATCGACCTTGATCGACGTCGCCTTCCCGCCCGCGATCCTGAAGATCTGATCCGTGCCCGGATGTGACTGGCCGCCCTTGTCGTCGAACGCAATGCCGGTGTCGGTGACGTACACGGAACCATCTCCGCCGATCGCGACGTCGTTCAGAAACGTCGCGTTCTGCGACGAGAGATCGATGTCCGCGAGCTGGGCGCCGGTCTTTCGATTGAACGCGCGCACGTGATTGATGTCGGCCACCCATAACGTGTCGCCCGATAACGCGAGGCCCTTCGGTGCATCGAGTGTCACACCGTTCTTTCCGCCTTCGACGAGCATCCTCATCGCCGCGCCGGTGCTGTCCGCGCGCAGAATCGCGATGAACCCGTTGTTGTCGTGCTGCGACGGATTGCCGTTGATGTTCGAGACGTAGTAGAGATCGAGCTCCGGATCGTATCGCACGGACTCGGGCGTCTTCATACCGGTTGCTTCGCCGAGTTTGGCGGCGGCGGGCGCGTTCGAGTCCGTTTTCGCGCAGGCCGGCAACACGATGGTTGCGAGCGGGAGGGCGATAATGAGTGAACGCATCGTAGATCTCCTGGTTGGGTCGCCGGACACAAAAAAACGGTGCTACGACAACGTCTGACAAGATCCGACAACATCTGAGCAGGACAGCAGCCCCTCTCGCCAGATTCGGCCACCGCGCCGTTCAACAGATCCGGTCAGATTCTGCCGGACCTGGTCGTAGTATGACGCAGTTGATCTGTTCATTGGCGTCCCCACTAGAGTCGCGCCAGATTCTCTGCCATGAGACATCTCCCACTCCTCGCGGCACTGCTGCCGTCGCTGCTCCTCGCCCAGCGCGACTCCGTCGCCTTCGCCGGCCTGCACTGGCGCGAGATCGGCCCCTATCGCGGCGGTCGCTCCGTCGCCGCAACCGGGAATCCATCACGCCCCGATGAATTCTGGATGGGCAGCCCCGGCGGCGGCGTCTTCAAATCGATCAACGCCGGCCAGTCGTGGGCGCCCATCACCGACAAATATTTCGGCGGAACGATCGGCGCCATCGCCGTCGCACCGTCGGCGCCCGACATCGTCTATGTCGGCGGCGGCGAGTATCCCATCCGCGGCAATGTCTCGCATGGCGACGGCGTCTGGAAGACCACCGACGGCGGCAAGACCTGGGTCTCGCTCGGGCTTCGCGACACTCGGCAGATTGGCGACATCGTCGTGAACCCGACCAATCCCGACATCGTTTACGTCGGCGCGCTCGGACACGTGTGGGCGCCGAATGCCGAACGGGGCGTCTATCGCTCGAAGGACGGCGGCCGGACGTGGCAGAAGATTCTCTTTAGAAATGACTCAACGGGCGTCGTCGATCTCGTCATGGACCCGAACAACCCCAGCGTGCTGTACGCGGGATTCTGGCAGGCGGGGCGCACGCCGTGGCTGTTATCGTCCGGCGGCAACGGCAGTGGTCTGTGGAAGACGACGGACGGCGGCGACAACTGGGTCGAGCTCACGCGCAATCCCGGATTGCCCGCGGGCATCTGGGGCAACATCGGCGTCACCGTATCCGGCGCGAATTCGAACCGGCTTTGGGCGAACATCGAGGCCGACTCCGGCGGCGTGTTCCGTTCCGACGACGGCGGTCGAACGTGGACGCAAACCAACAGCGATCGCAATCTCCGCCAGCGCGCCTGGTATTACACGAAGATTCACGCCGATCCCAAGGACACGAATGTCGTCTACGACAACAACGTGTCGTTCATGAAGTCGACCGACGGCGGCAAGACGTTCCGTGCCGTGCGCGGCATGCAGCATGGCGACTCTCACGACCTGTGGATCGATCCGAAGAATCCCAACCGCATGGTCGAGTCGGACGACGGCGGCGCCGAAGTCAGCGTCGACGGCGGCAAGACGTGGAGCGACGAAGACTTCGCGACGGCGCAGTTCTATCATGTCATCGCGACCACGCATTTTCCGTATCATGTCTGCGGCGCGCAGCAGGACAATTCCACGCTCTGCGGGCCGAGCCGCGGTGATTTAGACATCTCTCAATGGCTCGAGGCGGGCGGCGGCGAGTCGGGCTGGATCGCCGCGCGCGCCGACACTCCCGACATCGTGTACGCGGGCAGCTACGGCAATCTGCTCACGCGCAAGGATCTGCGGACGGGAATCACCGCCAACGTGAATCCGTGGCCCGACAATCCGATGGGCCACCCGGCGATGGACCCGAAGTACCGCTTCCAGTGGACGTTCCCCATCGTCGTGTCGAAGCACAACTCGAACGTCGTGTACGCCGGCTCCAACGTCGTGCACAAGACGACGAACGGCGGCCGGAGCTGGACCGTCATCTCCCCCGACCTTACCTACCACGATCCCGCCACGCTCGGCAACTCGGGCGGGCCGATCACCAAGGACCAGACGTCCGTCGAGTATTACGCGACTGTTTTCGTGATCGAGGAATCGCCGATCACGCCAAGGATTCTGTGGACTGGATCAGACGACGGCAAGGTGTTCGTCACGCGCGACGGCGGTGTGCATTGGACGGATGTCACGCCCAAGGACATGCTGAAGTTCACGCGCCTCTCGAGCATCGACGCGTCGAAGTTCGGCGAGTGCATCGCCTACGTGGCCGCGAATCGGTTTCAGCTCGACGACGATCGGCCATATCTATGGAAGACAGCCGACTGCGGCGCGCATTGGGCGCGCATCGATGGAGCGCTTCCGTCAACCGAGTTCACGCGCGTGGTGCGCGAGGATCCCGACAAACGCGGCCTGCTCGTGGCCGGCACCGAGCGCGGCACGTGGTACTCGCCCGACGACGGCACACACTGGCAGTCGCTGCGACTCAATCTGCCGTACGTACCTGTTCACGATTTGGTATTCAAGAACGGTGACATCGTGCTCGCGACACACGGCCGCGGCTTCTACATCATGGACGACATCTCGACGCTCGAGCAGATGACCGACGCCGTCGCGGCGAGCGACGCGCACCTGTTCACGCCGCGCGATCAGTACCGCCTGGCGAGCGGCGGCGGCTTCGGCGGCGGCGGACGCGGCGGCGCGGGTGCCGCACAGCAGGTGACGCCCGAGAACGCGCCAGTCCATCCCACCGGCCAGAATCCACCGAATGGCGTCGTCGTGCAGTACTGGCTCAAGTCGGCAAATCACACGGTGGCGCTCGATTTCCTCGACGCCACCGGCAAGGTCATTCGCAGCTACTCGAGCAAATCGGACACGACGCGCGCGCAGCCGAACGCAGGCGACGATTTCTTCGCGCCGCCGCCGCCGGCGCGCGCGCCCAATCAGCGCGGCGTGAACACCTTCGTGTGGAACATGCGCTATCCGGACGCGTCGAGTTTCCCGGGCATGATCCTCTGGGCCGCCAGCGTGACGGGCCCGCAAGTCCCGCCCGGCACGTACAAGGTGCGCATGCTGGTCGACGCCAAGCCGATTGCCACCGAGGCGTTCAGGATTCTCCCCGATCCGCGCGTGAAGGCCACGCTCGCCGAGTGGGACGCGCAGGCGAAGCTCGCGCTCCAGATTCGCGATCGCTTCTCCGAAGCGAACGACGGAGTCACCGACATTCGCCGCGTGAAAGCCGAGCTCCGCGACCGCCAATCCAAAATCCCCGCCGCGCAGCAAGGCGCCTTCTCGGCACTCGCCGGCGCGTTTGGCGCGGCATTGAGCCAGGTCGAGGATTCGCTGTATCAGACGAAGAATCGCAGCGGCCAGGACCCGCTGAATTATCCCATCCGTCTCAACAACCGCATTGGCGCGCTGCTCGGTGTGGTGCAGAGCGCCGATGGCGCGCCGACCAAACAGTCATACGACGTGTACACCGTCGTCTCGAAGGAGCTGAACGTTCAGATGACGAAACTGAAACAGCTCATGAACGAGAATCTGCCGAAGATCAACGCGATGCTGAAAGCGGCGGGGCTCAAGGAGATCGAGCAGAAAGGACCCATCGCTTGAGCGATGGGCGTTGTGCGATGGGGGTTGGGCGTGAGACTCCATGACCGCCCATCACCCATCACCCATCACCCACCGGGACCGCCATGCCCATCGCATGATACCCCTTGTCGACGTACACCGTCGACCCGGTAATCCCCGACGCCAACGGCGAACACAAAAACGCCGCCGCGTTCCCGACCTCTTCCGCCGTGAGCTTCTCCGTCAACGGCGCGTTCGCCGAGACATACTCCACCATCTTTCCGATGATGCCGATCGCGCTCGCCGCGCGCGACGCCAACGGGCCCGCCGAGATGGTATTGACCCGCACGCCAAACTTCCGCCCGGCCTCGAACGCGAGCGTTCGGGTATCGCTCTCGAGGGCCGCTTTGGCCGACGACATCCCGCCGCCGTAGCCCGGAATCACGCGCTCGCTCGCCATGTAGGTCAGCGACACGAACGAGCCACCGTCGCGCATCAGCGGCCCAAGACGCTGCACCATCGACACCATCGAATACGCGCTCGCGCTCACGGCGCCGACATAGCCGTTACGGCTCACCTCGAGCAGCGGCTTCTTCACTTCCGGCCCGTTCGCGAGCGAGTGAACGACGATGTCGAGCGGCTTTGCTCCGAAATCCGCCACGAGCCGCTGGGCCAGTCCGCCGATCGAGCAGTCGCCCACATCCGCATACCGTTTGTTGTTTCGAACCTCGTCCGGCATCTCGTCGTAGGAGTCGTAAACGGCGTCCAGCGGATAGATCTTCTCGAACGTCAGCAGGTCGCCCGACGAGAGCTTGCGTGATTCATCCATCTTCCCGCGCTCGAGCAGATTCAAAAAGATATTCAGCGCCGGCGGCCACGTCCCCACCGACACGCTCGCGCCGGCCTCGGCGAGTGCCTTCGCGATGGCGAATCCAAAGCCGGCATCATCGGCGACACCCGCGACCAGCGCGCGGCGGCCAGTGAGATCGAGGGAAAGCATGGCGGAGAATATAGGCCGCTCAGGGATTGTAACCCACAGCGCCCACATTTCGTCTAGTGGGCGACGACGTTCACGGGAGGGGCGCGGTGGCGACAGTACTGTATGTCGATGACGAAGACGCGATCCGGCGAGCGCTTCGTTCGTGGTTGGTTCGCCGAGGTCACGTGGTCTTCACCGCGGGTTCCGGCGAAGAGGCCCGCGCCGTGCTCGAATCGCAAACGGTCGACGGCGTCTTCATCGACATCTGGCTGGGCACCGAAAGCGGCTTCGATCTCTTCGAGTGGATCGACATGCACCGGCCCAAGGTGGCCGAGAACGCTGTTTTCGTCACAGGCGACATCATCCGCGACCCCGACGTCGAGCGTTCCCTGAACGCCCTCGAGCGTCCCGTGTTGACGAAACCCTTTGAACTTGGCGAGCTCGAGCGAATCGTTCGCGGGTGGACAGCGCAGTAGGCGGCACGCATCCTGTAATTCGCGATGGATGTGAGCCAACCTGCCCGCCCATTGATCATTGGCCGGGACGACAGCGATTTGCCTGTCGTTCCCGGTCCCTCGTTCGCGCGCGGTTTGTGGCGCATTGCTGCCGCGGACGTGTCGAGCGGGAATCAGGTCAAACTGCTGCGCGACGGACCCGCGACCTTCGAGACGATGATCGAGCTCATCGACGGCGCCGAGCAAAGTGTCGCGCTCGAGAGCTACATCTTTCGGTCGGACGAGGTCGGCAAGGACATGGCGAGCGCGCTCGAGCGCGCCGTTCAACGCGGAGCGAACGTTCGCTTACTGCTGGATTGGGTCGGCGCGCGCGGTACCTCGCGGAAGTTCATCAAGCAGATCCGCCACCGCGGCGTCGACGTCGCGATCTTCAACGCGCCCGGCTTCCACCGCTGGCTCGGCGCTGTGCCTCGCGATCACCGCAAGCTCCTGGTCGTGGACGGATCCGTCGGCGTGACCGGCGGCGTCGGCGTGGGCCGCGAATGGACGACCGGCGTTCAGAAGAAGCAGCGGTCGCGCTGGCGCGACACCGCGGTGAAGATCGAAGGACCCGCGGCGCACGACATGATGTCGGCGTTCGATCACATGTGGCGCCGCACCAAAGGGCACGAGCGGCGCGGATCGCACCGCTTCCTGCGCCGGCCCGCGCGGGGCGCCCATCTCGATCCCGCAACAGACCAGCCCGCGCTCGTCGGCATCATCGAAGGCGAACCGCTGCGCTGGCGCGTGTCCCGCGCGCTGCAGATTCAGGCGATCTCGGCGCGGCGATCGATCTGGATCGCCACCGCGTACTTCACGCCGTCGCCATCGGAGGTCGAAGCGCTGAATGGTGCCGCGCGCGACGGAGTCGACGTTCGCATTCTCTTGCCAAGCCGCAACGATCATCCATGGGTTTCGCTGCTCGCGCGGCGCTACTACCGGCGGCTGCTCACCAACGGCGTGCGTCTCTGGGAGTGGCAAGGCGAGATGATGCACGCCAAGACCAGCGTGGTGGATGGACGCTGGGTACGCGTCGGTTCCACGGACTTCAACCCACTCGGCGTCGCGATCAATTACGAGCTCGACGCCGTCATCGAAGACGCCGCGCTCGGGCGGGAAGCCGAGCACATGTTTCTGGCTGATTTGGAAGGATCTCGTGAAGTCACTCTGTAGTCTGTTGCTGGCTGCGACGCTCGCGGCGCCCCTGGTGCCCCTGGTGCCCGCGGCCGCGCAAGTCGATACGATCCGTCCCTCGCATTCCCTGTTCACCTGGCGTGACGGAGTGCTCGCCGCCGGCTTCGCGGTCGCGACGGTCGCCATTCGCCCGCTCGACAAGGCGGCGGCAAATGTATTACAGAATCCTTATCGTCAAAAAAACCGGGTGTTCAAGACGGCGGCGACCATCGTTCGCGACGTCGCGCAGCCGGGCTCCTACGTGATCGGCGCATCGATGTTCGCCGCCGGGAAGGCCACGCACTCGGAACGGCTCGCCGAAGTCGGTCTCCACGGTACCGAAGCGTTGGCGATCGGCGCGCTGTTCGCCGACGGGTTGAAGTACACGTTCGGTCGCGCGCGGCCGTTCGTCGATACGGTGCCCAATCCGGACAACTGGCAACTCTTTCGCGGCACGAAAGGCGGGAACTATCAATCGTTTCCGTCGGGGCATACGACGGCGGCGTTCGCCGCCGCGGCAGCCGTGAGCGCCGAAACGAGTCGGTGGTATCCCGAGCTCACGTATTTTCTCATCGGGCCCGTGATGTACGGCGGCGCCACGGCCGTGGGCCTATCGCGCATGTACAACAATCGGCATTGGGCGAGCGACGTGATCATGGGTGCCGCGATCGGCACCTTCGCCGGAACGAAGGTGGTGCGTTATCATCGTACGCACCCCGGCAACAAGGTCGACAAATCGCTTCTGAACATCGGTTGGTCGCCCGGACATGGGCTGACGCTGGGCGTCGTGCGCTGAGTCGTAGTTCCCAACGCCCAACGCCTGGCGCTCACCGCGGATGAAGCCCGGTCTCATCATCATGGCGGAGCTTCGCGGCGAGATCGCTGAACGGGTGCACGCGATTCAACAGCAGTTCGATCCGCGCATGGCCGCGGAGCTGCCGCCGCACATCACGATCACGGGTTCATCGGGCATGGGTCCTATCGCGCCGGATACGGGTGACGACCAAGTGCGGTCGGCCCTCGAGCCGATCGCCGCCGGTACCGCGCCGATCGTCGCGCGCCTCGAGCCGCCGATGCGCTTCATGCAGAGTCCCGTGGTCGTGATGACCATCGATCCCAACGGTCCCATCCGCGCGCTGCACGAAAAGATCAAGCTGAGCGGCTTATCATACGAGCAGCCGCGCTTCACGTTCACGCCGCATCTCACGCTCAGCTTCTATCCCGAGCTGGCGCGCGACCGGCTGCGCGAGCTGCTGCGCTTTCGCATCGCCGAGCCCATTCTCATCGATTCCATTCAGGCGTACCGCGCGATCGATCTGACGCGAACCGTCAAAGTCGTCGATCTCCCGCTGGGCGCCGTGTAAGCACGCACGCAATGTCACCATCCGAGCTCGCACCGCCCGAGATCCTTCGCCGCATCGAAGCCGACGCCGACGCGCAGGTGGGACGCGCGTTCATGCAAATCGCGGCCGACTACTTCACCCAAACACGCGCGCGCGATAGCCGCGTTTCAACTCCGCACACACCGGCTGGTCTCGCGGCTCGATTCGACGAACCGCTCCCGCGCGATGGTCATGCGATCGACGAGATCATCGCGCGCATTCGCGCCGACGTCGTTCCGGACAGCAATCATCTCTTTCATCCGCGCTACGCCGGCCATCAGATCGCCGGGCCGTTGCCCGCGGCAGTGTGGACCGAAGCCGTCACGGCCGCGCTCAATCAATCCGTCGCGGTCTTCGAGATGTCGCCCGTGGGGACGGTGCTCGAGCATCGCGTCATCGCATGGATGTGCGCGCTCGCCGGCTTCGGTGCGGAAGGTGGCGGAACGCTGACGAGCGGCGGGACTGAAGCCACGTTCACCGCACTGCTCGCGGCGCGCGGCGCGGCGATTCCCGATGCGTGGACGAATGGCGTCGGCGCCGATCCGCCACTGCTTCTGTGCGGCGAGCACGCCCACTATGCCGTCACGCGCGCCGGTGCGGAGTTGGGCATTGGCATGCGACACGTACTGCCGATTCGCTCGCGAGACTATCGCATGGACGTCGATGCGCTGCACTCCGCGCTGCACGAGTTGTCGCGAAAGGGCAAGCGCGTGATGGCCGTCGTCGCAACCGCCGGCTCGACAGCGACGGGGTCGATCGACGATCTCGACGCGATCGCATCGCTCTGCGACGAACATGGCATCTGGCTGCACGTCGACGCCGCGCACGGCGGCTCGGCGCTCTTCTCGGCGAAGCATCGCGCGCGACTCGCCGGCATCGAGCGCGCCAGGTCGCTTGCGTGGGATCCGCACAAGATGATGCTCGTTCCCACACAAGCAGGCATGATCCTCGTCCGGAACGAGCGCGACCTCGACGCCGCGTTCTCGCAACGCGCGCCGTATCTGTTTCAAGGCGGACACGGCGAGCGAAGCTGGGATCAGGGAACTCGTAATTTCATTTGCTCGCGACGCGCCGACGTGCTCAAGCTCTGGGTCGCGTTGCAGCGGCATGGCGCGGACGCCTTCGGCGCGATGTACGATTACTTCTGCGATCTGACGCGGCTCGTCTATGACGAAGTCATGGAGCGCCCCGACTTCGAGCCGCTCCACGAGCCGGAATGCAACATCCTGTGCTTCCGCTACGTCGGCGATCGATCGCGCACTGACGAGCAGCTCGACATGCTCAATCGCGAGATTCGCGAGCGCTACAACGTATCGGGCGAAGGCTGGATCACGGCGACGAACCTCGATGGCCGCCGCGTGCTGCGTGTGACGATGATGAATCCACGCACCACGGCGACCGACGTGCGAGAGATTCTCGACGGCCTGGCGAGAGTGGCGCGCGCGATCGGCTAACGGGCGGAATCAGCGCCCGTTCGTCGACACACTCACCGTCGTCTGGAACCTTTGCGTGATCGCGGTCAGGTGGTGCTCGATCGCATCTGCCGCCTCGGGCGTGAAGCGCCCTTCCTGGCAATCGTAGATGCGTCCACGCCGATCGACGAGCAACACGTAAATGCATTCTTCGTCCGGCAAGCCCAGCGCGTCGCGGAACGACCGCTTGTCGACGAAGAGGGTGATCGTACGCGCGCGCGCCGTCTGGTCCGCGGCGTCGTGGCGCATGCCGCTCGTGATGAAACCGCGCATCATCGCGAAGCCGCGACTGATCGTCGGCAGCTCGTAGATCCGCACGCTGTCATGGCCGCGCACGAGCATCTTGAGCCACGGCATCCACGTGTTCACGTCGCGCTGCTGCTCCTGCCGAAACGCGACGATGACGATGTTGATCGCGCCCGCGAAGCCGCGCGGTAACTCGAAGTGCGTCCCGTCGAGACTCTTGCCGGCGACGCGTGGAAAGTGTGCGGAGGCATTCATGGTGAACCGTCTCGGGAAGATGGCACCCAACGAATGCCGTTCGCGGCGCTCGACGACCATCCGACCAAAGTCCCACGGTCCCACAAACAGCACGTGCGCGATTCTTCGCGAGCAATCTCGACGAGGTGTAGATGTTCACTCGAAGCGGCGCCCTGGCGTTGGCGCTGGCGTGTCTCGCGCCAGTCGCCCTCCACGCACAAAACACTGCCACCGGTACGGTGCCCGCGCACGCAACCATCGGCGCGGTCGTGACGCTCAGCAATCCGACGGCGCTCGAGTTCGGCACGCTCCTCGCCGGACAGACGTCGACTGAGGTGCCGCCGCTCTTTTCTTCCGCCGCGGCTCACGCCGGATCGATTCAGGTGTCGTTCAGCGATCCGATCAACCTCAGCGTGACGATCGACCCGGGAGGCGAGCTCGCCAACCAGGGTCACACGCTCACGACGTCGCTGACGTGCGGCGCCGGCAGCTCAGCCACCGACGCCAACGCGGTCAGCATCGACTGTCAGAGCCAGCATCTTGGCGGCTCGCTGCAGCAGGCGGCGACGCGATCCACCCGCACCGCGTTTCTCTTCATCGGCGGCCATACCACGGCCGGCGACGACGCGCCCGCGGGTGCGTACTCCGGCTCCATCACGGTGCGTGTGACCGTGACGACGCAGTAGCGGACTCGCGATGCGCCGCATGCATGCGTGGTCTCGCGAGCGACTGGCGATCGCGACGCTTCTCTTCGTCCCGACGCTCGCGCCACACCGGGATTCGTTCGACGCGCAGATCATTCCGCGACAAGGCATCGAGTGGGGCGTGATGATGCCGGGCGTTCCCGTGCGCGTGACGCCGCAGAACGAGGGGCAGCGCGGCCAGATCGATTTCGTCGGCCAGGACAACTTCAACGCCACGCTGGTGTTTCCGGCGAACCTCACGTCGCTGAAAGGCGATCGTCTCGCCGTGAGCGTTCAGACCGGCGACCTGATGTTGCAGTACACGAGAAACGGCGGCACCTCGTTTCCAGATCCGACGCTCCCGATCTCCATCCATACGAACTCGGGACAGGGCGACGCGATGCTGTTCATCGGCGGAACGGCGTCGCCGGCGCCGACGCAGGCGCCCGGATCGTATGCCGGCCTCGTACGCGTCGTCATCGTCCGGACGACACTTTAGAGAATTCAAATGACTCGGCCGCGCGCCATCGGTGTGCTCGCTCTCGCAATCGCCGCGGCGGTGATTCTGCGTTGGCCGCGGCCGACGGAGGCCGTGTCGATATCGCCCACGGCCATCTATCTCTCGAGCCGCGACCGCACGGCGTCGTTCGAGTTGTACAATGGCGACGACACGCCCGCCGAAGTCGAGCTGTCGCTGGCGTTCGGCTATCCGGCGTCCGATTCGCTCGGGCGCGTCGATGTGCATCTCCTCGACAGTGTACCCGCCACCGAACCTTCCGCGGTCCCATGGCTCAGATTGTTTCCGCGCCGCGTGGTGCTCCAGCCGAAGCAGCGACAGCTCGTACGCGTCGGGGCATATCCGCCGGCCGGCATTGCGGTCGGTGAGTATTGGGCACGGTTGCTCGTACGGTCGCGCCCCTCACCATTGCCCGTCGAAGCCGACAAAGGCCGCTCGGCTCGACGGCCGCTCATGAAAATCGAGACGTTGTTCATCACGGCGCTCAACTACCGTAACGGCGCGGTCACCACGGGCGTGCAAGTCGACAGCGCGCGAGCACGCACCACCGATTCGACGCTCTCGCTCGTGCTGGACATGCATCGCACCGGCAATGCCGCGTATCTCGGGCGGCTCAATGTGGAAGTGCTGTCGACGAGCGGCGCCGTCGTGATGCAATCGGCTGAAGACGTCGCCGTGTATCGCTCGCTGCGCCGCATCATCACGTTTCCGCTGGCACGCGGCTCCGCGTCGACATTTCGCTACCGTCTGGCGACCGAACGCGACGACATCGACCCGTCCGTTGTCGCGCGCGCCGAACCGGTCTCAGGGCAGGTCCGTTTCGCGCCATGAGAGGCGCGTGCGCCGGCCTACTCCTGTGCCTCGTCGTACACGTGACCGCGGCGCAGTCGAGCGACGCTCTGGATCGAGGCTTGTACGAATTTCACATCGGACGCCTCACCCCCTTCACGTCGACGGTGATCATCACGCAGCAACGCGCATTGCTGCTGCCGCTCGAACCAATTCTGGCCGTGACCGGTGTTCGTCTGGACTCGACTGTCGACGCGCCCAAGGGCGTCCGGTTCGACGGCGTGACGTACCTCGCCGGCGCGCGCGTCGCCGCACTCCTCGCGGCGGAGCTGCGCGTCGACTCGTCGTCGCTCGTCATCGAGATTCGCCGCGGCGCGCTCTTTCCCGCCGAGCGCGAGCGTGCGCGCGCGTCGCAGGCATGTTGCTCACGGGGTGCGCACGGCGTTTCCGATCCGCGCTGGACGCCGCGCACGGGCGGTGGTCTCGTCGAATGGTACATGGCGTCCACGCCGGCGGATCGAACCATGTACGCCGAGGCGCGCGTTGGCGTCGCGGTGTTCGGCGGTGCGCTGAGTGCGGTCGGATACGCGCAGAACGGCGCGGTCGCCGGCGCAGCGGCGCCGTCCGGCGGATCGTGGACATACGATTTCGTGAATCCGACGTCGTCGTACATCCGCGACGTTCGCATCGGCGATCTGTACGGCGGCGTCGCGGCCACCGAATCGTTCCGGGGATTACAAATCTCTAATAAACTGCCCTTTCGCACCGGCTATTTCGACGAAATCGATTTTCAACCGCACCTCCCGCCGGGATGGTCATACGAGCTGTATCAGAATGGCCGGCTCATCGACGTGGTCGATTCACCCGAGAGTGCGCCTCCGACGCGGATCCCGCTCACCTACGGCGTCACACCGCTCGAGGTCCGCGCGTATGGCCCGTCGGGACAGACGGTCACGACACCGCTCACGCTCGTCACGTCGTCGTCGCAGCTTCCGCGCGGCCGCGTCGAATACGACGCGGCCGCGGGCCGATGTTCGTTCACCGGATGCCACGACCTTGCGTACGCCACGATCGACGGTGGCCTCACCGACGCCCTCACGCTTGGCGGTGGCGCTGAGACGTGGTCCGACAGCACGACTCGGCGATGGACGCCCGTTGCCCGTCTGAGCTACGCCACGTTCACCGGCTGGCAGATGCAGGCCGACTATCAGCCGGCCGTGCTCGAGCGAGCACTCGTCTCGTACATCGCGCCAAGACTTTCAGCAAGCGTGCAAGGCGGCCGCTCCTATGCACAAATCGGAGCGATCGGCGCGTCGAGCGCGATCGCTACCATCAGCGCGCTGTCATCGCAGTGGTTCGGAAGCGGATCGCTCGCCGCGCGAACGGGGCGCGACGACATGTCCGCGTGGTTGCCCTCCGCCACCATCGTGAACGCGTGGCTGAACGGCGACTCCTCGCGCGTGGCGAGTTGGGACACCGGGGTGCAGGAAGTGTTTCGCGGCGTGTCGATGGGCGCCCGGTACTCGCACGCCATCGGCACGTCGGATATCACCTCGCTGAGCGCGACGCTACTCCGGCCGCTCGACGCCGGCATTCTGCGCCACATCCCCGTGGTGAGCCTCGGCGCGGGAGGCGGAGGCGGCGGACGTTTCGTTGAAGGTGGCGCGACGATCGAGCTCGCCGCGCGCGGAACGATCTCGTTGTCCGGCCGCAGCGGTCTGACGCGCGACCGGCTGTCGTACGCGACGATCACGTATTCCGCCGTGCTCGGGGCCGCTCGCGTCGGCGCGCAAATGCGCAGTTCCACGAACGCTCATACGAGTACGCTCATCAACCTCTCCGGCGCGGTGGTCGCGACCGCCGACCGCGCGTTGCTCGTCGATCCGACGATTTCCGGCAACAGCGCCGGCGTCCGCGGTGTCGCATACTACGATGACGACGACGACGGCGTGTTCGGTCCCGGCGATCGGCCCGCGGCGCACGTGCGCATCTTCGTCGGAGGACAGGCCGCGGTCTCCGACGATCGCGGACGCTTTCGCGTCTGGAATGTGCTGCCGTACCAACCGATCGACGTTCGCGTCGACTCACTCGTTGGACTCGATCCGGCATTCGGCCTCGAGCCCGCACAAGCGCTCCGCGCGACGCCGAACATGTTCAATCCGGTGAGCGTGCGCCTCGTGCGAATTTTCGAGGTGTCCGGCCAGGTCCAGCTCGATGGCGTGTCCGCGCCAGGCGGCGTACGCCTCGTGCTCGAGAGCGCCGACGGCCGGTTTCGATTCGAAACGCTGACCTACGCCGACGGCAGCTACTCCTTCTCACGGGTGTATCCCAGCGCGTATCAGCTGCGCGTCGCGCCCGCGTCGCTTTCCGCGCTCCACGCCGGCGCGGATACGCGCACACTGACCGTTCGCCCGCCCGCCGGCGGAAATGAGCAAACTGTAATGGGGCCGACATTGATGTTGCGAACCAGGCAGTGACCGGTACGACGGCGCACACGTTCGCCTTACGTCCACTGTCCCAGACCATGTGCGCGAAGCGACCCTCCGTGTGTTGCTCACCAACGACACATGTGGCTTCATATTCCGCTCGCGGCCCTGCTCATGCAGGCCGCACCGTCACAGCAGGCACGCACGGCGAACGCGCCGAGCGGCGTCGAAGTTCTCGAGGCCGCCAACTCCGCGGTCCTCCGCTTTCTCACCACGTGGCGCGGCGCATGGCTCGAAGGCGCCGATGCGACCTCGCGCGGGCGATCCGACATCCGCTTGCGCGACGTGCACTGCCACTGGGACGGCAGCTTCGGTTCGAGCCTGCATCGCAATCACCAGCAACCACCGACGCTGATTCACCACAGCAGCCGTCGCTCGATGTGCCCGGACTGGATTCCCGTCGGCGAGGCTGATTTCGACGACGAGAGTGTCGATCGCGACGTGTCATTCTCACCCGAGCACCGCGCGCTCGTCCGCGCGGCGCGCTCCAGGCTGCTCGACTCGCTCGCCATCCTCGACGCGCGGAAACCAGGCGACGCGTGGATCACCGGCCAGCGCGTACGCTTTCTCGTCGACGAGGGTTCGCTCGACGCCGCGATCGAGATCGTGAAGCATTGCAAGGCCGCGCACGCCTGGTGCGCCGAGCTGGCGGGCTACACGTATTACGCCGCCGGCAAGTACTCGCGCGCCGACTCGGCGTTCGACGCGGCGGCCCAGACAATGTCTGCCGACGAACGCTGCGAATTCACGAGCACGCGCCAACTGCTGGATGACGACGGCCAAGCCGCGTACGACCGAATGACGTGCGACGAACGCGCGAACGCGAACGAGTGGTTGTGGTGGCTCTCGAAGCCGCTCTTCGCCGACTCGGTCGACGACCGCCGCAGCGCACACTTCGCACGCAAAGTCCTGGTTCAACTCCACTCCGCGCTTCCTTGGGACGAGCGCTACGACTGGCGCAGCCGTTACGGTGGCCAGGCGGTCGGCGACATGCTGCTGCGGTACGGTTGGCCGGCCTACTCGGATTGGGGCGGGAACGAGGAAGAGCGCTCGCACGCCGCGTGGATGGATTTCTACGACAGCACGCGCACGGCCACGGCCGAGTATCCGCGCGATCGGCTGCATCTCATTCCCGATTTTCGCGCCGTCGGCGATCCATATCACACCGAGGCCAGCGCGTGGCAGATCAACATGCCGCCGCTCGTCGGCGACGACGAGCCGGCAGACCAGTGGTGGCCGGCGGAACACTATCGCCGTCAGGCGGGACCGATCGTGCAACTCAGCGAACAGACCGCGCTCCTGCGGCGCGACGACGACATTCTGTTGGCGACCGCGTCGGAGTGGCCGGCGAAGAATCATCACGTCACACGCGATGCAACGGCCGCCGTACTCGTGCGCAGCGACGCGCTCCGCCGTGTCGAACGCGTTCCGTCGCGCGCGTTCGCCGGCACGCAGGCGCTCGTGCTCACCGCGCACGTGCCCGCGAAGCCCGCGCTCATCGGCACCGAGATCGTCGCGCCGCGCGGCCGCGAATCCGCGCGCACCAGGCTCGGCATCGATCCGCCGGCGCCGCTCGCGTCGCTTCATGCAACTGAAACGGCGATGTCCGCCCCGCTTTTGCTGAGTGCCGACGACGCTCCGCCGAACAGTCCTGAAAGCGCCATCGCCCACATGCTCGGCACGACACGCGTGCGCGGCACGAAGCTCGGCGTCTACTGGGAGACGTACGGCTTCGCGCCCGGCGACTCCATCGACGTGGCCGTGGTGTTGGCGCGCCATGAACCGCTCAGCGCCATGCGCCGCGTCGGCATGTTCCTGCGCATGGCGCACGACCCGAACGGCTCGGTCACCATGCGGTGGCACGAGCCCGAGCTCGGAACGGAAGGCTGGGCGATCCCCGGCGTCGTGCCTATCCGCGCGCGCAGCATTCGCGTGGACATGTCGCGCATCGAGCCAGGGCGATACACGCTGCAGATCCTCGTGAACCGGCGCGGCGCGCTGCCGATCACATCGAAGCGCGAGTTCGTATTCGAAGGGACGGCCGATGGTGTGGCGACCGGCCGCTGAGGCGGCCGGTCAAAGCGCCTTCTTGATCGCCGCCTCGAGATTCTGCTTTCCGCCGAGTCCCGTGTAGACCACCTTGCCCGCCTTGTCGATCACGACGACGTACGACGTGGCGGGCACGTCATACGCACCGGTCGCGTTGCCCTTGGCGTCGAACACCTGCTCGCCCGGCAGCTTGTGCTTCGCCGCGAACGCCTTCACCAGCGCGGGCGACTCGTTCACCGACACCGCGACACCAACGAACTTCACCTTGCCGTCGTACTTCGTCGCGGCCGCGAGCAGCGCGGGCTCGAGCTCCTTGCAGTTCGGGCACCACGTCGCCCAGAACTCCATGACCACTGGCGACTTGCCGATGTACTGCGACAGGTCCGCCTCTTTGCCATCGAGCGTCTGCACCTTCGCGCCAGGCGCCGCACTGCCGACTTCGATGCCAAGGTCCTGCGCGCGTGCCGACGCCGGCGTGAACGCCAACACCAGCGCGGCGATCGCCACAGGCAGCGACCTGGCGTGGAGCATCTTCGATACGAAACCGCTCATAGAATCAGTTGCCCCATTTTCACGAGATAGTATTCCGCCACGCCGATCATCACGAGCGCGAACACGCGCTTGATCCACACCATCCACATCCCGGCGCGCGGCAGCCGCGCGATCGCGCCCGACGACAAGCCGACGACCACGAGCAGCGTACACATGCCGAGCGAGAACACGAACAAGTACAAAAATCCGAGGCCGGCGCTTTTCGTCGACGACACCCAGGTGAGCACCGCCGCCATCACGGGCGCCGAGCATGGCGCCGCGACGAGCCCGGACATCGCTCCCATAGTGAACGCACCGGACACGCGGCCCGCGGTTCCCGCGCTCGCCGCCCGCTCGAGAATCGCCGTCGGTACGCGTACCGGAAGCACGTCGAGCATGGCCAGCGAGGCCAGCAGCAGCACGTTCGCCATGACGAAGTACAGCCATGGATTGCTACTGACGGAACCGAACAGTGTTCCCGTCATGCCCGCGAACAGGCCGAGCGCGGAGTAAACAAGCGCGAGGCCGAGCACGTAGGACACTGTGAGGATCACGGGACGCCATCGCGCGGGCTTCGCCCCCGGATCGCCGACCGTCGTTCCGCCGACGATCGCCGCGGTGATCGGGATCATCGGATAGATGCACGGTGTCAAACTGGTCAGCACGCCGCCGGCGAAGACGAAGGGAAGCGCCTTGAGCGGGTTGCCGGAGAGATTGGGAAGCACGGAGGAGAGGTCCACGCGATGAAAGCTACGGCCAGCATCAAAATCCTGACACTCGGCGCCGCGTTCGCGTTTGCGTCGGCCGGTTTGGCGCGCTCGGCGGCCGCGCAATCGAAGCCCGACATGGGGATGATGGGCATGAGCATGGACCCCGCCTCGAGCGCCCACATGCGCATGACGCCGCCGCGCGCCGCAACGCATCAGGATACGGTGCGCGCGCTCACGGTGGCGGCGGAGCTCAAGCGCGCCATCGCGAAGTATCAGGACACGGCCGCCGCCGTTCGCGACGGCTATCGGATGTTCCTTCCGAACGTGAAGAACCAGCGCGTCTTTCATTTTACCAACACCAGCCGAGCATTCGAGGAGGCCTTCCGCTTCAATCCGGAAAAGCCGACGTCCGTCCTCTACAAGCGCGGCGCCGACGGGAAGCTTCACCTCATCGGCGCGATGTACACCATGCCGCAGCGCGCCAGCCTCGATCGATTGAATGCTCGTGTTCCGCTTTCGATTGCGCGGTGGCACCAGCACGTGAATTGGTGCCTGCCGAAGTCGTCCGAATCGCGGCGCTACGGTGAGCGGATGGCGGACGGCGCGCCGAAGTTCGGTCCCGACTCGCCGATCGCGACGAAGGCGGCATGCGACGCGGTCGGCGGCGAGTTCCATCCGACGCTGTTTGGCTGGATGCTGCACGCCAACGTGTACGACGGCGCGGAGCTGAGCACGATCTTCGGCGACGAGCCCCACTAGCGCCATCTCCCGCATTAGTTGACAGAAGCAACCATTTGGTTGACTTTGTCAACTATGCGCGACATCACCCGGCGCGCGGAGGCCGTCCGCGACTTCAACCGCTTCTACACGCGCCGCATCGGCGTGCTCGGCGACGCCCACCTCGGGAGCCCGTTCTCGCTCACCGAGGTGCGCGTCCTGTACGAGCTCGCGCATCGCGACATGCGTCGCGATGCGCCCACGGCGAGCCAGATCGCCGACGCGCTCGGCCTGGACCGCGGGTATCTCAGCCGCACGCTGCGCGCGTTCAAGCGCCGGGGGCTCGTCACCGCCACGCGGGGCGACGACAAGCGGCAAACGTTGCTGGCGCTGACGGCGGCGGGCCGGAAGGCGTTCGCGCCGCTCGACCGCGGCGCCCGCGATGCAATCGTCGAGATGCTCTCCCCGCTCGGCGACGCCGAGCAGCAGCGCATCGTCGAGGCGATGCAGACGATTCGTACGACGCTCGACGCGTCGAACGCGAGAGGTACGGAGACCATCACGCTCCGCACGCATCGGCCCGGCGACATGGGATGGATCGTTCATCGCCACGGCGTGCTGTACGCGCGCGAGTACGGCTACGATGAGCGGTTCGAGGCGCTCGTCGCGCGCGTGGTGGCCGGCTTCATCGACGACTTCGATCCAGCGCGCGAACGGTGTTGGATCGCCGAGCGGGACGGGGAGATCGTGGGCAGCGTGTTCGTCGTCGCGAAGTCGAAGACGATCGCGCAGCTGCGGCTGCTGCTCGTCGAGCCGAGTGCGCGTGGACGGGGCCTGGGCCGTCGCCTGGTCGACGAAGTGATTCGATTCGCGCGCGGCGTGGGCTACAGGAAGATCCGTCTGTGGACGCAAAGCGAGCTGACGTCGGCGCGGAAGATCTACAAGGCGGCGGGCTTCACGCTCGTGGGCCGCGAGGGGCACGAGCACTTTGGGAAGCGGCTCGAGGCGGAGGTGTGGGAACGGGGCGTCTAGGCGTCGAGGCGCCGGGGCGCATGGGCGAACGGCGCGTGATTTAGATTTCTGCGCTCGTCATACGCCCCGACGCCCCGACGCCCCGACGCCCTATGCCTCCGCCATCATTCATCTACGTCATGAAAGACCTGCGCAAGGTCGTCCCGCCCTCGCGGGAGATTCTGCGCGGCATCTGGTTGTCCTTCTATCACGGCGCCAAGATCGGCGTCCTCGGCGCCAACGGCGCCGGCAAGTCGTCGCTACTGCGCATCATGGCCGGCGTCGACACGGATTTTCAGGGCGAGGCGTGGGCCGCGGAGGGGACGCGCGTCGGCTACCTGCCGCAGGAGCCGCAGCTCGATCCCAATCTCGACGTGAGAGGCAACGTCGAGCTCGCGGTGAAAGCACAGCGCGATCTGCTCCAGGAATTTCAGGACATCTCGATGCAGTTCGCCGAGCCGATGGACGACACGGCGATGGAGAAGCTGCTGGCTCGGCAGGCGCGCGTGCAGGAGCAGATCGACGCGCACGACTTGTGGAATCTCGACAACAAGATCGAGATCGCGATGGACGCGCTGCGGTTGCCGCCGCCGGACGCCGATGTCTCGAAGCTGTCGGGCGGCGAGCGGCGCCGAGTCGCGCTGTGCCGCGTGCTGCTCGAAGAACCCGACATGCTGCTGCTCGACGAACCGACCAACCACCTGGACGCGGAAAGCGTGGCGTGGCTCGAGCGCTATCTGCACGATTTCCCCGGGACCGTTGTCGCGGTGACGCACGATCGCTACTTCCTCGACAACGTGGCCGGCTGGATTCTGGAGCTCGATCGCGGCTACGGCATTCCGTACGAGGGCAACTACACCTCGTGGCTCGAGCAGAAGAGGACGCGACTGCAGCAGGAAGAGAAGACGGAGTCGGCGCGGCAGCGCACCCTCGAGCGAGAGCTCGAGTGGGTGCGGTTGGCGCCGCGCGCGCGGCAGGCGAAGAACAAGGCGCGCATTCAGAAGTACGAGGAGATGGCCGCGCAGGAGACCGCCGAAAAGATTCTGCAGCACGAGATCGTCATTCCGCCGCCGCCGCGGTTGGGCAATGACGTCGTCATCGCGGGCGACATCAAGAAAGCGTTCGGCGACAAGGTGCTCATCGATGGCCTGAGCTTCTCGCTGCCGCGCGGTGGAATCGTCGGCATTATCGGGCCGAACGGCGCGGGCAAGACGACGTTGTTCAAGATGGTGGTCGGCCAGGAGACGCCGGATTCCGGATCTCTAAAGATCGGCGAAACGGTCCAGATCGCATACACCGATCAGAGTCGCACCCTCAACGGCGACATCTCGGCGTGGCAGGAGATCTCGGGCGGGCAGGAGATGATCATGGTCGGCAAGAAGGAGCTCAACAGCCGCGCGTATCTGTCGAGCTTCAACTTCCGCGGCACCGATCAGCAGAAGAAGGTCGGCAATCTGTCGGGCGGCGAGCGGAACCGCCTGCACCTTGCCAAAACTCTAATGTCGGGCGGCAACCTGCTGCTGCTCGACGAGCCGACCAACGATCTCGACGTCGACACGCTGCGCGCGCTCGAGGACGCGCTGGTGGACTTCGCGGGCTGCGCGGTGGTGATCTCGCACGATCGCTGGTTCCTGGATCGCATCGCGACGCACATCCTCGCGTTCGAGGGGAACAGCGAAGTCGTCTGGCACGAAGGCAACTATCAGTCGTACGTCGAGGATCTGCACAAGCGGAAGGGCGCGGACGCGGATCAGCCGCACCGCGTCGCCTACAAGAAGCTGGTTCGTACGTAGCACGCACGCCTCGCGAGACGGAGCCGTCTTGGCCGAGCGTCGCGCCGGATCGCACGAGGAGCGGTGGGAGTGGGTGGAGCATCTCGTCCCGCTCCAGTTTCTCCGCGCGCTGTGGGACGCACTGTTTCCGAAGCGCTTCGAGCGCGTCGTCGTCGACGCGCTCGACGGAACACCGGCGCCCGGATACGCCCGGCCGCTGACGTTCTGTCTCGGCTGCTGGTTGCTGCTCTACGCGGTGGGCAAGACGACGCCGTGGGCGTTCTCGGGCACGGGTATCGTCACCGTGCTGCGCGAGCTGCCACCGGCGGAGCGCCACGCGGTCGCGGCGCAACTCGGAATCGATACGCTCGCGGGAGTGATCGTCGTCGACAGCGGCTCGGTCCCGATTGCGCGTGGCGCGCGCCTCGTGATCGCTCACGTCGACAAAGTCCTTGGCAAACCATTCGGTCGCGCGTCGGCGAGCGATGTGGCGCAGTATCTCGAGAAGAATCACCAATTGGATCTGGCGATTCGCGTCCGCGGCTATGTGGCGCGATATGAGGAACGGCCGACACCCTTCAGCGAGACGTCGCTGGTGATGTTCGTGGTGTTCGGGCTCGTACCCGGCTGGTGGGTGTCGCACTTGATACTGCATTCGCGGCGCCGAACGCTGCGCGAGACCCGGTACGTGCACATGTACAACGACAGCCTGCTCGTCGTGTGGTGCCTGGCGCCATTCTTCGTCGCGACGTGGGCGGGTGAAGCGTTCGCGACCGCCGGCCCACAACACGTGCTCACCGTGGTCGTGTTGGCGGGTGCCGCGTATTGGCTTTGGCGAACGGTCCGGCTATTTCGCTTGACGCACGCTGTGCCCGTGTGGCGAATTGCCGCGGCGCACGTCGCCGGCGTCACGGTTGCGTTCATCATGTGTCTGGTGTTCTCGTTCGGCGCGGGTATCCTGCGCGGGACCATGGCGCGCGCCGGATTCTGACAGCGTCAGCAAGCCTCCCGGATAGACCGGGAACGGGCGCGCGCCTTGCCGCCGGACGGCGCGGGATGAATGATTGATCCGTCGCCGCCGCTCGACGTGCTCTCCCACCTGGTCGCCGAAGGCCTCTAAACGTGACGTCCGATTTCTCGGGTGAGGATCTCGACCGGTTGGGCAACGGCGTTCGGCTGATCGCGCTTCGTGCGCTTGGCGATCCGGATGCCGCGCGGGACGCCGCGCAGGAAACGATGTCGCGCGTGCTGGATGCGTTGCGTGCCGATCGGCTGCGCGATCGTGACAAGCTGCGTGCGTTTGTCCGCGGCGTGGCGCGTAACGTGATCGTGGACATGCAACGCGCGCGTGCCCGCCACGCGCCGCTCAGCGACCAGCTCCCCGACCGCGCGCTCCACGATCCGCTCGAGGGCATGGTGCTGCGCGACGAAGCGGCGCACATGCGCCGAGCGCTCGCCGAGCTCACCGACGACGATCGCGAGCTGCTTCGCCTGGCGTTCGTCGACGGACTCACCCCCGCCGAGGTTGGCGCGCGGCTGAGCGAACCGGCCGAGCGCATTCGTAAACGGAAGTCGCGCGCCCTGCAGCGTCTGCGCGAGCATTTCTTCGCGCTCGCCGCGCGCGCGCGTCACGAATCGTTCGCTCGCGCGACCTTGGAGCAGCGGCACGATGAAGTCGTGCGCGCACAACGAGGCGAATCGTGATCGACCATACTTTGCGCTGCGACGACGTCGCGGATCGCGGGCTCGTCGAGCGGTACGCGGCGGGCCGGCTGCGTTCCGGCGAAACCGCGGCCTTCGAGGAGCATTTGCTGGATTGCGCGCGATGCCAGGAGGCGCTCGAGCTCGCGCTGGCGGTGCGGCACGCCATCGGATTTGATGATACGAAGACTGCGCCGCATCGCGTGCGCGTTCGGGCACCGCTGCTGGCACTCGCGGCGGCGAGCATCGTGTTCGCGATCGTCGCTGTCTCGTTGACGAAACGATCGCGCGCGGACACGCATGGTGTCGCGGGTCCGTCCGCCGCCGTGCTGCCGGAGGATGCACCGCTCTACCTCGGCGCGCCCGTGCGCGAGAGCCCGACGGCGGCCGACTCGGTATTCGCGGACGCAATGTCGAATTACACGGCGTCGCACTACGCCGCCGCCGCTGAGGAATTGAGTAAAGTCATATCGGCGGACAAGGGCGCGGAGCCCGCGCTCTTCTTCCGCGGCGCCTCGTATCTCATGCTCGGCCGCGCACGCGAGGCGCGCGTCGATTTCACGCGGGTGCTTGCGGCCGGCGACAACGTCTACGCGGCCGAGGCGCACTACTATCGCGCTCGCGCCGAACTGCAGATGGGCGACACGGCGGCGGCGCGCGCCGACGCCGGCGCGGTCCCGTCGAATGACGAGCGCGTCGGCCAGCGCGCACGCAAGCTGCTCGATGCGCTCGGAGGCGACGAGCGACGCTCGCGCTGATCTCCGCGCTATTGCTCGTTGCGCATGAGCCGCCGCTCGGCGATTCCCTTCGTGCGCGCCAGCTGTGGCTCGCGGGTGAAGCACGCACGGCCATGCTCGATATGGACAGTGCGCTGACGTTGTGGCGACAGGCGCGCCGCGCCGACCCGCATTTTCTCCCGGCGCAGCTTGCGTTGATGAATGGTCTCGTCGACCGCGAATCGTTCGCCGGGCGAGAACGTTCCGCCCTCGAGGATGTTACAGATCCCGCATTGGCGGCGTGCCTGCACGCCGTGGTCCTTCCGCGGAACGTGCCCGTCACGGTGAAGATGCTGCACGACGTCGAGCGCCGATTCGGCCCTGCGCCGTGCACGCGTGCGCTCATCGCCGAGTACGAGATTCGGCTGCCGACGTCGGTACGGCCTCCCATGCGGCCGTTGGCCGAATGGCGAGCCATGATTGGATCGTACGGCATGTCCGGCGAGCCATGGCTCCTGCGCGTCAATGTGTTGTGCGATGACGGCGCGCTCGCCGCCGCGGACTCCGTCCTCGATCAGGCCGAGCAAAGCGTGGCCACTTGGCGCGATCGCCTGAGGGTACGCGTGGCGCGCGCCGATGTGAGCGCGCTTCGCGGCGACACGGCGCGCGCGCAGGCGATTCGAGAGCAAGTCTGGGCCGCCGTGTTGCGCGACGGCCGACCGGGGCCGCTCGTCGAACTGCTGATCTCTCGAATCGATCGCATTCCTGATGCCCGCCTGCGCGACTCGCTGAGCGCGCGCGGCGCCATGGTCGCGCGACGCTACCACGCGCGCGCGTCACTCGTCGCAATCCTGCAGTCGGAAGGCACAGTCGCGCTCGATCGCGGCGATCTCTCGTCGGCGATTCCCGCACTGCGCGAGGCAGTTTCGGTATCCGACTCGACCTCCTGGCGTCCGCTTCGGGCGCGGTTACATGCCAAGTACGGCCGCGCGCTGCTCAAGCAGGGGCGAGCGCGCGAAGGCATCACACAGCTCGAGCAGGCGTCCGCAATTGCCGACACCGCGGATCGCTACGGCTGCGCTGATATCCAGCACAATCTTGCGCACGCGTACGAATCGCTTGGCGACCTGCCCATGGCGCTCGCCGCCGTGAACCGATTCGTTGCGCTCGCGGCGCCGTTGCGGCTCGACGGCCTGGCCGTGATCGCGAATTACGATGCTGGGCTGATGCAATGGGAGGCAGGACTGCACGCCTCGTCCCGCAACAGCTTCGAGCAGATGGTACGGATCGTCGACGAGATGAAATCGTACTTCTACTACGCGGGTGATTACTACGAGCGCATCGGCGATCTCCCGCGCGCGCGTTCGTACTACACGCGCGTGCCGGAGCGCGATTCGGAAGAAGGCGCGCGCGCGTTGGCTGGATTGACGCGGACGTTCGAGGCGCTCGGTATGATTGACAGCGCCGAATCCACTGCACGCCGGCACGATGCCGCGCCGGCGACGCCCGAGGAAATTCCGCTGCTCCCCGAGGTGCTCGCTCGTCGCGGCCGATTCGACGAAGCGCGCTCCGCGATGGCGGCGTGGGTTACGCGACGCTCGTCGGAGGGCGGCGTGCAGCGTGCGACGCGTGCCGGCGTGCAGCTCGCCCGCATCTTGTTCGACGCTGGATCCGCCGACCGCGCGATCGTCGAGGCTCGCCGCGCCGGGCAGCTCGCGCGTTCGTCGCATCTCGTGGAGGACGCCACGCGCGCAGCCGGGATCGAAGGGCGCGCGCTGTTGCAGATGCATCGCGCAAACGACGCGGTCCTGGTCCTGTCGGACGCCGCGACGTCGCTGGGCGCAAACCCGCCGCCCGAATTGCGCGTGGACGTCTTCGACGCGCTGGGCCGCGCGCTCGCGGCGGCCGGACGGAATGACGAGGCGTTGGGTGCATACGACCAGGCCGCGGCGGGCACCGATCGCATCGCGTCGCGCTTCGGCGACGATGTGGATCGCGTTCGTCTTCGCGCGGAGAAACTCGCGCCATTCGACGATGCCGTTCGATTGCTCGCCGTGCGCAACGGTCCGCGGGATTCGGACGCGCTCCTGCGGTGGGTGCAGCGCCGACAGGACGCGCTGTACGCCGACCCCGCGCACGGGACCGAGCCCATATCGCTGCGTGTGCTTCGAGCACGGTTGGGGAAGGCAGCGGCGTTCATCGATTACGTCACACTCGACACGCTCGCGTTCGCACTGGTCGTCACGCGCGCCGGCGCGGCGGTCGTTCGTCTGCCGGAAACGACGGCCGCCATCGCGGCGGCGGTACGTGCGCTGCGACGACCGATGGGCGCGTACCTGGGACGCATCGATCTGTCGCGGCTGCGGTTCGACCGGCGCGCCTCGGCCCAACTTTATAGAATGCTCATCACGCCGCTCGCCGGGCGGGTCGCGGGCGCGTCGCGTCTGGTCATCGTACCCGACGGCCCGCTGCACCTGTTGCCGTTCGATGCGCTGCTGCCGAGCGACGCGCCGGCGGCGCCGTTCCTGATCGATCGATATGAGATCTCATATCTCCCGTCGCCGCGGTTCTTCGGCACCGCGACGGGCGCGCCGTCGTTTTCCGGCGGATCGCTGTTGTTCGTGGGCTACGATGCCGTCAACGATTCCACGGAGTGGCGCAACGTCTCACACGCGTGGACCGGCCGAACGATGAAGCTTCTTGGCATCGCGGCAACGAAGGACGCGTTCAAGCGATCGGCGGCGCGGGCGACCATCATTCATTTCGCGGCGCATGCCCGGGCCAGCACGACCGACCCGCTCGCGGCGTACTTGCGACTCGCGCCCGGCACCGACGATGATGGACTGCTGCACGCGTCGGAGATCGGTCGAATGCGCATCGGTGCGTCGCTGGTCGTGCTGAGCGCGTGTGAAACGGACGAGGGCGTCGTGTTGCGGGGCGCGGGCCCGCTGGGTATCGCGCGCGGGTTTCTCCTGTCCGGCGCACGAGCGGTGGTCGGCACCGAATGGCCGGTGGGCGAGACCGTCGCCGCATTGATGCCACGCTTCTACCGGCGACTATCGGAAGGCGAGTCGCCGAGTGCGGCGTTGCGTGCCGCGAAGCAGTCGCTCGCGCACGATCCGAAAACGAGCAATCCGTTCTATTGGGCGTCGTTCACGCTGACGGAACGGTTGTAGACGTCACTCGACGGCAGCGACGTCTACAAGTGCCGACGTCAACCCGGCCCCGCCGTGCCGATTCGCTGTACGGGGTATCCGCAGCTGACGCGCGAGATTGATGCGACGTTCACCGGCGCTTGATCGCCGATCCAGTAGCGGACCGAAAAACGCTCGAGGAACACGGCCCGCTCGTGCTCGCTCAAGGACGGCCAGTTGGTCGGAAGCTGAGTGGCGCGCCACGACGCGAGAGCGGCGAATCGGTATGTCGTCAGCCTCTCGACGTCGTGCGAGAACACGGCTAAATCGCGCGCGTTTGCGCCATCACGCAGAAGACACGTCCGCAGTGAATCGACGTCATGCCGGTCGGCGACGTCACGCAAGTATGCCGCGTCGATGAGGCGCGGTGACCGCGAGAGCGGCCAACTCAGCACCGCGACGCACGATACGGCCACCAGGCACGCCACGATGTCGAAGTGCCGGGGCAATTCTCGCGCGATGTAGGCAAGCGCCACCAGCTCGATGAGCCAGAACGACGACGTGAAGTATCGCCAATCGAAGTATCCCGTGACGTAAAACGCGACGAACGCCGCGGCGACCGCGGCCAGGGTGACATAGGCGTCGCGCGGCAGAAACGGGGATCGGCCGGGGCGTTCGCGCGATGATGATCCTCGAATGACAATTCCAACCGCGACCAGCGCAAGGAGAATCGGAACGAAGAACGTGTCGGCGATCGCCTGGCGAAGCGCGCTCCTCGCCGTGGCCGCGGCGTGCAGCAGCTTCGCCAGCCATTGACGCGGCGCGTCGAACAGCGTGGGGACGCGGTTCGCATGAAAATCCAGGACGAAGGTGTACGTCGCGGCCAGTGCCGTCGCCGAGTTATCGGTCGCAAACGGCGTGTGAAAGTGCGCGATCGAGTACACGATCCACGGCGAGATCACGAGCACGAACGCGCCGCACGCATAAGTGAACAGTCGTGCACCCGCGCCAAGCCACAGGAGGCCGGCGAGGAAGACGAGCGCGCTTGGCAACGCATCGAAGCGCGTCATGACGGACGCGCCGATCAACATGCCGTAGACGGCGGCGTGGCGAGGCTCGCGTGCGCCGCGCGGCATCTCGAGCGCGATGAGCGCGAGCCACATCAGGGCGAGGGGAATCGAGCGGCCGCCCGCGAGCTCGCCCTGAACGCCAGAAAACGCGAATAACAGCGTTGCGGAAAGCAGTCCGATTCCGCGTCGGCTGAACCAGCGGTGGCTCAGCGCCTCACTTGCGGCGGCAAATCCCGCGTAGGCCAGGAGTGCGGCGATGTAGGTGCCCCAGATCCCGGCAACGCGAACGAAAGGCACCAGCACCAACGGCCACAGTGGTGGAAACGAGTTGGAATAGGGCGTGACACTCTGAAACTGCCGGAGGCCCCACGCCTGATACGGATGTCTCCAAAACGATTCCGCGAGATCGAAGTACGACCACGAATCGGGCGAGAAGCCGAATCGCGCCGGCACGGTGAGCGCCGTGACGACGAAGCACACGACGAACGCGGCGAGAATGACGATCCACGACGGAAGCGTCCGCATGGCGCATCAATATGCGGCGCGCTCGAATTCCCCGCTGGCTCGGATTGCTCTCCGCTGGTCGCTACAACGCGTCGGTGGCGTGGTAGAGCATGAAGCGATCTTCGCCGCAAACGATGAAGCGCGCCGGAATGCCCGGGTGCTGCAGCGTGTCGGCCATGTCGAGCCAGCTCGCCTTGCACGCGACGCTCGGATCGCTGGTCGGCTGGCATTCCGACCATGCTTGCCAGTTTCCTTTCACCACGCACTGTTGCGGCGGGTGCGTGTGGAAGACAATGCCGGCGCCCATCTGCGTGGCGTTCGGGCATGGGATGTTGACGCTGATCGGCGACGCGTTTCGTTCGGAGCGAACGACGCTCGTGATGCGAACGATCGTCGTGTTCCACGTCGGGTGCGACGTCACCCATGATCTCGCGCAGAACCCCTGTTCAATGAAGGGGGTCGAGTCGGGGTGCTCGTATTCAGCGTAGGCGGCGTTGAGCGTATCACGCGCATCGCCAACGATGAGGACCGTCGGCGGAAACTTGCGATAGTCCACGTGATGGTGCTGCCACAGGCTCGCACTTCCCACGAGTCCGATGATGGCGAGGACCAGCTTCCAATGCCCCATGGCGCCCGGCTCCCGACGACGGGCCCGCGGTCGGTGCGGGCAACCGCGAGGGGCAGGGCCGGGCGCGTCCGTGCGTCACCGGCCCCCCTCGCCTGCTGGGGTATCGGGTGCCGCGGCCTGGGTGAGCCGAGGGGTGTAACGGAACGTTGCAATTCGGAGGGGCGGCGGACTGGCGGGACTGCGGAAATACTCATATAAATGGCGGCTTACGAGATCTGCCGGAGTCAGGATGGGGTGCCGTATCAGAGTAAGCATCGTTGCCGTGGGGGCGATCGCCGCCTTCGCGGCTGTTCCAGTCGCGGGCGCGCAGCAAACCGACTCGTCGAGAGCCGCGTCGTTGCGCGCGCTGGACAGTCTGATCACCGACGCCGCCGCCATTGCGGCGCAGGTGCCGGCGACGGCGGCCATGCTGCAGAGCGCCCTTCGCGCCCAGCCTGGAAACACCGTCGGGTCCGAGAGCGCGTGGGGTGCCGGATGGGGCGATTTCTTCGCCGGCGTCGGCTACCAATCGCGAACCCGCTTCACGGCGCACCCCGACGGCTCGGCGTCGATCGGTTTCGGCATCGGTGATCCACGGCGCCTGATCGGTCTCGAGGTCGGATTGAATTCCGCCTCGACGTTGCGCGAGACGCCGGGCGACAATGGATCGGTGAGCATCAAGCTCCACCGGTCGCTGCCCGGGGAATACGGCATCGCGGTCGGAGTGGAGAATATCGCGAACTGGGGGAGCGCCGACGGTGGATCGAGCACGTACGGCGTCGTGTCGCATACGTTCGTGTTCCGCGAGGATCCCAGCCACTTCTTTGGCAGCATGGCCTGGAACGTCGGCCTCGGGAACAGCCGCTTTCTTTCGCAGCACACGCTCGACCAGGGAAAAACGGGCGTCAACGGTTTCGGCAGCGCCGGCATTCGTCTCATGCCGCGCGCGTCGATCGTCGCGGATTGGACGGGACAGGATCTGGACGCTGGGATTTCGGTCGTACCGCTTCACCATTCACCACTCGTCCTGTCCCTGGGCGTCGCTGACGTGACGCGTCACGCCGGCGACGGCCCGCGATTGATCGTCGGTCTCGGAGCGGGGTTTCGGGTGTTCGAGCTCTTCAAGGAGAGCGGCCGATAATGCAGACCATGAACGCATTCCTCCGCTTGGGCGCGCTTGCGGCGCTTTCGATGGTCGTGATCGCGCACCCCGCGGCCGCGCAGCGACATCCCCTTCGCGCCGGTTTTTCTACGGCGCCGTCGGGGAATCAGTCGGACAACACGGGCGTGAACACCGGGTCGAGCTCAGGGACGGCCGGTGGCACGTTCACTCCGACAGCTCCCGGCTCCGGACCGGCGACTGCTACACCAAACGCGACAACGGGCGCCCCGGCGAGTGGATCGTCTGGAGCGCCGAACGGCGCGGGCGTCACCGTCAGCTCGAGCGGGAATGTATCGGGAACGGTGACTTCGCCGCCGGCGGCCATCGTCGGCGGCCTCTCGTCCGGCAGCGTCACGGTCACGACCAGCTCGGGCGGTAGCATCACCGTGACGATTCCGCCGGCGGCGGGCGCGGCGATCGCGAATGCGATCACAAACCCCAGCCCGGCGAACGGGCAAGCTGCGGGGGCAGCAGCGGCGAATGTGCTGAGCGCGTCGGGATTGCCCGGCGGCGTGGTGTCGGCGGTATCGAATGCGGTCGCCGTGGTTGGCGGCAGCGGGGGAGCGGTCGGCCCGGCGGTCAGGCAGGCGGTGGCTTCGGTACGCAGCGCGCTCGCGAGTGGATCGATGACGCCGGACCAGGCGAAAGGCGTGGTTGCCGTGCTCGTGGCGATGCGAGCGGCGGTGGCGACCGGCAACAAACCCTAGGTCTCCACTAGGTCGCGGCGACCGCGAAGGAAAAGGGCCCGCGCAAGGCGGGCCCTTTTTGTTTGGACACTCTGACCGACAGCCTGAGCTCGTTCGATACGCTAACTACGCTCGCGCGTCAGAATGACGAGCCGTTGGTGATACAAATCATCGCAGTCCGGTCGGGCCCTCTTGCCAGTGTCATGTCAGAGCTTAGCTTGGCTGATTCTGAATTGCCCCAGTGGAGTGGGAGCGGTCGGACTTCCGGTGATGTCGTCGTCGTAGTACCCGCCTTCCGACCGGAAGCGATCATCCGCGATCGAACGCAGCCTGCCGTCCGGCCGATGCCGGGCGCGGTGGCGCGTTCGGCGTGCTCTACGGGATGTCGGTGTTTGCGCCGTTTTGAGCGCAAACACTGCGGTAGCTTTGCAAGCATTGCACGAGGCTGGAGCAGCTGATGGACCGGAAGTTCGACGTCGCAAGCGAGATGCATGGTCTGTCGTGGCTGCTCGTCTATACGAAGCCCGGCGCCGAATCCTGGGCGGAGATCAATCTCCGGAACCAGGGCTTCACGACGTTGATGCCGCGCGTGGTCGCGCGTGGACGGACGGCGCCGCTGTTTCCACGATACGTGTTCGTGGGCTGTCCGGCGGGAGCGCGAATCCAATCGCTGCACAGCACCTTCGGCATTCTCTATGTCGTGCAGTGCGGCGAACAACCGGCGCGGGTGCCGGGCGACGTGCTCGAGGAGATTCGCGGCCGCATGAACGAGCACGGCGTGGTGCACATCGACCGCGGCGCGCCGGCGGATGAGCTGTTCGCGCGCCGGGAGCGCGACCGGGTGCGCGCGTTGGTCAAGTTCGCACAGGCCGGCTTCCGGGTTCGCTCGGCATAGCGGTTCGCGCGTCCCGCGCCTAAGGCTGCGAATGCTGCAAAGCCTCCCGCATCGCGATCGGCGACCGGGCGGCAATCAAATATATTTAATGCAAATTCTCATAACGGAAGCGTGCCGCGTCACCGGCCGCGCCGGCCGAGCCGCCTGACATGTGCGGCATCGCGGGAGTCGTCGGCGTACCGGGCGACCAGCGCGGACTGGCCGAGCGGCTGCTGGGCGCGTTGCGTCATCGCGGGCCCGACGACGAAGGCATCGAACACGTCGCGCCGGCGGTCACACTCGTGCACAGCCGGCTCGCGATCATCGATCCCACGTCCGCCGGCCACGAGCCGATGCGCGACGAACGCGGCAACTGGATCGTGTACAACGGCGAGGTCTTCAACTATCGCGAGATCAACGCCCGCTTGGCCGAGCATGGCACGTCGGCCCGTACGCGTTCGGATACGGAGACGATCCTCCGCGCGCACGTCACGTGGGGCGACGACGCCGTACAGCACTTCCGCGGCATGTTCGCCTACGCACTGTTCGAGCGCGCGTCCAACCGCGTGCTGATCACGCGCGACCGCCTCGGCATCAAGCCGATGTATCTCTCTCGTCCCGCCGCGGGAGGTCTCGTCTTCGCCAGCCAGCTTCGTGCCCTGCTCGCGCTCGGCAGCGAGATTGTGGCGCGGCGCGTCAATCGCTCGGCGATCGAGAGTTTTCTCGCGCAGGGCGCCGTGCAGGGCGACGAGTCGATCGTCGATGGAATCGTGCAGCTCGCGCCGGGATCGCAACTGTCGCTCGACGCGGAGACCGGGCGGGAGTTGCGGTTGCGCCGCTATTGGCAATTGGCGCGCACCGATTTCGACGGATCGTCGCGCGCGGAATTCGTCGACCGATTGAGCCGCGTCGCCCGCGAGGCGGTTGGGCTGCGACTCCGCAGCGATGTGCCGATGGGACTCTTCCTGAGCGGCGGCGTCGACTCGACCGCGATGCTCGCGTTGGCCAGCGAGCACCAATCGAGCGGACTCCGCACGCTCACCGTCGGCTTCGATGATCCCGACTTCGACGAGACCGCGATCGCGCGGCGTACGGCGGCGCGATTCGGCGCGGAGCACGAGACGTTGACGCTCACCGCGAGCGACGTGCTCGGCTCCGTGCCCGCGCTGCTCGATGCGGTCGATCAACCCACGGTGGACGGCGCGAACATCTTCTTCGTGAGCCGCGCGGCACGCGCGAGTGGATTGACCGTCGCGTTGTCCGGGCTTGGCGCAGACGAGTTGTTCGGCGGCTACGCGAGTTTCTCCGACGTCCCGCGCGCTGTCGC
The DNA here is from genome assembly GCA_035606695.1 of Gemmatimonadaceae bacterium. NCBI lineage: Bacteria > Pseudomonadati > Gemmatimonadota > Gemmatimonadia > Gemmatimonadales > Gemmatimonadaceae > Gemmatimonadaceae bacterium. Next base: position 225,927 of record DATNEW010000027.1, read on the forward strand.
GTGGCGACGCCGAATTCCCGGACGCGCGCTGGCGAACGTCGCGCGGTATGCGGCCGTCGGGCGCGCGGGCGCCAAGGTCGTCGAGGCGATGCGCCGCGATGCCGAGCCGTTGCAGATGTACTTGTTGCGCCGCGAGCTCTTTCTTCCCGACGAGCGCCGCGCGCTGCACACGCTGCCGTCCGAGGTCGATGCGGTGACGGGCCTTCGCCACGAACAGTTGGCGCTCGTGCGTCATCGCGCGGCGACGCTCGACCCGATCGCGGCCACGAGCCTGTTCGAGCTGGAGCTCTACATGGGCAGCATGCTGCTGCGCGACGGCGACGCGTTCAGCATGGCGGCGCCGATCGAGTATCGCGTGCCGTTTCTCGACCACGAGCTCGTCGAGACCGCGTTCGCGGCGCCGAGTGCGTGGAAGCGGCGCGATCCGCGGCCGAAGCCGTTGTTGCTCGACGCGGTCGGCGCGCGGATGCCGGCCGAAACGTGGCAAGCGCCCAAGCGGGGATTCACGTTTCCGTGGCAGAGTTGGCTCGGCGCCGGTGGCGCGCTCAACACGCTCGCGCGCGACGCCGTGCACGACACGGCTGTGTGGCGCGATCTCGCGATCGATTCACGCGGTATCGCCGATTTGTGGCAGCGGTTCTCGAGAAATCAGCGTCGCGTCGGCGCGCTGCAGATTCTCGGAGTCGTGGTGCTTCGCGACTACGCGGCCCGCCATGGTCTCACGGCCTGACTCCGAAGCAATGCGAATTGTCTTCGTTGCCTCGGCGGCGCAGTTGGGCGGCGCGGAGCTCAGTCTTCTCGACGTGTGCGCAAGCGTGCGGGCCGCGCGGCCCGGATGGCCGCTGGCGCTCGTCGTCCCTGGCGAGGGTCCACTCGCTGAGCGCGCGATCGCCGAACGTATTGACGTCATCACGGCGCCGTATCCCGATGCGCTCGCGCGATTCGGGGACTCATCGTGGGATGGCGTTGGAAAAAACGACAACGCTTCGATGCGTCGTATGTTGTCAGCCGCGTCGGCGGCGACGCGATACGGATTTGCGCTGCGCTCGCGGCTTCGTGCGCTGCAACCGGACATCGTACACGCCAACGGATTCAAGGCGCAGCTGCTGGCCGCTTGGTGGCGGCCGTCGAACGCACGCGTGATCTGGCACATGCGTGACTTCGTCAGCAATCGGCCGTTGATGGCGCGTGCGCTGCGCGCATCGTCGCACCGATGCGACTTGGCCATCGCGAACTCAGCGAGTGTCGCGGCGGATACGCGCGACGTGTGCGGACGCGCGCTCGCGATCGAGGTGGTGCACAACGCGATCGATCTCGAGCGGTTTTCGCCGACCGGAGCGACGCTCGATCTCGATGCACTGGCGAATCTGCCGTCTGCGCCCGAAGGCACGATTCGCGTCGGTCTGCTCGCGACGTTGGCGAACTGGAAAGGACACGACGTGTTCGTCGATGCGATGGCGATGCTCCCCGCTGATTTGCCGGTGCGCGGCTACGTCATCGGCGGATCGCTATACGAAACGCTCGGCAGCCAGCATTCGCTCGAGCGAGTGCGAGCGCACGTCGTGGCGTGCGGCATGTCGAGCCGCGTCGGGGTGACCGGCTACGTCGAACGCTCGGACGCCGCGCTGCGCGCGCTCGACGTCGTCGTGCACGCGAGCGAGCGCGCCGAACCGTTCGGGCGCGTTGTCGCGGAAGCAGCGGCGTGCCGTCGCGCCACGATCGTGAGTCCACGCGGAGGCGTGACGGAGATCATCGAGGATGGCGTGACGGCGTTGACGCACGAACCGGGAAACGCAAAGTCACTCGCCGGGCAGATCGAGCGGCTCGTGCGCGAGCCGGCATTGCGAGAACGCATCGCGTCGGCGGCGAATGCGGTCGCGGTCGATCGCTTCGATCGCGCCCGGCTCGCCGACGCGCTGCTTCCGATCTACGACAGCCTTCATGCGCACGAGCGCGCGCGAGTTGCCACGTGAAGCTTCTGCACGTGTACAGCGGCAACCTGTATGGTGGCGCGGAAGCATTCCTCGCGGCGCTTGGCGCGTTCGCCGGTTCGCTTTCGGCCGAACAGCATTTCGCCCTCTGCTTCGAGGGTCGCCTGTCGCGAGAGCTCGAGACCGCCGGCGTGCCGGTCCATCAGCTGGGTGAAGCTCGCGTGCGCTACCCGTGGACCGTGCGGCGTGCGCGGTCGCGATTGCGCGACGTCATGCGCACGCACCGAATCGATGGCGTGATGTTTCATTCGACGTGGGCCTATGCGCTGTTTGCGGCGACCGCGCGGCAGATGGATCGCACCGTGGCGCTTTACCTCCACGGCCCGGCGCGCGGGACACATTGGCTCGACCGGTTGGCACGGCGCGTGACGCCGGATGTGCTCATCGCCAACAGCGCATATACGGCCGCGGTAAGCGCCGAGATGTTCGCCGGCGTGCCGGCATCGATCGTGGCCTGTCCCGTCCCGGCGCCACCGGCGTTCGAGGCCGATACGAGGCTGGCGGTGCGGCAGGAGCTCGGAATCGGCGACGATGCCGTCATGATCGTTCAAGCGAGCCGGATGGAACCGTTCAAGGGTCACCGGGAGCTTCTGCATGCGCTCGCGGCGCTGCGCGATGTGCCGAGCTGGGTGTGCTGCATCGTCGGCGGCCCGCAGCGTCCCGCTGAAGAAGCGTATTACGCCGAACTGGTCGCGCTGCCGGCGACGCTCGGCATCGCGGATCGCGTGCACTTCACTGGCGAGCGGCGCGACGTGCGGCGCTTGCTCGCGGCGGCGGACATCCATTGCCAACCGAACACGGCGCCCGATGCGTTCGGCATCGCGTTCGTCGAAGCGATGTACGCCGGCCTTCCCGTCGTCACCACCGGGCTGGGTGGTGCATTAGAGGTAGTAGATGAGCATTCTGGAATACTCGTTCCGTCCGGCGAGGCGCGCGCGCTCGCCTCGGCGCTCGCCATACTGATTCACGAGCCGGCAACGCGACACCGCCTCGGCGCCCACGGACCGAGCCGGGCGGCGGCCCTCTGTGATACCGCGACGCAATGCCAACGGCTAGTCGACGTGGTGACGGACCGCATCACGCTCACTCGCGCAAGTACTCCGGCATGACAATGCTGGGCCCGGTCGTGCCGCCGAACGCTTCCACGAATCCATACGTGACGCCGTACGCGCCTTCGTATGGCGCGGAGTTCGTGGCGCGACCGTCGGCGCGACGCAAGCGCGAGCCGTGGGGCGCCGCCGAATGGTTCATGCTCAGCCAGACCGCCATTCCGGCGCTGCTGTTTCTTCCGGGCGCACAACCGGCACGGCTGCTCATTCGCGTCGCGGCGTTCGCCACGAGCCTGCTGTTGTTGTTGCCGTGGCGAGGGTCACGCAACACGCTGAAGCGTCATCCCAGCCGGATATGGCTCGCGCCGACGATGCTGTATCTGACATTGATGATCTTCCACCCGACGACGAATTCGCTGCTCGCCGGGGTCGCGCAAGTGGCGCTGTACGTGTCGGTGTTCGCACCGGCTTATTGGATGCCCAAGTTCGTGCGCTCGGCGTCGCAGCTCGACCGGCTCATCACCATTCTCTGGGTGTGCAGCACGGTCAATGCGGCGGTCGGTGTGATGCAGGTGTACGACCCCGATCGCTGGATGCCGCGCGAATTTTCCGCGATGGCGGTGTCGAGCATGTATCAGCTCGACGCGGCGCGGTACGACGGACCGAACGGCCGCCGCATCACGCGTCCGCCCGGCTTGTTCGATACGCCGGGCGCCGTCGCCGGCCCGGCGATGTTCGCCGCGTTGATCGGTCTCGTCATGTTCGCACGCCGCGGCGCGATGTGGCGCAAGCTGCTCGGGCTCGTATCGTCGGGCATCGGCCTCACCGCGATTTACCTCGCGCAAGTTCGTACGAGTTTTCTCATCGTCCTCGGCATGCTGCTGGTCTACGCGCTGATCAGTGCGGCATTCGATCAACGTCGCGTGCGTACCTTGTCGCTTCTCGTCGGCACCGGGGTCGTGCTCGCGGGGTCGCTCGCCGCGTCGTTGCTGCTCGGTGGCCAGGCGACGATCGACCGCCTCAACACGCTCGTCGCCGGTGATCCCGTGAGCGTGTACTACAACGCGGGACGCGGTTCGCAGCTGGACTATGCGGTTCAGACGCTCGCGCCGAAATATCCGTTCGGCGCGGGGCTCGGACGCTGGGGGATGATGCGCGCGTACTTCGGCAACGCGTCGAATCCCAATTCGCCGCAGATCTGGGCGGAGCTGCAGCTCCCGGCGTGGATTCTCGACGGCGGACTGGTGCTCGTCGCGTTGTACGTGCTGGCGCTCATTGCCACGCTCTCGCAGCAATTTCGCGTTGCTCGGCGATCGACGGATCCGCTGCTCGGCGAATCCGCTCGAACGATCCTCGCGCTCTCCGCCGGGACGCTGGCGCTCATCTTCGGCTTCACGCCGTTCACCACGCAGATCGGCATTCAGTTTTGGGTGCTCGCGGGTGCCTTGCACGGCGCGGTCGAGCGGCAATGAACGTCGTGTTGGATGGTCGTTCGCTCGCGTCGCCCGCGATGCGCGGGTGGGATCGATATACGGTCGGTCTCGTGCGCGCGCTCGTCGCGCGCGGCATCGCGGTCACGCTCGCGCACCGCGAGCGCAGTCCGCTGTGCCTGCCGCACGTCGAGGGCATCGATTGCCGAACGGTCGCGCTTGCCGATCGGGGCGGACTGTCGTGGGAGCAAGTGTCTCTGCCGCGATATCTCGCTCAGGCAAAAGCCGACGTCTATCACGCTCCCGCCGAGCATGGTGTGCCGCTCGTGTCGCCGTGTCCGGTGACGTTGACGGTGCACAGCGTCACGACCGCGAGCTACCGCTCGCTGATCGCGTCGGGTGTTCTCGCCGGCCGAATCTCCGACTATCTGGACGTACCGAACGCCGGCGCCGTTCGCTCGATGAAGGACGTGTATTATCGGTTTCAGCTTCGCCGCCCCGAGCACATCTTCACGCCATCGCGCTTCTGTCGCGACGAAGTCATCGAACACCTTGGCGCCGCGCCGGAGCGCGTAACGGCAACGCCGCTCGCGGTCGGCTCCGAGTTCACCGCGCCAATGACGGATGGTGCGACACGCGCCGCGACGCTGGCGCGACACGGCGTCGTTGCGCCGTATCTGCTCTACGTAGGCGGTTTCGAGCGGCACAAGAATGTCGCGGGCCTGCTCGACGTCTTCGCGGAAGTGAAACGCGTTCGCGCGGATCTGTCGCTCGTCATCGTCGGGTCGGGCGCTGTACCAGATGACCTTCGCGCATGTGCATCGCGGCGGGGCCTGCGAGTCGATCGCGACGTCCGCTTCCTCTCGAACGTGACGGCCGATCTCGTTGCACTGTACGACGCCGCCGAGCTCTTCGTCTCGCTTTCCTGGCGCGAAAGCTTCGGCTTGCCGGCACTCGAAGCCATGAGCCGCGGCGTATCCGTCATCGTCAGCGGCCTCGGCGCGGCGCGTGAAGTCGTCGGCGACGTTGGGACGCTCGTGAATCCAAGCCGGCCTGATGAAATCGTTCGCGCGATTGTCGGCGCACTCGCGATGTCGCCCTCGGCGCGCGAGCAGCAGCGGTCGCGCGCCGTTCGGCGTTCGCGCGAATTCAGCTGGTCGGCGACCGCGGATCGAACGATTGCCGTCTACGAGGCGCTGGTGCGCCGCGAGCTCGTGGCCGCGTCGTGAGCGACGATATCACCACGACGTACGTGCTCGTCAGCGGCGACTTCACGACGTGGGGCGGCATGGACCGCGCGAATTATGCGCTGGCGTGGTATCTCGCGGACGGGCTCGGGGTGTCGGTGCATCTCGTCGCGCACGGGGTTGCCGAACCGTTGGCATCGCACCGCAACGTCACGTGGCATCGCGTCGACAAACCATTCGGCCGCTACGGCCTCGCGTCGCCCGTGCTCGCGTCACGCGGCCGGCGTGTTGCGCGGGAGCTGAGCCGCGTCGGGGCGCGCGTCGTCGTCAACGGCGGCAACTGCGTCTGGTCCGACGTGAACTGGATTCACGCGGTGCATGCCGCGTGGGCCAATCGCGACACGCATGCGCCCCGGTTGTTCCGTTTGCGCAACGGTCTGCAAAAGCACGTTGCTCGGCGTGCCGAGGGGCGTGCGCTTCGCACGGCCGCCACGATCATCACGAATTCGCGGCGCGCGCGATCGCAGGTGATCGAGCATGTCGGCGTTCCGCCCGAATGCGTGACTGCCGTCTACTACGGTATCGATCCGACGATCTTTCGGCCCGCGTCTCGTGCCGAGCGCGATGCGGCGCGCTCCCGTCTCGGTTGGACGCTCGACCGACCCGTCGTGTTGTTCATCGGCGCGCTCGGACACGATCGCAACAAGGGCGTCGACGTGCTGGTGGATACCTGGCGTCGTCTGTGCGCCGACGAGCGATGGGACGTCGACCTCGTGCTCGCCGGCGGCGGCGCGGAAGTCGACACGTGGCGCGCGACGGTGGCCGCCGAGGGGCTCGAACGTCGCATCGACTTCTTCGGTTTCACGAAACAGATCCCTGATTTGCTCGCCGCGGCGGACGCGCTCGTGAGTCCAACACACTACGATGCATACGGCCTGGGCGTACACGAGGCACTGTGTTGCGGACTACCGGCGTTCGTGACGCGATCGGCCGGCGTTGCGGAACGGTATCCGGAATCGCTTTCGGGATTGCTGCTCGACGATCCGCCGCAAGCCGCCGATCTCGCCGCGCGCATGCGCTCCTGGCGCGAGCGCATGCCGGAATTCCGAGTCGCCGTGGCACCGTTCGGTGAAAAGCTGCGCACGCGCACCTGGGACGATATGGCTCGAGACATCAAACAAAAGCTCGACGACACACGTTGATGTCATCCACGCACGACGTCGTTCTCGTGATGATCGAGCCGCCGTTGCCGTTCGGCAACGCCGCGGCGCGCTGGTATTACGTGCTGCTCAAGCAGCTCGTCACGCGCGGACATCGCGTGCGTGCGTTCGCGACAACCCGCACGCGTGCGCAGGCCGACGAAGCCCTCGCGCTGTTTTCAGAGCCCGAGTATGACCTGCGCTGTTACCCGCAGCAGGAGCGGCGAACGTATGCGGCCGCCAAGTGGGCCAGCGTGCGCGAGCCCTTCTCGTACGTGTTCAGCGAGCGGATGCGCGCCGATCTCGGCGGCGAGCTGGCGCGCGGATACGGCGTGTTGCACTTGGAGCAGCTGTGGAGCGGATGGTTGGCGCCACGCGACACGACACGGACTGTGGTCAACGTTCACTTCCTTTATACGGTCGACTTGGCACCGCAGGCGGGCGACCCACCGCGGCCGTTCTCGGAACGTACGCGTTTCCGGCACACGCAGTGGGCGGAGCAGCGGCTGCTGCGCCGGTTTTCAACGATCACGACGCTGACGCCACGCCTTTCGCAATGCACGGAGCGCATCAATCCGCGCGCGCGCGTGCAGACGATCCCGCTGGCGCTGGATCACACACTGTATGACGCATCGCCGGTTCGCACCGGCTCGCGCGCGCCAGTCGTGGGACTTATCGGCTCGTTCGACTGGCCGCCGAGCCGCCGCGCCGCGCGCCGGCTGATTGAGTCGCTGTGGCCGCAGATCAAAGCGCGAGTGCCGGACGCGCGATTGGTCGTCGTCGGCCGCTCCGCTGCGCGCGCACTCGCGGAGTTTCGTGCCGTCACGGGTCTCGAGATTCACGAGGACGTGCCCGACGCGCGACCGTACTTCGTGGATCTCGACGTGCTGTTGTACGCGCCGACCGAAGGAAGCGGCATGAAGGTGAAAGTGCTCGAGGCGATGGCGCACGGAGTTCCCGTCGTCACGACGACGGCCGGTGCCGAGGGCCTCGATGTCATCGACGGCGTGCATGCGGACGTGTCCGACGTCGATGCGGTGCTCATCGACCGCTGCGTCGCCTTGTTGCGCGATCCGTCGCTTCGAGCTCGCCGCGCCGAACACGCGCGAACGCTCGTACGCACGCAATGTGATCCCGAACGCTGTGTTGCGCTCGTCGAGTCCGTGCATGCGCGCATTGCGGCACCGGTCGAGCAAACGACATGACGGCCACGGCCCCTCCGGCAATTTCACCGCTACCGGCCGCGCCGCGTTCCGTCGCGCCGAGTGCGCCGGAAAAGAGTGGCCGGTACTTGCCGACGCTCGACGGATGGCGCGCGCTCGCGATAGCCGGCGTCATGATCGCGCACGGCACGGCCGCCGTCTTCGGACCAACCGGCAGCCATCCGTGGGCCGCGGCCTTCCGCGCGACGCGATACGGCGCACTCGGCGTCGATGTGTTCTTCGGCATCAGCGGATTCCTCATCTGCACGCGCTTGTTGGAAGAGAGAGCGCGGTTCGGCCGCGTCTCGCTCGCGGGATTTTACATCCGTCGCGCGTTTCGGATTCTGCCGCCGTACGTGGCGTACCTCGCGATCGCGGCGGGGCTGGGACTGGTGGGTGTGTTGCCTGTGGCGACTCGCGAGATCGCCGCGTGCGTGCTCTTCGTGCGCAACTACTATCTGAGCGCCCAGAGCGGCGGATGGTACACCGCGCACTTCTGGTCCCTCGCCGTCGAGGAGCACTTCTACCTGCTGTGGCCTGCGCTGCTGGTCTTCGCGCGTCGTCGCGCGCTGCTCGTCGCGGCCATGCTCGCGATTGCCGTCGGTCTTTGGCGAGTGGCCGCGTTTCGCGTTGCGCCAATACCCGGCGTTTCATTTTACGAACGCACCGACATTCGGCTCGACGCGCTCATGTGGGGGTGCTGGACCGCGATCCTCGTGTCCGAGCATCGTGCGTCGCTCACGCGGTGGCTCAGGCCCCGGGTGTGCGCGCTGCTTGCGCTTGCGTTCGTCGTGTGCGTGCGCTGGTCGCCGCCGCTCGCCATGACGTGGCAGGCGCTCATCGTGCCACTCGTGCTGCTCGGCACCGTGCTCCATCCGAGGACGTTCGTCGGTCGGATGCTCGACACCGCGGCCATGCGATGGATCGGCGTGCTGTCATACAGTCTCTACCTGTGGCAGCAGCTTTTTCTGACGCCGCTCGATACGCGCGCGCCGGCCCTCGGAATGCTTCAGCGTTGGCCCGTGAACATCGTCGCCGTGTTCGCCGCGGCATCGTTGAGCTACTACCTCGTCGAGCGTCCGTCGATGGCGGTTGGCCGCCGACTCGCTGCGCGGCAAGCGAATCGATGACCCGTTCTCGATTCGCCGGCTGGAACTTCGCGAGCGCGCTGCTCTTCGCCATCGTCACGATGGTGGTTGGCGTGTTCGCGACACCGTGGCTGCTGCAATGGCTCGGTGAAGATCGCTTCGGCGCGTACAAGGCGGTCATCGACTGGTTCGGCTACCTCGCGCTGTTGGACTTCGGCATCCTCGGCGCCATGCAGCCGTTGTTCGCCGAAGCGCTTGGCAAATCCGATACGTCGGCGATGGGCCTGCTCGTGGCGACCGGCTCGCGGTTGTATGCGCGAGTCGTCGGCGTAATGATCGTGGTGGGGTTGATCATCACTTCGATGATCACACATCTCATTCCCGTGCCCGCGCCACTCACGGGAGAGCTGCGCATAGCGTCGTTGATCGTCGTCGCGGGTCTGCTGCTCCTGCCGCTGTCCGCGCCGTTTCGCATCGTGCTCGAGAGCGATCAACGCGGATATCGCGTCAACAACCTGCTCGTCGTGCAGTCGCTCGCGACGACGGCGCTTTCGCTGGGCTTCGCGTACTACGGCGGGGGCATCGCCGGCCAGGCGCTCGCGGTACTGATCGCATCGCTGCCGTATCATTTGCGATTGCTGACGTACGGACGACGGCGATTCCCGCGCGAGATGCGCGATGCGGCCGCGGCGACGCCGGCTGATGCGGCCACGGCGCGCGCACGACTCCTGTCGCTCAACCGTCCAACGTTCGTGCTCAACTTGTGCGGCCGCGTCGGCTTGTTGAGCGACAACATCGTCATTGCCGCGCTGCTCGGTCCAGCCGCGGTAGTCCCGTTCTTCGCTACGCAGCGCATTGCCGTGATGGTGCAGGGACAACTCCAATCGCTTGGCAACGCGACGTGGGCGGGCCTCGCGCAGTTGCACGCGGCGGGCGAACGCGAATTGTTCAATCGCCGGCTGGTCGATTTGACCGGCCTCGTCGCCGCGCTCGGCGTGGCGACGTTGATTCCCGTCATCGCCTTCAACGAAGCATTCGTCACACGCTGGCTCGGCGCGCAGCGGTTCGGCGGTCAAGCGCTGACATTGGTCGCCGTGCTGAACGCATTCCTGCTGTCGATCTCGTCGCTGTGGGGTTGGGCGTTGAATGGAACCGGCCGCGTCGAACAGATCGTTCGCCCATTCGGCATCCAGACCGTCGTGAATCTCGTCATGTCGATCGCGTTGACCAAAGCACTGGGTCTCATCGGACCGATGCTCGGCACGACGCTCGGGTATCTGTCCGTCTCCATTTGGTATTTCCCGGTGCTGATGCACCGCGCGTTCGGCGTTTCCGGTGGAGAGCTGCGACGCGCCATCGCCAAGCCGGTGTTGCTGGGTACACCGTTCGGCATCGCGACGTGGATGCTCGCGCGCACGTACGCGCCGACGGGATGGTTGATGCTGCTCGCCGAGATGATGCTTGCGACGGCGTGCTATTTGTGTGCGTGGTGGCTCGTGCTGCTGCCAAAGAGTGAGCGGCACCTGTACACGAAGCGCGTCGCGGGCGTATTGCGTTATCAATCCGCATGATGCTCGCCGAGACCTTGCTGATTCGATCGGCGCCGATGTGGGTCCGCGTGACCTCGTCCCTCGTTCGGCGATTGCCGGCGGCACGCTATCGCGCGATTCGCGCGATGTCGGGATTCGACACCGAGCCGTTCATCGGCGCACTGCCGCGCAGCGCCGGCGGTCTTCGCTTCGTGTGCGATCTTCGCGACGTCATCGCGCGCGACGTGTGCTTCACGGGCATGTACGAGCCGCAGGAAACGTCGCTCGTCAACGCCATCCTTCGTCCTGGCGACACCTTCGTCGACGTCGGCGCGAACTGGGGATATTTCACGCTGCTCGGAGCGCATGCGGTCGGCTCGGGCGGGCGCGTGATCAGTCTCGAGCCGGATCCGCGTCTGTTCGCGATGTTACGCGCGCACGTCGATCTCAACGACCTGGACCAGGTGACGTGTCTGCCGACCGCGGCCGCCGCGGAGTCAGGTGAGCTCACGCTTTCTGGTTTCGCGGAGGACGACGGCAACTTCGGATTGTCGCGCGTCATGGCCTCGCGCGCCGACGCCGCCGCGGCGTTTGTCGTCAACGCGGATACGCTCGACTCCACGCTCGCCGCCGCGGGCGTCGATCAGATCACGTTGCTGAAGATGGACATCGAAGGGTTCGAGGCGAAGGCGCTGCGCGGGCTCGATGGGATGCTCGGCGAGCAACGTGTCGAGCACCTGATCGTCGAGTTGCACCCGGCATACCTCCGCGAGCACGGTGATGACTCGCAGGCGCTCGTTCGGCGCGTACTCGACTTCGGCTACACCGCGTGGGCCATCGATCATTCACCGGCTGCGACGCGGCGTGCCGCGTACAGTCGCGGCGACCAGACGATGCTGCTGCGAGCGATGCACGCCGCCGACGCGCTCGACCGATGGCCGCACGTGTTGTTCGCGCGGCCTCGCTCACGCGTGCACGCGACCATCGAGGCCGGGGCGCAAATATGAGTACGCTCATGACGCCGGCCGCCGGTCCCATGGCAACCAGTAGCCAAGCGATATCGCGGCGGTGGGTGATCATCACCGGGGAGTATCCGCCGCAACCGGGTGGAGTCGCCGACTACTCGCGCCTGATTGCACGCGGACTTGTGGCCGCCGGCGACAGCGTGACGGTCTTCGCGCCACCGGCGCCAGGCGCGGACCCGAGCGACAAAGACGTCGAGGTGCGGCGACTCCCCGATCGATTCGGCCTCCGATCGCTGCGCGCAATCGATGCGTATCTCGACACGCACGGCGGTTCACCCCAGTTGCTCGTGCAGTACGTCCCCCACGCCTTCGGTCGCCGAGCGATGAACGTGTCGTTCTGTCTGTGGCTGTGGCGTCGGCGTGCACGCCGACCGTTCGTCGTGTTTCATGAAGTGGCATTTCCGATACAGTCGGGTGCACGATTGCGCCATCAGGCGCTCGGACTCGTCACGCACGCGATGGCGGCGATCGTCGAACGCGCATCGGCGCATTCGTTCATCCCGACCGCGGCGTGGAAGACCGTCTTGCGCCGCGTCGCCGGCCGCAAGGCCGACGCGTGTGCGTGGATGCCCGTGCCAAGCAACATTGATTGCGACGTGTCGAATGACGAACGCCACGCCGCGCGTTCTCGGCTGGGAGCGCCACCGCTGCGCTTGATCGGCCACTTCGGCACCTTCGGTCAGTATCACAATCGGTTGATGCGGCGTCTCGTGCCTGAACTTCTGGCCGGCGATTCGGACCGCGTCATGCTGCTCGTCGGCCGCGGCAGCGACGCATTCCGGGATCGTCTCGTCGCGTCAGACCCGAACCTCGCGCCCCGCGTGATCGCGCGCGGCGCCGTGAGCGCCACCGACGCGGCGCGCGTCCTCAGCGCGTGCGACCTGTTGGTGCAACCATATGAAGACGGCATCAGCGGACGCCGCGCGTCGGCGCTTGCCGGTCTCGCGTTGGGACGCCCCGTCGTCAGCACGGTGGGCCGTCTCTCGGAGGCGATGTGGCAAACGAGCGATGCAGTCTCGCTCGTGCCTGCCGAAGACGTCGAGGCGACGTCGCGCGCGCTGGCATCACGTGTCGATGCACTCTTGAACGCGCCCGAGACGGCAGCTGCGCTCGCCGATCGCGGCGCGACGCTGTATCGAGCACGATTCGACGTTTCGCACACGATTCGTGCATTGCGCGCCGCGGCGGCTCAGCGCGCGGGATCGGCGCCGTGAACCTCACTCTACGCGTCGCGCGGCTCATTCCGCCGCGATGGGCGTCGTCGATCGCCGCGCTGCAATGGAAGCATCCCGTCTTGGGCGCTGCGTATCGCTGGGCGAGGAAACGCGCGGTCGATCGGGCGGGCATCATCGAGCATGGTGTCGGGCGCGGACTGCACATCGATGCCTCCGGCGCGAACGCCGGCTATCTGCTCGGCACGACGGAGCCCGCCATCCAACGACTCTTCGCGCGGCTTGTCTCGCCCGGCGACACCGTGATCGACGTCGGCGCCAACATCGGATTCTTCACGCTCATCGCCGCCCGGCTCGTTGGCCCGAAGGGATGTGTGATTGCAGTCGAAGCGTCATCCGATAACGCATCTCGCATTCGAGCGAATGCTCACGCCAACGGTTTCATGCATGTGACAGTGCGCTCGGAGGCAGCTGCCGCGAGCGATGGAACGGCCGAGTTTCTGGTCTCGGCAGATCCAACGCTTGGCCGGCTCGCGAGCATCTCGCCGACGACGAATATGCAAATCGGTGTCACGCGAGTCCCAACGCGCGCGCTGGATTCACTGTTCGCCGAGGGTGTGCTCGCGCCGCCGAATCTCATGAAGATCGACGTCGAAGGCGCGGAGGTTGATGTTCTCGAAGGTGCGCGCCGGCTCATCGCCAGCGCGCGACCCGTGTTGCTCGTCGAGCTTCACGGAACGAACGCTCCAGTCGCGGCAGCGCTGCGTGACGCGCGATACGTCGCCGCCGTTGTCGGCTCGTCGAGCGATGTCGAGACGGCGCCCTGGGACGCGTACGTCGTCGCGGTGCCCGAAGAGTCGGCGTCGCTGCTCGATGTGGTTCGCGAGGTTGGCGTGGAGACGAAGAGTGCGCGCTGACGCCACACGCGAGATACGCATGATCGCACGGGTTTCGGCGTGAACGTCGTGCTTCGTCGCGGCACGCGCGCAGCGTTGCGCGCATGGGCGCGCACCGGGCGAGCGTCGGGTTGGTTCTACCGCACTGTGGAACACCTGGGCCCCGCACTCGCCGAGGCGACGCCGATCGCGACCGTGCTGCCGAACGGCTGCCGCGTGTCGTGCGATCTCCGCGATCACGTTCAGCGGCAGATCTTCTTTTTCGGTGTGTACGAGCCGGTGCTCGCGAGCTTGTTCGTGAGGTTGCTGCGGCCCGGAATGACCGTCGTCGACGGCGGGGCCAACGTTGGTCAGTACACGCTTCTCGCCGCGTTCGGTGTCGGCGCGACCGGAAGCGTGCACAGCTTCGAACCGGTGCCCCATACGTTCGAGCGACTCACCGCGCACGTCAGAGCGAACGGGCTCACGAACGTGCATGCCAATCGAGTCGCGCTCTGGAATGAATCCACCGAGCTGACGCTCGGTCTTGCTGACGATCAGGAAAACAACGCCGGCGCGTACAGCGCCGGAGTTCGCGACTCGACGAGCTCCTTCACCGCATCCGCAATTCGCCTGGACGACTATTGTGCGCAGCGAGACATCACGCGCGTTCACCTCGTGAAGCTCGACGTCGAAGGCGCCGAACTACAGGCGCTGCACGGGATGCAGCAGATCCTCGAGCGCGATCGTCCGGTTGTTTTCGTCGAAGTGTGCCGCGAGACCGCCAGCCGATTTGGCTACGATCACGCCGAGACGTGGAAGTACCTCGTCGATGGCCTTGGCTACGCCGCGTGGGTCGTTCGCGACGGCGAGCTGCAGAGTGTGCAACACGACGAGGTGCGCGAGCAGGAGAACGTGCTGTTCGCGGTCGAGGCCCCCGCGATCGATGCGCACGTGCTCGCGCCTCGCGGCGCGTTGCGATGGGCGGCGTCGGGTCATGACTGACACGGCAGCGTCGGGCCGGCCACTGCGCATTCTCACCATCGGCCACTCGTACACGGTGGGCGTGAATCGCGCGATCGCACGCGAGGTCGCGCGTGATCCGGCATTCGAGGTCACGGTTGGTGCACCCGCGGCCTTCGACGGCGACCTCCGCCCGCTTCGCATCGACCCCGAGCCGAGCGGATCACCGATCACGCTGCGGCCGCTCGCTGCCGCGCGCACGCGCTTCATCCACGTCTTCGGCTACAACGGCGCGACGCTTCGCCGCTTGATGTTCGAAGGCGATTTCGACGTCGTGCACGCCTGGGAGGAGCCATACATCCTCGCGGGCTACCAGATCGCGCGCGCGGTCGAGCGCACGAACGCGGCGTTCTGCTTTCGCACGGCGCAAAGTCTCGTGAAACGTTATCCGCCGCCGTTCTCCGGTTTCGAGCGGCGCGTCCTCCGCCGCGCGGACGGGTGGATCGCCGGCGGCAATCTCGTGTATCGCGCGATGCTCGAGCGGCGATATCCGGCGGAGCGCGGACGGATTCTCACCCTCGCCGTGGACACCGAGCGCTTTCGACCGTTGTCGCCCGATGAGCGCGCGGCCGTCCGCCACGAGCTTGGGCTCACGGCGCCGATCATCGGCTTCGTCGGACGACTGACGCGCGAGAAAGGACTCGATGTGCTCATGCGCGCGCTCGAGATGTTGCCGGCGAATACGCCGTGGAACGCGTTGTTCGTCGGCAGCGGACCGTACGAGCGCAAGCTGCGCGCCTGGGCCGCGCGACGCGGCTGGAGCGATCGCATCTGCATCAAGCTCACGCGACACGACGAGATTCAGCGATACCTCGGCGCCATGGACGTGCTCGTGGCCCCGAGTCTCACGACGTCGCAATGGAAAGAGCAGTTTGGACGCATGGTGATCGAGGCGTTCGCGTGCGGCGTTCCCGTCGTCGGGAGCGATTCCGGCGAAATCCCGTTCGTCATCGGCGACGCAGGGCGAGTCGTGCCGGAAGCGGACGCCGCGGCCTATGCACGAACGCTCACGGAACTGCTCCACAGCCCGGACCTTCGCATGGAGCTTGCGCGACGTGGATTGATGCGCGTTCGCGATTATTCCGTGCAGACGGTTGCGGCGAATTATCGCGAGTACTACGCCGAGCTCGCGCGTATGCGGCGGAGCACGTCGTGAAGCGAAAGCGGCTCGTCTCGATCGCGCACTCGTACGTGGTCGCGCTCAATCGCCGGCTCGCGCACGAGATGGCGCGCGTCGGCGACGAGTGGGAGGTGACCGCGGTCTCGCCGGCGTTTCTGCACGGCGACCTTCGCCCAATCTCCGTCGAGCCGTACGAGGGCGAAGCGTGCGACCTCGAAACCGTCCCGCTGCACTTCACCCGCCGCGCGCACTCGATGTTGTACGGACGTCGGCTCAAGGAAATTCTCCAGCGCCGCTGGGACATCGTGCATTGCTGGGAAGAACCGTACGTCTTGAGCGCCGGCCAAATTGCGCGCTGGACACCGCCGGACACCCCGTTCGTCTTCTGGACCGCGCAGAATTTGCCCAAGCGATATCCGCCGCCGTTTTCGTTCGTCGAACGCTACTGCGTCGATCGATGCGCGGCGTGGATGGCATGCGGCCAGTCAGTCGTCGACGCCCTCGGACCGCGAGGCTACGCCGCGAAACCGCATCGCGTCATTCCACTCGGCGTCGACGTTGAGCATTTCCAACACAACGCGAGTGCACGCCGTCGCATTCGCGAGCGACTCGATTGGAACGATGAGATTCCGGTCATCGGCTACCTCGGACGATTCGTCGCGGAGAAGGGACTTCCGCTGCTCATGCGCGCGCTCGACGCGGTTGAAACTCCGTGGCGCGCGATGTTCGTCGGCGGCGGTCCGATGGAACGGCAGCTGCGCGACTGGGCCGCTCAGCACGGCGATCGCGTTCGCGTCGTGACTGGCGTACCGCACGACGCCGTTCCCGCGCACCTCTCGGCGATGGACGTTTTGTGCGCGCCAAGTCAAACGGGACGGCGCTGGCGTGAGCAGCAAGGTCGCATGATCATCGAGGCGTTCGCCACCGGCGTACCGGTCATCTCGAGCGACAGCGGTGAAATTCCGCACGTCGTCGCCGACGCCGGCATCGTCCTTCCCGAAGCTTTGCTCGACAAATGGACGCACGCCATCGCGACCCTGCTTTCCTCGCCCGAACGCCGTCGCGAGCTGAGTGAACGCGGACTCGAACGCGCGCATCGCGTCTATTCGTGGCCCGTGATCGCCCGCGCGCACATTGCGCTCTTCGATGAAATCCTCGATACACGCGCCGCCGCTTCCGTCACGGTCGACTGAGCTCGTGCCAACGCACGCGCCGCGCGTCGGCATCGTCGCCGACCTGCGCGAGGAGCGTTGGTACAGCATGGATCTCGTCGCCGAGATGCTCGTGACCGAGCTCGCGGCGTTCGGCGGCGTACAGCCGGCGTTGCTGCGCCCTTCGCTCCGGCGCCGCATGACACGTCTTCCGTTCACGCGCGGCCGTTCGTCGCCGGACATGATCGATCGCGTCATCAACCGGTTCGTCGATTATCCGGCATGGCTCGAACGGCGCGCCAGTCAATTCGAGCTGTTTCACATCGTCGATCACAGCTACGCACATCTCGCCGAACGACTGCCGCGCGGTCGCACCGTCGTGACATGTCACGACGTGGATGCGCTGCGGCCTCTCCTGGGTTCGTCTCGTAGCCCGCGCGGGCGATTGCTCGCATCGATCGCACGGCGCGTTGGTGATGGACTCGCGGCCGCCACGCGCGTCATTTGCGACAGCGCCGCGACGCGCGACGCACTGCTCGAATTTGGCATCGTTGCACCGGCGCGCATCGACGTCATCTGGCTCGGCGCGCATCCAGTGTTCTCGCCGGCACCCGATGATGCCGCCGACGCCGACCTGGACCGGCATCTGCCCGCGGTTGGGCATGGAACGAATCCGCTCGACTTGCTGCACGTGGGCAGCACGATCGACCGCAAGCGTATCGACACACTCATCGAAATACTCGCCGGCGTTCGACGCACTCATCCTGACGCGCGATTGATCCGCGCCGGCGGAGCGCTGACGCACGCACAATCGGTGCACGCGACCAAACTTGGCGTGCGAGACGCCATCGTCGACGTGCCCGAGTTGAGCCGGCGTACGCTCGCGGCGCTGTACCGCCGGTGCGCGATGGTCCTGCTGCCGTCGAGTGCGGAAGGATTCGGCTTTCCCATCGTGGAGGCAATGGCGTCGGCCACGCCCGTGATCGCGAGTGATCTCGCGGTCCTTCGCGAAATCGGGGGCGACGCGGCGCGGTATGAGCCGGTCGGCGACGTCGCGCGCTGGACGAGTGCAATCCTCCAGCTCGCCGACGAACGTCAGGCGCACCCGGAACGATGGGCCGCGCGGCGCACGGCGTGCATCGCCCAAGCGACCCAATTCAGCTGGACCGAGTACGCGCGTCGAACGGCGGCCGTGTATGAGAAAATTCTGAACGCATGACTCAGGCACGGATGCGCGTACTGCATGTCGGAAAGTTCTATGCGCCCGAACCGGGCGGCATGGAGACACACCTCCAGGTGCTCTGCGAAGAGCTCTCGGCCACGATGGACGTGCGCGTGCTGGTGGCGGCGCGCGGACGAAAGACTCAGCGCGCGACGTACAACGGAATCCCCGTCACTCGCGCGGCGACGGCGGTCGCGATCGCCGGCGCGTCGTTCTGTCCGTCGATGCCCGCCGAGATTCGCGCCGCAGAGCCCGACGTCGTGCACCTGCATCTTCCGAATCCGCCGGCGGCTCTGGCGTACCTCATGAGCGGACACCGCGGCCCGCTCGTCGTCACGTATCACAGCGACATCGTCAGACAGCGCGTGCTTGGCCGCGCGATCGAGCCGCTCGTGCGCCGCGTGCTGCGCCGCGCGTCGGCGATCATCGTGTCGAGCGAAGCGCTCATCGACGCATCGCCGGTGTTGCGCGCCGTTCGCGACAAGTGCCGAGTCGTGCCATTCGGAACGCGGCTCGAGCCGTTCGAGCGCCGCGACGAAGGCGCGATCGCCGGCATCCGCGCGCGACACGGCACGCCGCTCGTCGTGGGCGTTGGCCGACTCGTCGGGTACAAGGGTTTCGAGTTTCTCATCGACGCCATGCGCGCGGTGCGCGGCTCCCTGGTCATCATCGGCGAGGGTCCGCTTCATTCGGAGCTCACCGAGCGGATTCGGCGCCACGGCCTCGAGGATCGGGTCGTTCTCGCCGGACACGTGGCCGACGTCACGAGTCATCTTCAGGCGGCGGATGTCTTTGTCCTCTCGTCGATCAGCCGCAACGAGGCCTTCGGCATCGTTCAGATCGAGGCGCTCGCGTGCGGCACGCCGGTCATCAACACGCGATTGGACTCCGGCGTGCCGACGGTCTCGCTCGACGGCCAGACGGGAATCACGGTCGCACCATGCGATGCCGCGGCATTGGCAAAAGCGATCGACCGGGTGTTGACGAATTCCGAGTTGAGGGCGTCGTACAGTATGGCAGCGCTCGCCAGAGCACGGACTCAGTTCAGTTCGGACATCATGACTCATAAAACCCTTCGGATTTATGGCGACGTACTTGGCACTCCGCTCGTTCCCGTGGACGAGATGCGGACGTCTGTCGCCGCCGGAACATTTTGAGGCTGGTTGCTTCATGCGCACCTGTTACATTCGTGGGCCCGAAGGTCGTGCCGATTCATGGGTTGCGACTCCGTTGACGGTCAACGCTCGGCGCGCCAAGAGATCTTTGATGCCTTTGTTTAGTTTGAGCTTCCTCGTCGTCTCCCTGCTGACGGCTTGGCGCCCGATAACCGCTCAGGTGGCCGCGCCGCCAATGGTCACGCTGAACCCCGGCGATGTGCTCCGAATTGCGGTGTGGCGACACCCCGAGTTCTCCGGCGACTTTCCTGTGGCGGGCGACGGCTCGCTCGTGCATCCGTTGTATCGCGTCGTGAAGGTCGGCGGCGTACCGCTTCCGGTCGCCGAAGGCAGAATCCGCGATTTTCTCGCGCAGTATGAAACGAATCCCGCATTCGTCGTCGTGCCGCTGCTTCGCGTCGGCGTCAGCGGTCAGGTTCGACAGCCGAATCTTCTGACATTGCCGCCGGAGACGACGATCGCTCAGGCGCTCATGCTCGCCGGCGGTCCGACGGATGTGGCCAACCTCGAGCACGTTCATTTGATTCGCGGCGGCGCATTGCAGGATCTCGATCTGACGCTGCCAAACGGTCCGGCAATGCAGATGCGCGTCCAATCCGGCGATCAGATCGTCGTCGAGCAGCGCACCAATCGCTTTCGCGACGTCATCGGACCGCTCAGCGGCGTCGTCGCCGCCCTCGCCTCGATCACGACGATCATCATTACGCTTTCGCGCTAACAGCCATGAACGATACGCCCATCACACCGCAACGCATTCTGCCGCCGACCTACTCGCCGAACGTCGAGGCGGCGGCCGACGGCGTCGATCGCGACTCGTTTCTGGCGTCCGTGCTCGAGGTCGTCGCGCTCGTCCGTCGCCGCTTCTGGCTCGTGCTGCTCGTGACGGCAACGACGGTCGGCATCGGCACCTATCTCGTCCTGCAACAAAAGCCGGTGTATCGCGCCACCGGCGTCATTCGCCTTTCGAATCTCCGGCGCACGATCTCCGGCGGCCTGGCCGATGACGAATTGGACAAAGTCGGCGCGGTCACCGACCCCGTGCTGTCGCAGATTCAGGTGCTTCGGAGCCGCGCGCTTGCCGACGAAGTCGTTCAGAAAGAAGGTTTGCGCCTGCAAGCCGGGACGCACACCCTGCCGCCCGGCGTGATTCGCGACGTCGCGGTGAGCCGCGATGCCGCGCCGCGCCTGCTGCATCTTCGATTCGACAAGGCCGGCGTGCGAATCGACGAGCTGTCCAAGCTCGGACTCGTCGCGTACGGCACACCGATCGACATCGGCGGCGGCACGTTCGTCGTCGATCATCGTCCGTCGATCGAGACCGCCGACCTCGCGATCGTGACCAACGATGCCGCCGTCGACGGTTTCATCCGGAATCTCCGCGCCACCGTGCGCGATCGCACGGACATCATCGACGTCGACTACGCCTCGGCCGATCCGGCGGTGTCGCAGCGCGTGGTGAATTCCACCATCCTGTCGTTCCAGGCGCTCAGCGCGCGCACCGCGCAGCAGCAGTCGGTGCGCCGGCGCGAGTTCGTCGAAGGGCAACTCGCCAAGGCCGACGCGCAGCTCTCCGAGGCGCAGCTGGCCCTCAACAATTTCCGAAGCCACCAGCATCTCTACAGCCCGCAGGACAAGATCCGCGGCGAACAAACCGCGATGTCCACGCTCGACACGCGACGCCAGGAGCTCGCGAGCGATCGCGACACGTACGTATCGCTGCTCGGCGCGTTGTCGAAGAAATCGGGAACGAGCACGGATAATCTCGCCGCGGTCGCGTCGTCGCCGGGCTTGCAGCAGAACGCGCTCATCGGGCAGCTGTTCTCGCAACTGCTTCATCTGCAGGGCGTCCGCGATTCGCTCACGACCGGCGTGTGGAGCACCCCAGCCTCGAGCCCCGACGTACGGCGACTCGACACGATGATCGTCGGCACCCAGCAAAAGATCGTGAGCGCGGTGCAGGGCCAGATTACCGCCGTCGATGCACGCCTCGCCGCACTCGACGACCTGCGACAGAAATCCGACGCCGAGATGGCGCGCTTGCCCAGCGCCGAAGCAGAGGAGGTGACGCTGCGCGCCCAGGTCGAGGCCTACCAGCGGAGCGCCGAGCGGTTGCAGGACGAGCTGCAACACGCACAGTTGGACGAAGCGGTCGAAGCCGGCCAGGTCGAGATCGTCGATCGCGCTCCGCTGCCGCGCGCGCCGATCGGCGCGTCGCGTCGCACGACGCTGATCTTCGCGCTCATCCTCGGCTTGATGCTCGGCAGCTCCGCGGCGTATCTCCTCGAGAATCGCCGGCCCGTCATTCGCCGGCGCGAAGGACTCTCCGACGCGCTGCACATCCCGACGCTTGGCCTCATTCCGCAGGTGAAGCACGACATGCCGGCGTTCTATCGGCGGCGCAACGTGGACCGCCGCCAGGGAACTGGACTCATCCCCACTCGGCACGGGCGGCCGGCGGTGACCGAGCTCGCGACGCTCTCCGCGGCCGGCTCGTCAGGCGCCGAGGCGTATCGCACGCTGCGTACGAATCTGATGTTCTCGACGTTCGCGCCGACCACGAAGGTCCTCGTCGTCACGAGCGCGTGCCCGGGTGAAGGCAAGACGACCACGTCGACGAACCTCGCGATCACGTACGCGCAACAAGGCTTCCGCGTCCTGCTCGTGGACTGCGATCTGCGGCGTCCGACCGTGCACAAGGTATTTAAGGTTTCCTCACAGCCTGGCGTCGCCGACGTGATCCTCGGCAAAGCGACGCCGACCGAAGCGATTCGCGAGAGCGGCGTCGTGAATCTCTCGGTGTTGCCGGCGGGAACCATTCCGCCCAACCCGACGGAGCTTCTGGGCAGCGAAGCCGGACGCGCGCTGCTGGAGTCGCTGGCCAAGACGTACAACGTGATCATCGTCGACACACCGCCGCTGCTCCTGGCCTCGGACGCGGCCATCCTCGGCTCGACGGCCGGCGGCGTGCTGCTGGTTGTGCGCGCGGGCAGAACCGAACGTGGCACCGCGCAGGCGGCCGTGCAGCAACTGTTCGCCGTCGGTGCGCGCGTACTCGGCAGCGTGCTCAATGATCCGGACGCGGAAGTCGCCAAGTACACATCGTCGTACTACAACTATTACTACTACAACTACGAGTCGGCGCGCAGTTAGATGGCCACTTATCTGATCACGGGCGGCGCCGGGTTCATCGGTTCCAGCCTGGCCGATGCGTTGTTGCAGCACGGCCATCGTGTGCTCGTCATCGACGATCTGTCGACCGGGCGGCTCGAGAACATCGCGCATCTGAAGGACCACCCGTCCTTCCATTTCGCGCGGTCGAGCATCGACAACGAGCTCGTGCTCGACCGGCTCGCGTCGGAGAGCGACATCATCGTGCATCTGGCCGCCGCGGTCGGCGTGCGATTGATCGTCGAGCAGCCGGTGCGCACCATCGAAACGAACATCATGGGCACCGAGGCCGTGCTGAAAGCGGCGATGCGGTACGGTGCGCGCGTGCTGATCGCGAGCACGTCCGAGGTCTACGGCAAGGGCACGCAGTTCCCGTTCACCGAATGCGACGATGTGCTCCTCGGCTCGACGGACAAGAGCCGCTGGGCGTACGCCGCCAGCAAGATGATCGACGAGTTTCTGGGCCTCGCGTATTTTCGCGAGTACAACCTGCCGGTCGTGCCGATTCGCTTCTTCAATACGATCGGCCCGCGCCAGTCCGGCGAATACGGCATGGTCGTGCCGCGGTTGCTGCGCCAGGCGATCGCGCGCGAGCCGCTCACCGTGTTCGGGGACGGCCGCCAGCAGCGCTGCTTCTGTTCGGTGGACGACGTCGTCGACGCCATCCAGCTGCTCGCCGAGCACCCGGCCGCGCCGGGGCAGGTGTTCAATGTCGGAAATCCGTATGAGGAAATTTCAATTCTAGAACTGGCAGAACGTATTCGGGCATTGACCGGCTCGGGGTCCGAGATCACGTTCGTGCCGTACGCCAAGGCGTACGCGCCGGGATTCGAGGACATGGATCGCCGCGTGCCCAACATCGCGCGCCTCGAGGCGCTCGCCGGCTGGCGCCCGCGCCGTTCGCTCGACGAAACGCTGCGCTCCATTCACGGATGGATGCTCGCCGAGGCGTTCTCGTTGCCGATGCAGGGCGCGACGCCGCTCGTTCCGCGCCCATACGTCGTTCGATAGCCATCCGTCGACGTGATAGGTCCTGCTCTCTGAGGCGGGGACAAGCGGGCAGAATGTCCACTGTTGATGCGTAAACACTAATATTTCCCTCGGAAACTGCGGCATTTCGTGACAACCTCTTGCGAATGTCTGTGACCGAGGGGCATAATGCCCGCCCGTCGCTCGACGGGCCTGGAATGACCGACGTTGGTCGTTGACGCGCGCCGCACGCAATTCCCTCCGCGGGCGTAATGACGTTTCTCGCGCTCTCTCTTGTAGCCATCCTCGCGTACGCGTTCTCGGCGGCCGCCGTGCCGTTGATCGTGCGTGTCGCGGAGCGCCATCGGCTGCTCGATTTCCCCGACGAAGAGCGTCGCGGACATTCCAAGGCCGTCCCGCGTCTCGGCGGCGTCGCCGTCTTCATCGGCATGGCGAGCGTGCTTGGTCTCGCCGCCGTCGTCGGACGACTCGGAATCTCCAGCCTCGGTCCGCTGCCCACGCATCCCGGCGCCCTACTCGCCGCGTGCGCCATTCTCTTCGCGATCGGACTGCTCGACGACCTGCGCGGCGTGCCGCCCGTCGTCAAGCTGCTCGGACAGACGCTCAGCGCGCTGATCGTCTGCGAACAGGGCTTTGCGATTCCGCGCGTCGCGTTTCCGCCGAACTTCGTCATCGAGCTGCACGCGTTGCAGATGCCGATCGCCGTGCTGTGGCTCGTCGGCATGTCGAACGCGTTCAATCTCGTCGACGGCCTCGATGGACTTGCCGGGGGCGTCGGCGTCATCGTGCTCGCGGCCGTGACCGCGGCCGCGGCCGTGCTCGGCAATCCCACGGTGCCGTTCTTCTGCATGGCACTCAGTGGCGCGCTGCTCGGTTTTCTCAAATCCAATTTCACGCCCGCCCGCATTTTCCTTGGCGACTCGGGCAGTCTCGTCGTTGGGTTTCTACTCGCGCTCCTCGCGGTGAAGGGCGCGACACGCCTGGACGGCACGGTGCTGGCCATCGTACCGATCTTCGCGCTGTCGTATCCGCTGCTCGATACCGGTATCTCGATGCTGCGCCGCTGGCTTCGTGGACATCCGCTCTCTCGCGCCGACGGACGCCACATCCATCATCAGCTGCGCGCGCTGGGCCTTTCGCCGCAACGTGCAGCCGCCGTCATCTATATAGAAGTGGCGGCGGTCGCCGTACTCGGCTTGTCGGTGACGTTTGCGCCGCCCGCGGCTACGGTCGCGATCGCCGCGGCCGGCGGCGCGATCCTGCTCTTCATCTTCGCGTACGGCGTGCGCTGGCTGCAGTATCACGAATTCCTCGAGGCCGGCACCGTCGTCGTGTCGGCCGGCTCGCGCATGCGCGGGGCCATTCGCGATACGATCAGCGCACGCGACATCGCGCGACTCATCGCGGTCGCCGGCACGCTCGACCAGGTGAACGCCATTCTCGAAGATGCCGCCGACATCTTCCGATTCGCGCACATGAGCGTCGGCCGGCACATGAATCACACGCCGGCGCACATGTTGGCCGACACGCCGCTCCCGCGCGTATGGAAGGTCGAGTATCCGATCATCACCGAACATGGCGCGTCGGTCGACGACTTCGACGGCGACGCGATGGTGCTTTCGATCTGGAGCACCATGTCCGTGCAGCCCCGCGCCGCGAATGTCGAGCGCGTCGCGGCGATCCTCGCTCCCGCCATCGCGAACTGGAGTGAGAACGCCGGTGCCGTGCTCATTCGGCGCACCCAGCCGCGGCGCGTATACTCGCCGGCATTCGCGACTCGGCTCGTGGCGAACAAGTTGCCGCCCGAGCTTCCGAGCGTGACGGCTCACGGGCGCGAACGGCTGCCGATACACTGACGCCCGTCGCGCGAGCGCCGGACAAAGAAACGCATTCCATTTTGCTCGAGATGATGAAGTGACGCTCATGCGTCGACTTCTGCGCGCACTCGGCGCGCGCAGTCCGCGCCTTCGCGCCGCGATGATCAACGCCGCGCGTGAAGCGGGGCTGCAGGACGCACTGTTGACTCAGTATCGCGAGATGGCGGCGCGCGGCGTGCTTCCAGCGTTCAGCGATGCCGAGCGCCGTTTTCTTTCACAGAACGGCGAGGACGGGATTCTGCTCATGCTCTTCGGCGTGCTCGGCATGGGCGGCCGTCGCGCGATCGAGATCTGCGCCGGCGACGGCATCGAATGCAACTCCGCGAATCTCATCATCAATCACGGCTGGCAGGCGCTGCTCGTCGACGGTGACGCTCGTCAAACATCGACGGGTGCGCGCGTGTACGCACATTTACCGAGTACCCGCCGCTCGCCGCCAAGGTTCGCGACGTCGTGGGTGACCGCCGAAAACGTGAATGATCTGATCCGTTCCAATGGCTTCGACGGCGACGTCGACCTGCTCTCCATCGATCTCGACGGAATGGATTACTGGATCTGGAAAGCGCTCGACGCCGCCCGCCCGCGTGTCGTCGTCCTGGAGTACCAGACGGCTTGGGGTCCGCGCGCGCGCAAAACGGTGGAATACGAGCCGGCCTTCGAGCTTCGCACCGGCAACGGTCCGCGCGACTGGATTTTCGGCGCAGGCGCATCGCTCGGCGCATTCATCGCACTGGGCGCCGAGAAGGGCTATCGATACGTTGGCAGCCAGTGCCTTGGCTTCAACGCGTTCTTCCTACGGAACGACGTAGGGTTGGAGCATTTTCCCGAGGCGGATCCCAGCGCGGCGTTCCTGCATCCGCACGCGCAAGCGTGCATCGCGAACGGCCAGAGCGCGCTTGCGCACTATAGCTGGATGGATGTGTAACTGAATCGCTCGTGAATCCGTCTTTCCGCGCCGGCCCAATGGGCCGGTTTTTTTTTGCGGTCAATCACTGCGGTGCAGTGACCTCGCGAAACGGTTCAATTGGTTGAACCGTCTCGATCGGCATCATCCCGCGTTGCGCGCGCCGCAACAACCGCTGCAACCGCGTCCGAGAGATGCCGAGCCGCCGTGCCGCGTCGCTCTTGTTGCCGCCGCATCGCTCGACGGTTTCCTGCACGGCATTCCGAATGATCGCGCTCAGCTGCTGCGACGGCGTCGGCCTCGATGCGAGCGTGATCTCGGCGTCGTCGCGAATGTCCTCCGCGTCGATCCGCGGATGCGTCGCCAGCAATACCGTCCGCTCGATCACGTTGCGCAACTCGCGCACGTTGCCGGGCCACTCGCGCCTGCGCAGCAGCCGCTCCGCGGCCGGTGTGAAGCGGGCGCGCTCGAGCTTGTAGTCGCGTGCGAACCGCGCGAGAAAGTGACGCGCCAGAAGCGTCACGTCGTCGCCGCGAACGCGCAGCGACGGAAGGTGGATGGGAACGACGTTCAGTCGGTAGAACAGATCCTGCCGAAACTCACCGCGCCGTGCGGCGCGCGCGAGATTCACATGCGTCGCCGCGATCACGCGGACGTCGATCGGAATCGTCTTCGTGCCGCCGACGCGCCGAATCTTTCGCTCCTCGAGCGCGCGCAGGAGCTTGCCCTGCAGCGACAACGGCAAGTGTCCGATCTCGTCGAGAAA
This sequence comes from Gemmatimonadaceae bacterium, assembly GCA_035606695.1. Classification (NCBI taxonomy): domain Bacteria; kingdom Pseudomonadati; phylum Gemmatimonadota; class Gemmatimonadia; order Gemmatimonadales; family Gemmatimonadaceae; species Gemmatimonadaceae bacterium. The sequence continues at coordinate 253,070 of DATNEW010000027.1, forward strand.
GATCGTCCCGCCGTTCGCGACCTCGAACAGACCCGGCTTCGTGACGACGGCGTCGGTGAACGCGCCGCGCTCGTGACCGAACAGCTCGCCCTCGAGCAGAGCTTCGGGAATCGCGGCGCAATTGACGTCGACGAACGCCGCGCTGCTTCGCGGACCGTTGTCGTGCAGCGCGCGAGCGAGCAACTCCTTGCCCGTGCCCGTTTCGCCGGTGATGAGCGCCGTCACGCCGGGATGCGGAATGATCCGCGCGGCCTGCTCCAGCGCCGCCTTCATCACCGGACTGTCTCCGAGAATCGCGGAGAAGTCGTACATGGCGCCGTCGACGACGACCGACTGTCGCGATCGCCGCTCGGCGAGTGCCTCGCGTTCGGTCAGCACCCACGCCGAAAGTGCCGCCGTGTCCTGCGACAGCACGAAGAACTCGGCCGCTCCGGCGCGCAAGACACGCGAGACCAGGCGATGATCGGCCAGCGACGCCACCGCGGCGATCGCGCAGCCCGATGATTCCAGTTCTCTAAATACGCCCTCGAGGCGCTCCTCGTCTCCGCCCGCCGCCACGATGCCGATCGCGTCGTGACGAGCGAACGCGTGCGTGTCGGCTGCCGCCTCGAAGCGAAGTCCGGCGCCCGCCGCGAGGCGCGGCCAATAGTCCGAGAACGACTCGCTGAGCGAAAGAACGAGAAGCGTGTCCGACATGTCGCGGCGAATGGGGGACGGATTCACGACTTATAAATGCTGTCGCATTTCAGGCGGTTCCCCTGTGGCGCGCGTCACACACGCCGTGTGCCCGTGCGTCGCTGTAGCAAAACGGAGCGCGGTCGGCGCGTTTCGCTACATGACCCAGCTCACACGAAAGGATCTCGTCCGCGAAGGCGGGCATCACATCCCGCGCGATGCCCGCCTCGCGACGCGAGTTAGGTCGATTACCTCATCCATACGACCGCGTGTGATACACCGCACATGATAGGGGAATGCGCGGTGCACGGGTGTCCCTGCACTCGCATGACTGCGTCATCAACCTCAAAGGGAGCACCGAACCATGCAGGGTAGTTTGAGAACTCTAACATTCAGCGGCGTCGCGGCCGCCGGCCTCATGGTCGCCGCCGCCTGCTCGAGCGACAACTCGCTCGGCGTGAATGGCAATTCGTCGTCGCAACTCGCGTTCACGACGGCGTCCACCGGCGCATCCTTCGCCGCGGTGCCCGTCACCAGCGGGGGCCACACGCTCAACCTCACCGCCGTCACCGTGACGGTCGCGCGCGCGGAGCTCAAGCGCGCCGAGAGCGACAACTGCCCGGGCGACAACGACAACGATGACGATCATCCGGCCGCGGCGCCGAGTACGGCCGCGTGCGGCGAGCTCAAGCTCGGACCGTTCAACGTCAACCTGCCGCTCGACACGACACTCGTGACGCTGCCAGCCAACACGATTCCGGCCGGCACGTTCCGCGAGTTCGAGCTGCGCGTGTCGCGCGTCGAGCTCAAGGGCACCTTCGACGGCACGGCGTTCGATGACACGATCGCGGTGGACGCCAAGAGCGAAGTGCAGTTCTCGACGCCGCTCGTCGTCACCGACAGCACGCCGACTTCGATCACCGTCAACGTCCCGGTCAAGAACTGGCTCGTGAACGCCGACGGCTCGCTCGTCGACCCGACCAAGCTCGCGACGTCGCCATCGCTCTTGGCGCAGGTTAAAGCGCGCATCGCCGCATCCTTCCGCGCGTTCGAGGATCGCAATCATGACGGCCACGACGATCACGACGGCGGCGGCCACGACGGTAAAGGCGGCAACGACTGATCGTACATGACAATCTCCTCGCTGGGTGAGCGAGACCGCACCGCTCACTCAGCCGGAGAATGCACGATGACATTCGAGTTCGTATCTCGCGCGTCCCACGCCAACGATCGAGCTCGTCCGCGCGTTTTTCTGAGGCACACCCGCCCGATTCCGGGGTAGGGTAACGCAGCCGACGAGGGTCATTCGATCATGAGCACACACGACGAACTCAACGAGACAACACCGGGCGACCAATGTGAGGGGCACGGCTGCGGCCTGCCCCACACGCGTCGCCAGTTTCTTCGCGATTCCTTCCTGAGCATGGCCGGGGCGCTCGTCGCCGTCGGCGTGTCACGCCGCACCGCGCTCGCCATGCCGCTCGAGTTCACGGAAGCGCGCCGCGCCTCCGGTGCCACGCGCAGCTACACACTTCCCGCCGCGGACGGTGCGCAGATCGACAAGGACAACGAGGTCATTCTCGTTCGCTGGCAGAACGCCGTATATGCGTTCGCCCTCTCCTGTCCGCATCAGAACACCGCGCTCAAGTGGGACGATCGCGAACACGGCTTCCAATGCCCCAAGCACCACTCGGCATTCAAGCCCGACGGCGAATACATCCCCGGCAGCGGCCGCGCCACGCGCAGCATGGATCGCTTCGGCATCTCGGCGGCGGGCAGCACCGGCGTCGTCGTCGATCTCGACAAGCTCTATCAGGAAGACGACGACGCGGCGCAGTGGGCGAACGCCGTCGTACACCTGAAATAAGAGAAATTAGAATTATCGCAACGCCAGCACGCGAATGAGCAGGATCGCAGTCGCAATCAGCGCGATGAGCGATCCCGCCACCGCGGTGGCCACCCGCGATCCGACGCGCCGCACCGAGCGCAAATCCACCGACAATCCGAGCCCCGCCATCGCGGCGATCGTCAGCCAGCCTGCGACGAGCTTCGCCTCGTTCGCGACGACGTCGGGAATGACGTGCGTGGAACGCAGCGCGGCGAGCACGACGAATCCGGTGACGAACCACGGAACCAGGCTCGCCCGGCGCTTTGGCAGCGACGACGTCGCGGCGTCGCTCGGCGCGCCCAATCCTGAGTCGCGCCGGCCGATCAACGAGAAGAACATCACGACAGGCCCGAGCATCAACACGCGACCCAACTTCACCGCGGTCGCGACCTGTCCACTCAACACGCTCACGGCGAACGCCGCCGCGAGCACCTGTGGTACCGCGTAGACCGTGAGCCCCGCGAGCACGCCGTACTGATAGTTGGAGTAATGCAGCGGGATCATCAGGAGCGGCAGACCAAGCACGACGAGCACACCCAGCACCGCGGTCAGCGCGATCGACGCCGCCACATCCTCACGCTCAGCGCCGATCACCGGCGCGACCGCGGCGATCGCCGAATTCCCGCAGATCGAGTTGCCGCACGCAACGAGCACCGCGAGCCGCGGCGTGAGACCGACGCCGCGGCCGATGCCGTAGCTCACGACGAGCGACACGCACACGATCCCGACGATCCCGAACGCCAGCCACGGTCCCGACGCAAAGAGTCGCGGAATGTCCATCGTGGCGCCGAGCAGAAAGACCGCGACCTCGAGGATTTCTTTGCCGACGAAGCGAATGCCCGCGTCCTGTCGCGGGCTGACGCCGCCGGCGGTGCACACGGCCATTCCAATGAGAATGGCCAAAACGAGCGCCTCGATGATCGCCCGTCCGAGGAGGTGTTCTTCAGCCGCGCCCCCGGCGACAGCCGCCAGGGCGACAAGAATGGAGATAAGGACGCCTGGCCACAGGACGCGCCAATTCAACCGCATAGAGGGAGGATAGTTGGCGAGGACACAATGAAGCCAGTACATTGTTCTTATAAATACATAACTTTTCATTATGGCACTCAACCTCCACCACCTCCGGCTCTTCGCGGCCGTCGTCGACCATGGCGGATTCACCCGCGCTGCCGAGGCGCTCAATCTCAGCCAACCGGCGATCTCCAAGTCGCTCAAGGAGTTAGAGGCGGGATTGGGCCTGTCCCTCATCGACCGGGAGGGACGCTCTCTTCGGCTGACCGACGCCGGCCGCGCGCTCCATAGCAGGGCGCGCGAGCTCTTCGGTGTCGAACGAGTGGCCGAGCGGGAATTGCGGGAGCTTCGCGGGCTCAAGCGGGGCGCGCTTCGCATCGCCGCCAGCACGACGATTGCCACCTACCTCCTTCCGCCCGTGCTCGGGCGGTTCCACCTTCGTCACCCGCGCGTCCGCATTCAGACGTCGAGCGCGAACACGCGTGCGGTGCTCCGGCTGTTGCTCGAGGCGCGGGTCGATCTGGCGCTCGTCGAAGGGCCGGTGTCGGACGCGGGGGTCATCGCGCATCCGTGGCGTGACGACGAGCTGGTCGTGATCGCGCCGCGCGACCACCGCTTGTTGTCGGAACGGCGCGTGACGGTCGAGGATGTCGCGGCGGAGCGGATGTTGGTCCGTGAGCCGGGCTCGGGCACGCGAGAAGTCAGTGAAAGCGCGCTCGCGCGACACGGCATCCGCCTCACGCGCACGATGCGCGTGGGCGGCACGGAAGCCATCAAGCAGGCGGTGGCGGCGGGACTCGGACTTGCGATTGTCTCGCGCGCGGCGGCGGCGGATCAGCTCGCGCTTGGACGCATTGCGGTGTTGCACGTCGAGGGGCTGACGATCAAGCGAACGTTGACCCGGCTCGAGCTGCGCGATCGGACCGCTACGGTCGCCGCCCGAGAGATGGTAGAGTTGTTGTACGAGGACAACGGCAATGCCGATGCGTCCGGCGTCGGCTGATTAGACATTCATCGAACCAACGCACGCTCATGCGAACGAATCCGCACATGCACTACGGACACTGCAGGCACTACATGTCGAGCTCCGCGCGAAGGTTCGCGCTGACTGTCGTCTCTTCGTTCATCGTTGGAATCGCGGCCTGTCATTCGGCGCCGCCACCACCGCCGCCACCGCCGGTACCCTTGAGCGACTCGGCGACGGCCGCGCTGCGGTGGGTCGAGTCGCACGCGTCGGCGTTCGGCGCTGACGATTCCGTCGCGACGCCGGCGGAGCGCGCGGAGATCTTCGCGCTCACGACTGGCGCGCGCATCATCGGCTTCAGCGAATTGAATGAAGGCACGCACGAGTTTCCGTACGTCGTGCGGCGCGCGGTACTGGCGCTCGCCGACTCGGGCGTGCGCGGCATCGCCATTCAGGCGTCGATGGCGGACGCGATGGAGATCGATCGCTACGTCCGCGGCGGCAACGGCGATGCGCGGCGTTTGCTGCGCACACTCGACAACTGGCGCTGGGAAACGCGCGAGATGGTGGCCCTGGTCGAATCGATTCGCGCGTGGAACATGGCGCATCGCGACCGCGAGATCGGATTCTACGGGTTCGAGATTCCAACCGCCGCGCACGCGGTGCGCGTGATCACGACGCTACCCGATTCACTCACCGGGCCGGCGCTCAAGTCGTGGCTCGTGCAGCACTATGCCTGCGTCGCGATGAACGAAGGCGCGCACTGGGGACTCGAGGGTCGCGCGGCCGACAGCACGTTCTGGGCGTCGTGTGGTCCGGCCACGACGCAAGGGTTGGACAGCATCGTCGCACTGCGGCGCCGGCTGGGCTCGCGCGGCGCGTCGGATTTAGCATTTGCTGAAGAGATGGCGCGGCTCGTCGCGCATCACGTGAGCGTTGGGTTGCGCCGCATGAAGCGCGAGGACGCGAACGCCGAGCACGTGATGTTCCTCGCGAACATCGCCGGCGAGAATGCGCGGCTGGTGTTGTGGGGCGGCGACGTCGAGATGGGACGTCTGACGCTCGACAAGACGACGGTGCAAACCGGCGTACCGCTTGGCCAGCGGCTTGGCGCGCGCTATCGCGCGATTGCGTTCACATATGGCGACGGCGTGATTCGCACGCACGTGCCGAATCCGAATGCGCGCATCGGCGACGAGCCGGGTCTGTCGACGATCACGGTGACGCCGCCGCAGCCGAACACGTACGAAGACGTGTTTCGCCGCGCGCCTGAGAGCGCCTATTGGCTCGACATGCGCGCGCTGCCGAGTGATCTCGCGGGGGCGTGGCTCAAGGGTCCGCGTCCGATGCGGTTTATCACGGACGCCTATTCGCCGCTCGCATCGCCGACGGCGTTCCAGACGCCAATCGAGTTTCCCGCGAACTACGACGCGGTGGTGTTCGTGAAGAAGGTGTCGGCGGCGAAATAGATCGGTCATCCTCGCGAGCCGAACGAACGCCGTCATCCTCGCGAGCGGAGCGAGACGAGGATCTGCTTTTCTGCACGCTGTTCAAAAAAACTCAAGCACGGACTGTGAACCGCGACGGACTCTGACGGGCACGGAGACAGCGGAAACCGCAGTCAACTGTAGTCAACTGTAGTCAACGCCGTCTCCGTGCCTGTCCGCGTATGTCGCAGTTCACAGTCCGTGACAAATTTTTTTGAACGGCACGGGTACTCCAGACTATTCCGTGCTAGGCGACGCCACACTCGCCACACTGATATCGACCGGCAGGCGCACGCCGTTGTGCTCGCGCACCACGTCGAGCAACCCCTGCCACGCCGTCGCGAACTTGTGGCCCACGTCCGTCGGCGCGCGGTCGACGTCGAAGCCGCCGGTGCCGGCGATCCAGAACGCCGGATCACCCGAGACACCGGCGCGCGTGTACTCGTCGCTCACGTCGTCGTAGATCGTGCTCGCGTTGCGCGTGTGGGCATAGATGCCGGGCTTATAGCGACCGTCGGCGAGCACGGCATGCGTCCACGCGCGGTAGTAGTCGCGCATGCGTTGCGGCACCGACGTCATGTACTCGACGTCGAGAAAGATCACGGTCCCGTTCGGAAAGCCTTCGCCCTGCGCGGTCCCGATGGCGCCGCGTGCATCGATCGCACCTTGCGCCGCGTTGACGTACGACGCCGCGCACTTGCCGTCCCGGCTCGTCGCGACGGGAATGGTCGACGTGCGCGTCATCTTGTAGGTCTTCGCGCGATGGCCTTTCGTCGCCTTCCTGTGGACCGTGACGGTGCGCGTCGTCGGCGCGAAGCTCTTGCCCCACGTCTGCTGACCGACGTAGATGACCGCCAAGCCCCATCCGTTGCGCACGAGTTGCGCGCGCTTGCCCGACCACGTGTCGTCGGAGTGGCAGGGAGCCGACAGATAGTAGCCGACCCATTCGTATTGGCCGGCACGCTTCCAGGCGTCCATCGCCTTGTCGCCGGGATATACGTTGGTGTCGAACCCAAGATGGCTGCGCGTCGCCGTCGAAACGAGCTGAACCACTGCGCTGTCGATCGTCGCGGGCGCAGCAGCGAGCTCGGCCGCTGCGGCCGGCAGCGGCTCATGCACCAGCTTCGGCGATTCGAGCCATGCCGATACGGCCGCGGTCGCCACGAGCAAGGCGTTGCGCAGAGTCTGCTTCTTCATTGGCGGCTGTTAGGGAAATGTGAATGCGTACGTGTGACGCACCTCACGCCTCGATGTTACCCGCCATCTCGAGCCGGGTTCGTACAGAAATTGCTGAGCCAGCGCACGGTCATCCCGGAACGACCGGGCGATTCAACCTGTCTGGAGGACGGAACGTATGTCGATGCGTCTTGCGCGTAGCATTGCAGTGATCGGCACCTGCGCACTGTGGGCCGCGTGCGCCAAGGGTGAGAACAAGTCGGACTCGGCCGCGGCGGCTGATTCGGCCGCGAAGGCGGCAGCAGCGGCGCCGACGACCACCGCCGCCCCGGCACCGGCGCAGCTGACGGACGCCAACATCGCGGCGCTGCTCGATGAAGCGAACATGGCCGACAGCGCCTGGGGCAACATCGCCACGAAGAAGGGAACGGCCGCGTCGGTGAAGGAGTTCGGCAAAATGATGGAGCGCGATCACCACGCGTTGCGGAAAGCCGGGCAGGATCTCGCAAAGAAGCTGAACCTTACGCCGCAAGCGCCGGCGAACGATACGCTGCCGGCGACGCTCCAGAAGATGTCCGACAGCCTCAACGCGCAAGCGAAGGGCGCGGCGTGGGATAAGGCCTACATCGATCACGAAGTCGCCGTTCACCAGTCGGTACTGTCGCTGCTGCAAGCGGCACAGGGCGCGGCGCAGGACACCTCGCTCAAGGCGCTGATCACGAAGGCAATCCCGAACATCCAGGCGCATCTCACCAAGGCGCAGGACGATCAGAACAAGCTCGGCAACGCGGCAGCGGCGCCTGCGGCGGCTCCAGCCGACAGCACGAAGAAGGGCGGCAAGAAGAAAGGCTGAGCCGCCGAGCCCGCACCAACGGTTCGGCGCGCCTCTTGAAAAGGATGCCCGGGTGAGAGCCCGGGCATTTCTTTTTTTTCGACGAATCAGGATGTTGTGATGGACAGCGGACTCACCAAAACGATCGGATTGGGAATCGTCACGGCGGTGCTGGCGACGTTTGTGGCGCTGGCGGACAGCGGCGCGAACGAAGCCGCGGGAACCGTCGCGGTCGCGGACACCACACATCACGACTCAGCCGTGACGGTGCACTGGATGACCGACGGCAACGTCACGTCGCTGCTCACGGCGATCGACTCGCGGCAGAGTGCGCTCGCGAACGCCGAGCTGCAGGCGTGGCATTCGGACACCGTGCGGGCGTTCGCGGCTGACATGGTTCGCGGAACGGCAGAGCTGCAACACACCACGGATTCGCTTGCCGCGAAATTGCGGCTCTCGCCCGCGGCGCCGGCAATGCAGGACTCGCTCGTCGCGGCGCTGCAGGCGCGCATCGATACCGTGAGCATGAACCACGGTCCGCAGATGGATCGCGTGTTCGTGAAGCAGTCGATCGCGGCGAACCAGCTCGCCGCCGACTACATGTCGCAGCTGTCGGCCGTCGCGCAGGCGCCTGAGCTGCAGGCGGTGCTCGAGACAGCGCAGGGACGCGCCTCGGCGCAGGTCGCGCGCGCGCAGCAGCTGCAGTCGATGTTCGCGGTGGCCGACTCCGTCGTCGCCGATTCACTCGCGCGGCGCGCCGCGGCGCACCGCAACCGTCAACGCACCAATCGATGAGCGCCCAGCAACGGCCGCAACAACCCCAAGAAGCCGAGCCGGCGTCGAGCGTGGTGCTCGTCGATGGATCGAACGTGGCGCATTCTACGGAAGGCGAGGGGCCGCGGCTCGCGAACCTCATCGCCATTCGGGACAAGCTGAAGTCCGAAGGCCTCGAGCCGATCATCGTCGCGGATGCGGCGCTTCGCCATCAGATCGACGACGCGCGAGCGTACGAGCGACTGATCGAGGAAGGCCACGTCCGGCAAGCGCCCGCCGGTACCGATGCGGATTATTTCATCCTCGCGTTCGCGCGCGAGCTGAACGCCAGCATCGTGTCGAACGATCGCTTTCGCGATCGCATCAAGCAGTTTCCCGAAGCACGCGATCGCGTCATTCGGTACATGATCCTCAACGATGAAGTGGTGCTCGAGCGGAGAACGCATCGGCGTCATGATTCGTGAGTGATGCGCCGGAGGGCGTCGATGCCGGCGCGACGCTGCGTGGCATTCTCCTCGACGTCGACGGAACACTGATCGACAGCAACGACGCCCACGCCAGTGCATGGGCAGACACGTTTCGCGAATTCGGGCTCGACATCGCGTTCGATCGCGTGCGGCCCTTGATCGGCATGGGGGGCGACAAGCTCTTGCCCAAGCTCACCGGCCTCGATCACGAGAGCGTCGAGGCGAAGCGCATGACGGCGCGACGGAAGGAAATATTCAACACCACGTACCTGCCGACCTTGCGCGCGTTTCCGTGCGCGCACGAGCTGCTCGCGCGCTTCAAGGCCGACGACCTGCGGCTCGTCATCGCGACCTCGGCCGAGCGCGAGGAGTTGAACAAGCTGCTCGATCAGGCGGGGCTCGAGGAGTTGGTCGACCGGAAGACGTCGTCGTCGGATGCCGATCGCTCGAAGCCGGATCCGGACATCATTCAGGCCGCGCTCGACCGCGGATCGTTCGCCGCCGGCGAAGTCCTCATGCTGGGCGACACCCCGTACGACGTCGAAGCAGCACGACGCGCGAACATCCCAACCGTCGCGTTGCGATGCGGCGGTTGGGACGATCGTGCGCTTGGCGGAGCATTAGCGATCTATGATGACGCGCGCGATCTGCTCGCGCGGTATGAGGCGTCGCCGTTCGGAATCAGCGCCGCACGACGTTGAGCTCCGAGACGTTGAATCCGGTGGCGTCATCGGTGGTGAGGCCGAGAAGGGCGAGTCCCTTCACTTGCATGATGGGCGTGGTGATGCTGCACGGACGGCCGGAGTTGGGGCAGATGAAGTGCAGCGTCAACGTCACGCCGTCGGTGGTGCCGGTCATCGGGCTGGTCACGACGATGTTGCCCTGATTGAACAGCGTGGACGTGAGGGTGCCGGTGACGTCACTGCCGGTTTGAACGAGCACGAAATCCACACTGGCTTCGCCGGGCGTGGCGGCGTAGAGGAAGCCAAACCACTCGCCGGTCACGTTGAGGGCCTTCACGCCGCCGCCGCCACCGCCGCCGCCGCCACCTCCCCCTCCCGCGACGCCTTTGGCGAATTGTGCGGGGCCCGTCGGCGTTGGGGTCGTCATCGTGTCGGAGCAGGCGGCGGCGAAAAGCGCGACCGACGCCGTGAGGAAAATGGAGCGGATGGAGTGGCGCATGAGCGGCTCTGAATGCGGGGAGATTGCGATGCTTGACGCATCAACAATTGTCAATAGACATGCCGCGTTCGCGAGCGTTGAATGTGTCATATCTCGTTGCCGCAATTCATCTTATAAATCGACGTTTGTTGTGTCGGCAGGTGGCCGAGCACCGATTCGATGCATTTGCGCATCGAATCGGTGCTGCTGGTGGTCACGTTCTGCCGAGGCGTCGCGGTCAGTATTCGATCGGCGTCAGCGATTCGAAGGGTCCGTCGAGCCGAATTACACTTCGACCGCCAAACGCGACATACAGGCTCGTCCATCCATTGGTCTGAGGCGCCGGATCGTACCAGGCCGACTGAGGCCAGGCATGCACATCGGCGAGCGAGTCGACGTGGAGTCCGTTCAACCCGCGGAGGCGCTCGATCGGCGTCCAATGCAGTCCGCGATCGCGCGAGAATGCGAGCCCGCGCGGATGCAGTACCGCGATTCGCACATCCGGCTCGGTGTGGACGAACAGCACCTGTTGCAGTGGGCAGAAGTACTGTCGACACGTGAACCTCTGCGTGCCGTTCGCAGTCGCGATCGCCGTGAGATGAGTTTCAGCGTTCCAATGCAGTCCGCCGTCGCGGGTGGATTCGATGTCGTGCGTGGCGGTGACCCAGATCTCCTGAGGATCGTACGGATTCACCCACAGGCTCTGCGCGGTCATCGTGCTGGGCGAAATCGTCTCCCAGGTGGTGACCAGGCCCACGCTGTTGCTTCGGCCGCGAATGACTCTGCCGTCGGTCGTGAGCACGAAATACACGGGGCTCACGTGCCCGCCTGATACGCCCACTTTGCTCACCGTGTTGTACGGAAAATCGTGGCCGGGGGAGACGTCGAACGTCCTGTTGACGAGCCCGCGCATGCGCACGACCATGTCGAGATTCGCCGGCTGACCGCGCATGATGGGCGAGACGTTACGGAACGTGACGTAATCGACTGGCGTCGTCGGCGGTGTTTCTCCGCGAGGGGTGACGACTGGCGCCGCACCATACCCAACCTGTGTCGTCGAGCCGTCTGTAATGGAGCTATCGCCGATCTCGACCTCGGCAAACGCCGGCGGCAGCGCGCCAACACTGTGTAGCACCAATCGCAAGGTGTTTCGTCCGGTCATTACCTCGCTGGGACGCGCGGGATCGCCGACGACGAAGCTCGCGTCACCACAGCAATAGATGCTGTTCCAGGACTGCGGTGTCGCGCCGCCTGTCCATGACGCCCACAGATCGTTGTCTCCCGTTGGCACGTAGAGCGCGACGCACTCGGATGGCGGACCGGAACATCCGGGGCGGCGAATGCCATAGATCTTGCCCGTACCAAGCGCGTGCAAGCCGGACATGGCGCGTCCGAATGGACCGGTAGCGGTGATGCAGTTCGACCCCGCGCCGCCAACATACGCGTAGATGCCGCCGTCGTTCGACGCATAGGCGGTGCAGACCCCGCGAGCCGGATCGTAGGTCGACGGAAATGCCATCGACCACGTATCGACGTGCATCGTCGCGATTCCCGCCCACATGAACGTTCTGTCCGCATTTCGTCCGGAGATGCCGAAGAAATTCAGCCCGTTACCGACGAAGACATCGTAGCTGGCGAGGGGACCGGTTCCCGTCGCGGTGACGCGCGGTGCCACGAATATTCCCCGTCGCCCGGATCCATCCGGCTTCTGTCGGAATCCGAGGTCGCGCGTCGAACCGGACGATGCGTCCACGGAGAACACGCGCAATTGAGTCTCACCGCCGTCGATGAGGAGGACGAGCGCCGTATGACTCGGATCGCCGCCGTCCGGCGGAGCAGCGATGCCGATGCAGCGGTTCGGCAGCGCGATTGCTCGCTCCCACGATGCGCCCAGCGTCGTCGACCGATAGAGAGATGTATTATTGCAAGTATATAACGTCTGTCCGCGCGCCGCGAAGTACGGCGTGTCGCCACCCCACGGACCGCTGAGCGTGGTGAAATGCGCGAGGTCGGTGCTCGTCACGATCCCGCATCGCGTCGCAACGAAGACGCTGCCGCCGACGAAAATCGCTTGTCGCGCCGCAAGCCCCGGGTCGCAGCCATCGACGGCAACATGGTGCCACGTCGCCGCCGCGTCGGTCGATACGTAAATGCCCACGGTCGAGCGTCCGTCGGCGCGCTCCTCGTCGTCGTCGGTGGCGTAGACCAAGCGGCGTGAGTTCGTCGGGTCAACAGCGAGCGCAGGCGTCCACGACGGAACGCCGTGCTCCATTCCGTAGCTCGACTGAATCCAGGAATGTCCTGCGTCGGTCGACTTCCAGACGCCACTGAGATCCGTTGCCGCATACAGCACCGATGGGTTCGTGGGATCGACCACGACGAGATTCGTGCGACCGGTCGGATCACCCACGTCGCGCGTGTGGTCATTCCACGGCCGGTCAGGCGAGACGTCGGTCGCCGTGAAAATCGCGCGGTCGCGTGAGGTCGCGACGACCGCCGGTGCGTCGACACCAAGGCGATATACGCCTTCGGACAACTGGAACCAATAGACGAAGCGGCCGTCACTCACGATCGGGCCCGCGAGCAGCTGATAGTCCGTGATCGTCACGGGCACCGGCGCCCGCGCTCCGAGCGACAGACGCATCAAGGGGCCGCCCGTGCGATCGGCCGCGACATGCCAGTACACATGCGCGGCGTCGACCGCGACGGCGTCGATGCGCTGCGCAGGGTGTAGTGCGCCGTCGTCATGGAAGAGCGTCGTGGCGCTCGCGAGCGAAGGCAGTGATCGGGAGAAGACGGTGTATGCGCCTTGGTCGCCGGCGGAGACATACACCAGATGGTCCGTGCTCAGGGCGTAGGCGACCACGCTTTCGCCCGCGGGCAACGGAAAGTACGTGTTGGCGCTGGCGGGAAGGAGCGCGCGAAGGCGGCCGCCGCCTGGCGTGACATCGATATAAAACACGCGGGGCGAGGCACCCGACGTCGCCTGCACATCCGTGACGCGGGTACCGCTGGCGCGCGCGATGACTATCGGCGTGCCGCCGCCCTTCGCCACACGCCACACCGCGTTCGTCTCTGTCCAATAGACGTAGTGGTCGTCGACCGCGATCGAACAGCACGACGGATAGCCGGCAATGCGTGAGAGCGACGTGTGTGCGATCTGTTGTGGAGCGGACCCCGGCACAGGTACCAGCGGAGCACGAACGACCGCGCCCGCGCCAGTGAGCCAGTAGACGAAATCGTTGTCTGCGACGGCGCGCGTCGACGCGGGTCGATTGGCATCGCACGCGTCCGAGAAGTAGGTCGTGACGATGCTGGTTCCGCGTGTATCCATGAACCGCACGCGGGCAGCCGTCGCGAGGTCCCCGCCACAGTCGCTCTTCCAGACCAGCGTCGTGCCGGCGAGCGACAATCCGTCGACGGGGTCCCGCGCGACCAGTGTCGCCTGCGCAAAGGCGCTGATTGGCAGGAGTGTCAAGAGAGTTGCGGAGCGAATGTGCATGCGGATCCTCCAGAGGTTGGCACGCGCGATCGTATTGCAGCCCCGATAGCCGGGGCGTAGCTTCGCCAACCTTGGGAGTCGGAGTGACTCAGGCGTTCGTCGAGGCGTTACGCCGCGTGTAACGCCGTCGAACGCAGGTCGCCCGGGAGGCGCGACGTGATCGCAATGCGGTTGCTGGGCGGCGTCGAGCTGGCCCGAGTCGACGGACGGAACGACGCCGAAGCCGAGTCTCTGCTGCGCGGTCTCGCGCGGCAACCCAAGCGGCTGGCCCTGTTGTCGTATCTCGCGCTGGCGCCGGAAGGCATGCCTCGCCGCCGCGATACACTGCTCGCGCTCTTCTGGCCGGAGCTGGACGATGCACGCGCCCGAGCCGCGCTTCGCCAACTAATCCATCACTTGCGCCGCGCCCTCGGCACCAATTCAGTCGTGAGCTTTGGCGACGATGAGCTGGCACTCGCCGACGATGTCTGGTGCGACGTGCGTGCGTTTCAAGAGCACGCGCGCGCCGGGCGCGCCGCGGAGGCTCTAGAGTTGTACAGAGGCGAGTTGCTCCAGGGGTTTTTCGCCTCAGGCGTTGCCGCCGAGTTCGAACAATGGCTCGATGAGGAACGCGCGCGGCTGCGCACGCTCGCGGCAGACGCGGCGTGGAACGTCGCCGAGAGCCGGCGCATCGCGCACGATGCGACGGGCGCGCTGCACTGGGGACGCCGTGCGTTGACGGTTTCTCCCGACGATGAGACGGCCGTTCGACGTTTCATCGTGCTGTGCGATCGCGTGGGAGACCGCGCCGCGGCCCTTCGCGCGTACGATGAGTTCACCGCTCGACTCGCGCGGGACTTCGAGGTCGCGCCGTCGGCCGAAACGCAAGCGCTAATGAGCACGGTGCGCGAGCGCAACGCGGTGTATCCATCCGGTGAATGGTTGGCCGAGGTACGTCCGTCGCGCGATACCTCGGCGGCGCCACCCTCGCCGCAGCCGGAAATCGTGGAGAACGACCGTGTGAGGCCGCTGTCGCGTGCGCGCCTCGCACTGCCGGCAGCCGCCGTGCTGCTTCTTGCCGGAGCGGCGTGGGGCAGCTGGCGTTTGCGTGCACACGACGACGGTCCGGTCGTTGTTGTCGGCGCCGTGACGGACTATGACGGAGATTCGGCCAGCATCGTTCGGCCGCTGCGCGACATGCTCGCGACGAATCTTGCGCGCGTGCCGGGACTGCACGTCGTCAGCAGCGCCCGTGTCTACGAGCTTGCCGCTGGGTTGCGTCATGATGACGGCGTCGGTCGGCCGGCGGCGGAGCCAGAGCGCATGGTTCTGACGCGAGCGGCGCGAGCCGCCCGCGCGGACGAAGCGATCGACGGCTCGCTATATCGCCGAAGCGACGGAACCTTGCGGCTCGACCTGAGACGCATCGACCTCGCGACGGGTGCGCTGCGCGGAGCGTACGAGGTCAGCGGCGTCGATGTTTTCGCGCTCGTCGATCGCGCCACGGCGGAGCTCGCGAGCGGGTTGGCGCGCGCCGCACCCGAATCGCTGCACGTTGCGGACGCCAGCACGCGGTCGCTCGTCGCATACCGATTCTATCAAGAGGGGTTGCGCGCGTATTACCAGAACGATCTCGTCTCGTCGCTCCGTCTGTTCAGTGGCGCGGTCGACGAGGACTCGAGCTTCGCGATGGCGGAATACTACCTCGCGCAGACGCAGCACTCGCTCGGCTTACCGATGCTGCGCACTCTCACGCGTGCGTTACATGCCGCCGAGCCGCTCCCCGATCGCGACCGCTTGCTGGTGAAGGGTCTGTGGGCCGCCGAAACGAACGATCCAACGCTGCTGCCGGTCGCGGAGACGCTCGCGGTGCGCTATCCATCGGAACCGGACGCGATGTATCTGCACGGCTTGGCGCTCGCGGCGGCGGGCGACTTCAATGGCTCGGCGCGGGCCATGCTGCGCGTCGTGTCGCTCGATTCGGGCATGACGTCGGTGTCCGACGAGCGGGCTGTGCCGCGAGGAGATCCGGCGCGTTGCCGCTCGTGTGAGGCGCTCCAAACGGCGGTCTTCGAGTACATCCAGGCCGACTCGATCCCCGCCGCCGCGCGACTGGCTCGGCAATGGCTGCGCTGGCAACCGCGCTCAGCGTCCGCGTGGCTGACGTTCGGGATGATGGCCGGTCTCCAGGCAAAGACGGACTCGGCACTGGCGGCATATCGCCAATCCGCGTCGCTCTCGCACACTCGCGATGTGCAGCTCGGCTTTCTCGTGACGGCGTACTTGCAGGCGGCTCGTTTTGCGGAGTGTGATTCACTGCTTGCCGAAGCAACGCATGTCTCGGATCCTCGGACACGCGCGGAAGCGCTGTGGTATCTCGCGATCGATTATCGCACGCAAGGCCGACTGAAGGAGGCGTGGTCGGTCGGACGCGAGTTGCAGTCGCTGGCCGACGCCGGCAAGGATTCGGTCGTTGACGGAGCCGCATATACGGCCCGAATCACACGGGCGCAGCTGCTGCTCGAGCGTGGGTTGCCCCGTGCGAGCGCGGTCCTGTTCGACTCGCTCGTTCCGCCATGGCGTCCGGGGGCGGACAGCGCGCCGGGTCGGACGGCGCGGGCGCGCGCGTGGCAGCTGGCGCACGCGATTTCGGCGTACGCGGCCGCGCACGACACGTCGGCGATCGTGCGACGCCTGCCGTTGGTCGATGAAGCAGGGCGCGCGAGCTCATACGGGCGAGACGACCTGCTGATCCACTATGCTCGCGGCCTGCTCTTCACGGCGCGAGGTCAGCTGGATTCGTCGGCGAGCGAGCTTCGGCGGGCGCTTTATTCGCCGACGAACGGCTACACGCGCGCTCACTACGAGCTGGGCCGCATCTTGTTGGCGTTGCACCGGCCGCGCGAGGCGGCGACCGTGCTGGCGCCGGCGCTTCGCGGTGCTGTCGAGGCGAGCGCGTACTATTTGTCGATCACCGAGTTGCACGACCTGCTGGCGCGTGCGTATGAGGAGGGCGGTCAGCGGGACAGCGCGGCGGCGCACTATCGGTGGGTCGCGCGTGCGTGGTCGCGGGGGGACGTGCCGTTTCGTGTGCGGGCGGAGGCTGCGGGGCGGCGGGCGCGCGAGTTGGTGGCGGGGGCGTCGGGGTTCTGATTGGACAGGGTGGGTTGTGGGTCGTAGGTGGGTGTCGCCAAACATTTGTCGCAAGTAAGTAGGTACTTGCATATGCCTCCGGAAGGCCATACTCTACGCGCCCTATGGACATCCGCGACCGCATTCTCGACGCCGCGAAGCGCGTCTACGCCCAACACGGCTTCCGTGGCGCCACCACCCGGCTCATTGCCATCGAAGCCGGCGTCAACGAAGTCACCCTCTTCCGCACCTTCGGCTCCAAGGCGGCGCTGTTCGAAGCGCTCATGCAGGATCACGTCGCCCAATCCCCAATCCCCGAGCTCCCCGACAACCCCAACGACCCACAGCGCGAGATGACCGAGTGGGTCGCCGCCGTGCTCGGACACATGCGCGACAACCGCGCGCTCATTCGCACCTCGTTCGGCGAGATCGAAGAGCGACCGGAAGCCGCCGTGTGCATGTGCGAAGGTCCGAACTGCGCCGGCATGATCCTCACCGACTACGTGCTGCGCTTGCAGTCGATGGGCATCGCCGCCGCCGACGGCGACATCCCGACCGCGGTGACCATGCTCATGAGCAGCATGTTCGGCGATGCCATCTCCCGCGACGTGATGCCCGGCGCGTTTCCGCAGCCCGCCGACAGCGCGCCCGCCAAGTACGTCGAGATCTTCATGCGCGCGCTCGGTGTCCACGCCGCGTCGCCCGCCCGCAACCGCACCATCGACGTTTCCGTAGTGCGCACCGCCGCCGGCGACTGACGACGGTCTGCCGCCACGCCGTGAACTCCTTTCCGCAAACTCGTATGCTTTCCCGCCGCCCTCACATCCGGATCGTGTCGCTGTCGCTCGCGCTCGTGGCTACCTCGGCCGAGCTCGCGCGCGCGCAGGGGCCAGCCTCACAAAGCCCGCAAACCATTTCCCTCTCGCTCGACGACGCGCTCCGCCTCGCACAGGGCGCCAGTCAGACCGTCGACATCGCTCGCGCCGGCGTCACGCGCGCCAGCGGCGGCAAGTATCAGGCGCACAGCCAGTACCTGCCGCAGCTCAACGCCACCGGCAGCTATAACAGAACGCTCAAGTCGCAGTTCTCGGGGCTGAGCTCGAGCAGCTCGAGCAACTCGAACACGACGACGCCCGGCACGACCGATACCACCAAGAAGGCGGCGGCGGGCGGATTCGATCTCAGCAAGACGAGCTTTGCGGCGGCGAATCTCTGGACGTTTGGCTTGAGCTTCTCGCAGAACGTCTTCACCGGCGGCCGCATCACCGCGCAGAACGCCGCGGCCGACGCGCAGCTTCGCTCGGCGCAGATCGAGCTCACGGCGCAGCAGGCGCAAGTGTCGCTCGACGTGACGTCGGCGTACTACGACGCGGTGCTCGCCGACCAACTCGTGTCGATTGCCGACTCGTCGTTGGCGGAGACGAACGCGATCTTCGCGCAGACGCAGGTGGCGAAGAACGTCGGTAACGTTTCGGAGTACGACCTGCTCCGCGCGCAGGTCACGCGCGACAACCAGATTCCGGTCACGATTCAGGCGCGCGCCAATCGACAGGTCGCTTACCTGCACCTGAAGCAGCTGCTCAACATGCCGCTCGACGACAACGTGCATCTCACGACGGGCATCGACGGCGCGACCGGTCCCTCGCTGCCGGCGATGGCGCAAGCCACGAGCGCCAGCACCGACACGTCGGCGGCGATGCGCGCGCCCGTGCGCGAGCTCGACGAAGCGGTGCGCGGTGCCGAAGCGCAGGTCAAGATCGCGCGGAGCGAGCGGATTCCGTCGTTCGCGCTCGTGTCGCAGTATCAGCGTCTGTATTTCCCGGCTGGTGCGCTGCCGTCGCTCGGCCAGGGTGTCAACAACTGGACCGTCGGCGTCTCGACCAACTTTCCGATTCTCGACGGCGGCCGGATCAAGGGCGATCAGCTCATCGCTCAGGCCGCGCTACAGCAGGCGCGCGCGCAGCGCGATCAGACGAAGCAGTTCGCGGGACTCGATTCACGTGTCGCCCTCAACTCGCTCGCCGACGCACAAGCGACGTGGAACGCCAGCCGCGGCACTGCCGAGCAGGCGCAGCGTGCGTACGCGATCGATCAGGTGCGGTTTCGCGAAGGCATCTCGACGCAGACGGATCTCTCGCAGTCGCGATTGTTGTTGGAGCAGGCGCTCGCCAATCGCGCCCAGGCGGCGCGGAATCTCGCCGTCGCCCGCGTGCGGCTCGCGTTGATCCGCGACCTTCCGCTGCAGTCGGGCGCAAGCAACCAGGCGCCGACACAGAGCGCGGCGGGCGCCGTGCAGCAGCAACAGCAGCAGCAGCAACTACAAGGACAAGCGACGCAAACGCGTTTACAGACTACTAATCCACCGGGGAGCGGCCAGCCATGAGTCGGCGTGAGGAGGAGATGAACGAAGCAGCTCGCAGCATCCAGGTCCGTTGTGTCGCGGCTTCGCCCGTCGTGCTCGTCGCGCTTGCCGCACTTGTCACGCTCGCGGGGTGCAAGGGAACGGACACCACCAAGGCGGCGACGACGACGCCGACGATGTTGGTCGGTCCGGAAAACATCGCCGTGGTGAAGGCGCAGCAGATTCGATCGGGGCCGGCGATCTCGGGTGCGTTGCAGCCGGAGGAACAGGCGAACGTGCGCGCCGAAGTTGGCGGCACCGTGCTGCAGACGATGGTCGAGCAAGGCCGTCCGGTGAGCAAAGGCCAGGTGCTCGCGCGCATCGACGACGCGGCGCTGCGTGAAACGGAATTGTCGGCACGCTCCGCGGTGACGACGGCGCAGAACTCGGTGGAACTGCAGAAGCGGCAGATGGATCGCAACGAAGCGCTCCTGAAAGCGGGCGCGATCGCCGAGCGCGACGCGGAGCTCACGCGCAATCAGTACACGGCGGCCGAAGCGCAGCTGGCGAACGCGCGCGCGCAATTGGCGAATGCGGACAAGCAGTTGAGCAAAGCGACGATCGTTTCGCCGATCACCGGCGTGGTGAGCGCGCGCGCGGTGAGCGCGGGCGACGTGGTGCAATCGGGCGGGGCGCTGTTCACGATCGTGAATCCGGCGACGATGCGACTCGAGGCGTCGGTGCCGGCCGATCAGCTGTCGGCGGTGCGGCTCGGCATGCCTGTCGACTTTTCGGTGAACGGCTATCCGAACCGCCAGTTCACGGGGCGGATCACGAACATCAATCCGGTGGCGGATCCGACGACGCGACAGGTGCGGATCATCGCGTCGATCCCGAACGCGGGAAACGTGCTGGTGGGCGGCTTGTTCGCTGACGGCCACGTGTCGAGCGAGGTGCGCGACGCGCCGGTGATTCCGATCAGCGCGGTGGACGAGAAGGGACTGCGTCCGTATGTGATGCGCATCAAGAACGGGTTGGTGCAGAAGACCGACGTGGATCTTGGCATTCGCGATGCCGCGACTGAGACGGTGGAAGTGCGCTCCGGCATCGCACCAGGCGACACGATTCTGCTTGGCGCGGCGCGCGGCATCTCGGAAAAGACGCCGGTGAAGGTCAGCGCGGCGGCGGATACGGGTAGGAAATAACTGATTGTCATCCTGAGGGAGCGTCAGCGACCGAAGGACCCCCTCGATCGCCGAGGAGAGCTCCTCCGTGATGAAAGGGGTCCTTCGCTACGCTCCGCTCCGCTCAGGATGACGGGGAGCTCTCATGATCATTAGCGATTTCGCAATCAAGCGGCCGCTCATCACCGTCGTCACCATGGTGGCGCTGGTGATCTTCGGCACGTTCTCGCTGCTCAAGCTCAAGACCGACGAGTTTCCCGACGTGGCGCCGCCGTGGTTGACGGTGGGCATCATCTATCCGGGTGCGTCGCCCGACGTGGTCGAGAGCGAAGTGCTCAAGCCCGTCGAGGAACAGATCGGGTCGATCGCCGGGGTGAAGCGCATCATGGGCAAGGCGTACGACGGGTACTCGATGATGATGATCGAGTTCCTGTACGACAAGGATCTCAACGTGGCCTCGCAGGAAGTGCGCGACGCCATCTCGACGATCCGCGCCGATCTGCCGACGGAGATGAAGGAACCGATCATCTCGAAGTACAACGACACCGATCGGCCGATCGTCTCGCTGGCGATCTCGTCGACCGTCTTGTCGCCCGCGGAGCTGACGCGTCTCGCGGATCCGGGCATCACGCGCGAGCTGCGCGCCATCCCCGGCGTCGCCGACGTGCAGATCTTCGGCAAGGTCGAGCGCGAGCTGACGGTCGAGTTGGATCCGCAGCGGCTGCAGGCGAACAATGTGAGCGTCGCCCAGGTGGTGCAGGCGCTTCAGCTGCAGAATCTCGCGGCGCCGGTCGGCCGCGTGAACGGCGATCTCGACGAGCGCGCGATTCGCCTGCACGGCCGGCTCGAGAATCCGGCGGAGTTCGAGAACCTCGTCGTCGCCGACCACAACGGCATTCTCGTGCGGCTCGGTCAGGTCGCGAACGTGAAAGACGGAACGGAGGAGCCGAGGACGCTGGCCGTGTACGCGGACAAGAACGCGACGGCGGCGAAGGAAGCGATCGGCATCGACGTGAAGAAGATGAAGGGGTACAGCACGACCGACGTAGCGGCACGCGTGCGCGATCGGTTGGCGCAGATCGATTCGACGCTGCCGGCCGGTACGGAAGTGAAGGTCGTGAAGGATTCCGGTGTGCGCGTGACGGCCGCGGTCGAGAACGTCGAGGAGGCGCTGCTACTGGGCGCGCTGCTCACGGTCCTGGTGGTATTTCTGTTCCTGAATTCGTGGCGTTCGACGGTGATCACCGGCGTCGCGCTGCCGATCTCCGTGCTCGCGAGCTTCATCGCGGTCTGGTCGCTCGGCTTCAATCTCGAGACGATGTCGCTGCTCGGGTTGTCGTTGGCGATCGGCATTCTGATCGACGATGCAATCGTGGTGCGCGAAAACATCGTGCGACATGTCGAGATGGGGAAAGACCATTTCACGGCGGCGCACGACGGCACGGACGAAATCGGCCTCGCGGTCGCGGCCACGACCTTCTCGATTCTCGCCGTGTTCGTGCCGATTGGCTTCATGCCCGGGGTCGGCGGGCAGTGGTTCAAGCCGTTCGCGTTGACGATTGCGTGTTCGGTTGCGGTTTCGCTGTTCGTGTCGTTCTCGCTCGATCCGATGTTGTCGGCGTATTGGCCCGATCCGCACAAGCCGCCGCACGAGCGCGCGTGGATCACGCGGCAGCTCGACAAGTTCAATGCCTGGTTCAATCGCCAGGCGCTCAATTACAAGAAGGTGATCGCGTGGGCGCTCGATCACCGGTTGGCCATGGTGACGATCGCGACGCTCACGTTCTTCGCGTCGTTCTTCCTCCCGTCGCGGGGGGTCAGCGGACTGGCCGCGGCGCTCGTTGGAATTCTGATCGTCGTGTTCGGGCTCGTGAAGAAGCGTCTGCACGGCGCGGTGCGCGGCGTGATCGTCGCAGCGGGTCTCGCGGCCTTCGTGGCGCTGCCGCAAATCGTGCCGCCGGTGCGTACCGTCGGCACCGCCTTCTTCCCCGAAGACGATCGCAGCGAATTCATCATCGCGATGGAAACGCCGCCGGGGTCCAACATGGAATACACGCGACTCAAGGCCGAAGAAGCGGCGCGTATCGCGCGACAACATCCCGAGGTCAAGTACACCTACGCTACGCTCGGCAACGGTGCCACGGGTGGCGTGGACGAAGGCAACATCTACGTGCGCACCGTCGGCAAGGGTGACCGTCACAAGTCGGTCGAGGAGCTCGCGGCCGAAATGCGCACGGAGACGGCGCGCATCTCCGGCGCGACGTATTCCATTTTCACGAGCGACTTCGGCGGCGGGTTCAAGCAGATCCAGCTGCAATTGCGCGGACAGGACGTGAATGCGCTCGCGCAGGCGGCGGACATGGTGAAGGCCGGCGTCGAGAAGATTCCCGGCGCGGTGGACATTGGTCTCTCGACCAAGGGCCAGAAGCCGGAGCTCGAGATCGATCTCAATCGTGGCGTGGCGGGTTCGATGGGGCTGACCGTGGGACAGGTCGCGCAGTCGTTGCGTCCGGCGTTCGCGGGCATCGATGCCGGATACTGGATCGATCCCACGGGCAAGTCGCGCAAGGTCACCGTGCGTCTCACGCCCGAGGCGCGCCAGCGCGCGTCGGATCTCGAGCGGCTGCCGATGATCGTGAATGGGCCGAACGGAGCACCCACGACCATGCCGCTGGGCCAGATCGCGACCATCAAGCAGAGCCTGGGGCCGGCGATCATCGACCACCTCAATCGGGAGCCAGTCGTGACGGTGGAGTTGAACACGGCCGGTCGTGCGACGGGCGACGTGACCGCGGACATTCAGAAGATGCTCGACCACATGCGACTGCCCGCCGGCGTTCACTATACCATCGGCGGCGACGCGGAGTCACAGGCCGAAGTCTTCGGACAGATCTTTTCGGCGCTTGGGCTCGCCGTGCTGCTGATGTATCTGATCCTGGTCGTGCAGTTCGGATCATTTGTCGATCCGGTGGCGATTCTCATGTCGCTGCCGCTCTCGCTCATCGGCGTGATGCTGTCGCTGGCGATCTCGGGCATGACGATCAACATCATGAGTTTGATCGGCGTGATTCTGCTCATGGGCATCGTGGCGAAGAATGCCATTCTGCTCATCGACTTCGCGAAGTGGGCGCGTGAGGAGCGCGGCCTGCCGCTCCGCGAGTCGCTCATCGAGGCGGGCTCCATCCGGCTGCGTCCGATTCTGATGACGACGTTCGCGCTCATCGCCGGCATGATCCCCGTCGCCCTCGGCCGCGGAGAAGGGGCGCAGTTCCGCGCGCCGCTCGGCGTCGCCGTCATTGGCGGCGTGTTGACGTCGACGTTCCTGACGCTGCTCGTCATTCCGACGGGTTATGAGATTCTGGACGAATGGCGGCAGTGGTTCGCGCGGAAGTTCGGGATGCAGCCGAAGCAGATGACGGCGGAGCATGCGGTGCCGGCGCACGCGGTGCAGACGCACGCTGGAGATTGAAGCACAAAGGCTTACCGCGGACGAACGTCGGACGTCCGCATTTTTCGGGGAGGAGCGACAGCGTTATTTTCCAGTTGTTCCCACCCGTTGATTGCCGTGCTCTGTTATCTGAATGGCCAGTTCGTTCCGCGCGAAGGAGCGTCGATCCCGGTGGAGGATCGAGGCTTCATTTTCGGCGACGGCGTCTACGAAGTGTGGCGCGTCGTCAACGGACGGCTGTTCGAGACCGAGCGGCATCTCGATCGACTGGCGTTCGGACTTCGCGAGCTGCGCATCGCCGCCCCCGACGTGGCGAGCGCCCATGTCCTGACCGACGTGGCCGAGCGCCTGCTGAGCGATGGCGATCTGATGCACGGTGAAGCAACCCTGTACCTCGAGATCACGCGCGGCGCTGCTCCCCGCACGCATCAGTTTCCCGCGAACGCGCCGGCGCCGACCGTGTTCGTGATGGTCAATCCCTTCTCGCCGCCAAACGAGCTGCGCGCGCGCGGCGCCACGGCGATCACGACGGCGGACATTCGATGGCTGCGCTGCGACATCAAGACGATCCAGCTGCTGCCGAACGTCCTTGCCAAACAAGCGGCTGCCGAGCGCGGGGCAATGGAGGCGATCATGATTCGCGACGGCCTGGTCACCGAAGGGTCGCACGCGAACGTGGTGGGCGTGATCGACGGCGAGATCCGCACGCATCCGTTGAACAATCTCATCCTTCCTGGAATCACGCGCGCCGTGGTGCTCGAGATCGCGCGCGCGCTCGGCATGGCGGTGCGCGAGGGAGCGCTCACACGCGCAGAACTGTCGCGGCTGGATGAGTGTTTCCTCGTTGGCACCACTGCCGACGTGATGCCGATCGTGCGCATCGACGACGTGCCGGTCGCGAATGGCGCACCGGGTCCCATCGCCACTCGGCTGCATCGGGAATTTCGCGCGTACATGGACGCGGCGTGCAGCGCCGCCGCGATCGCGCCGTGACGGCGTAGCGGAGCGACGCCCATTCTTCTGCTCCTGTTTCAAACGGCCGCGGCGCATGCTCAGGCGACAAGGGTTCTGCATCAGCTCTGGGCGTACATCACGCTCGGGTTGACGGGCATCATCACCGAAGAGGCCACGCCGCTCATCGGAGGCCTGGCGGCGCACGATCATCGCTTGCGGCTGTCGCTCGTCGGGTTCTGGGTCGCGGGTGGAACATGGGTCGCCGACATCGGGTTGTACTATGTGGGACGCTGGCGCGGCGAGTGGGCGCGGCGGCGTTGGCCGCACCTTCGATCGTTCATGGTGCGCGCCTTCCGCGTGGTTCGCCGGCATCCGTGGCGTGTCTCACTGGCGGTGCGCTGGGCGTACGGCCTGCGGCTGACGCTGCCAATCGCGTGCGGCGCGGCTCGAGTGCCGATCTGGCTGTATGCGATCGGTGCCGCAGTCAGCTGTACGACATGGGCGTTCGCGTTCACACTGATTGGCTGGGGCTTCGGACGAACGACGCTGGTCCTGCTCGGTCACGTTCGCCGTTATGAAAATGTGCTCGTGGCGGCAATCCTTATTGGCCTTGCCGTCGTATTCTGGGTGATGAAGAAGCGGCACGTCGAGGAAGAAGTCGTCGAAGTGCTCGAGTCCGGTGATACGGGGCAGTTCCCGTTGGCGCCGTCGGAGGACGACGAATGACAAGTGAGCGGAGGCTCATATGATGAGACGCACATTCTTGCTGGCCGGCATGCTCGCCACGTTCGCCGCGGGCTCGGCCAGTGCGGGGACAGCGGCGAAGTCCGACGAAACGATCATCTTCGCCGGTGGATGCTTCTGGGGTATTCAGTCAGTGTTCGAGCACACCAAGGGCGTAACGAGCGCCGTTTCCGGGTACTCCGGCGGTTGGGCGGACAAGCCGTCGTACGAGCAAGTGAGCTCCGGACGAACGGGCCACGCCGAGTCGGTGCGCGTGACGTTCGATCCGTCGCAGGTCTCGCTCGATCAACTGCTACGCATCTTCTTCACGGTCGCGCACGATCCAACGGAGCTCAACCACCAAGGTCCGGACGTCGGCACGCAATATCGCTCGATGGTCGTCTACATGAACGACAATCAGAAGCGTGAGGTGAAGGCGTTCATCGATCAGCTGACGAAGTCGCACACGTACTCACAGCCGATCGTGACCGAAGTCGTGGCGTACAAGAACTTCTATCCGGCGGAGGCGTACCATCAGCACTACGCCGAGCTGAATCCGACGCAGCCGTACATCGCGATGTACGATCTGCCGAAGGTGGCGAATCTCAAGAAAGAGTTTCCGCAGTCGTACCGCGACATCAAGTAGCGAGGCGAGCACTGGCCTCGTTCAAGCGATCCCACGCCAGGCGCACGTGCTTCTTTTCAGTGCGAATGTTTCCGACCGCGAGCCGCAGCGTGAACCGGCCGTCGATCTTCGTATGCGAGAGAAACACGTCGCCGCCGGCGTTGACGGCGTGCATGATCGCCTCATTGCGCCGGTCGGCCCCGTCGTCACCCAATCCGTTCGCCGTGTAGCGGAAGCAAACGAGTGAGAAAGGCACGGGCGCCATCAGTTCCCAGTCAGAGCTCTTGGCGACCCACGACGCGAACTCGCGCGCGAGCTCGCAGTGTTCACGTAACCGATCGGCGAGCCCATCGACGCCGAACGCACGGATGATCATCCACAGCTTGAGCGCGCGGAACCGGCGCCCGAGCTGGACGCCGTAATCCATGTAGTTCACGACGTCGTCCTGCTCGCGCGTCACGAGATACTCGGGCACGAGTGAGAACGCGCGCTTGAGCACATCGGGACGTTTGATGTAGAACGCCGAACAATCGAACGGCGTGAACAACCACTTGTGCGGATTCACGACGAGCGAATCCGCGCCCTCGACACCGTCGAGCACGAAGCGGTATTCCGGAACGATCGCCAGCATGCCGCCGTACGCTCCGTCTACGTGCAGCCAAACGCCTTCGCGTTTGGCGATCGCCGCGATGGCGGGCACGGGATCGATGCTCGTCATTCCCGTGGTGCCCACCGTCGCGACGCACGCGAGCGGCAGATAGCCTTGCGCGCGATCGTCTGCGATCGCCCGCTCCAACGCCTCGGGCCGCATGCGGAACTCGTCGTCGTCATCCACCTTTACGACATTCTCGAGACCAAGCCCGAGCGCGAGCGCTGCCTTGTCGACGGACGAGTGCGCGTGCGGCGACGCATAAACGCGAAGCCGCGGAAGATCGGCGCGTCCCGCCATGCCTCGTTCGCGAATCGCCAGCTCGGGACGCGCTTCTCGCGCCGCGGCGAGCGCAAGCATCGACGAAATCGATGCCGTGTCGGTCGTGATCCCAAACCACTCGCCGCTCAACCCGAGCATCTGGCGCAACCAATCGGTCACGACTTGCTCGAGCTCGGTCGCCGCCGGCGACGTCTTCCACAGCATGGCCTTCACGTCGAGCGCCGAGACGAGCATCTCGCCGAGAATGCCGGGAATCGACGACGACGTCGCGAAGTATCCGAAGAATGCCGGATGATTCCAGTGCGTGATACCCGGGAGGATCTTCGACTCGAAATCGCCGATGATCGTCTCGAGCGGTTCGGCCGCGCGCGGTGGTGACGAAGGCAGTGACGCGCGTATCTCGCCCGGCGCCACTCGCGACAACACCGGAAACTTCTCGGGATGCTCGAGATATTCGGCGATCCAGTCGAGGATCGCGCGCCCATTGGTTACGAGGTCATCACGCGAGAGATCGCCCCCCAACGCTCACCTCCAGCGGAAGACGCGCAACGCGACCATGAAGCACACGATCATCCACGCCGCGAGAATCGCGAATTGAGGCCACAATGCGGGCAGCGCCGTACCACGCAGCATGCTCGCCCGCAACGCGTCGTTCGTCGCGGTGAGCGGCAGCGCCTTGATGAACGGCTGCACGGCGTGCGGAAAATTCTCCGACGAGAAGAACACGCCGGACAACACCCACATGGGCAGCATGGTGAGGTTCATGAGGCCGGACACGCCCTCGATGGTCTTGGAGCGCGACGCGATGAGCAAGCCGAGTCCGCCGAACGCGAGCGCGGAGACGACGGTAATGACCGCGACCGCGAAGATCGAACCACGCATGGGCACGCCGAAGAACAATCTCGAGAACGTCAGTAGCACGCCGGCTTCGATCGTCAGCATCACCAGCCGCGAAATGATGTACGACAAGAGATACTCGGCGCGCGACATGGGAGTCGCCACGAGCCGCTTGAGCAGATTCTTACGCCGCTGATCGACGATCGAGAAACCGAGTCCCCAGATGCCGCCGCCCATGATCGTCATGCCGAGCAGGCCGGGGATGACGAAATCGATATAGCGCGCGCCCGCTTCGCGCACCTGTCGCTCACTCACGCGAACGGGATCGGCGCGACCCGCGCCGCGCTGCAGCGCGTCATCGACCATCATCCGCGCGTCGCGCGCGTCGGGCCGCGTGTTATCGAACTGGTACGTGACGCCGCCGTCGGCGGCGGGCGTGGCAACCAGCGCCACGCGTCCCGTCTGAAGCGCAGTGGCGGCGGTATCGGCCGCAAGCAGGTCCACAGCGAGTCCCTTGTCGCGCTTCAACGACGCCGCGATGCCCGCGGCTCGCGAGTCCGTATTCGCCACGGCGACATGCACGATGTCAGGCGGCTTGCTCCGAAACGCGATGCCGAGTCCGATGGCCAGCAGAATGGGAAAGCCGAACGACCAGAACAACGCTTCCGGTTCGCGCGTGTACTCCTTGAAACGCACCCCGACGAGCTGCGCCAGCGAGCCCCGATCGCCTCGATCATCCCGCTTACCCTGTTTACCTCGTTCACTCATCGCGAAGCTGTCTCCCCGTGAGCGACACGAACACGTCCTCGAGTGAAGCGGAATGCGTGGTGAGTTGCGTCATTTCCGCGCCGCGCTGCGCGATGAACGACAAGAGCGCCGGCACCGCGCGATGCAATGCACTGACCTGCAGCTCGTACCCGCCGGTCACCGTTCGCGCGGTGCGCGCCCCCTCGAGCGCGCGCAACGCCTCGGTGTCCAGCGGCGTGCTCCCCGGCGCAAGCGCGAACTCCACCACATGCTCGGCGCCCAGCGATCTAATGAGCTCGAGCGGTGTGCCGAGGGCGATGACCTTTCCGTGATCGACGATGGCGACGCGGTCGCAGAGTATCTCCGCTTCGTCCATGTAGTGCGTCGTCAGAATGATCGTGCGGCCGAGCGATTTGAATTCCGTGATCAAATCCCAGAGCTGCCGTCGGGACTGCGGATCGAGACCGGTGGTGGGCTCGTCGAGAAAGAGGAGGTCGGGATCGCCGACGATGGCGCACGCGAGCGCCAGGCGCTGCTTCTGGCCGCCGGACAGCTTGCCCACGCGACCGTCGCGCTTCTCTTCGAGCTGAACGAGGCGAATGACCTCGTCGACGGTGCGGCCCGATGTGTAGAAGCTGCGAAACAGCCGCACCGTCTCTTCCACCGTCAGCTTGTCGGCGAGCTGCGTTTCCTGAAGTTGAATACCAAGACGCTCACGAAGCTCGTGCTCATGGTGGTCCCACTGCATGCCGAGCAGCTCGACGCGCCCCGAGTCGGGCGCCAGCAGCCCTTCGCAGATCTCGATGGTCGTCGTTTTTCCGGCGCCGTTGGGCCCCAGCAGGCCAAAGCATTCGCCCGGTGCGACCGTGAGGTCGAGCCCCGCGACCGCGTGGACGTTACCGAACGACTTTCGAAGATTCTCGACGAACAACGCGGGCGCGGCGGCGGCGGTCGCGGAAATAGGCATACGCGCTGAAACCTACACCTGGGTCCCCTTGCTCGGGATTGCGTCAGGTCATAGCGTGAAAGAGCGGTCACCCACCCAGCCATGCGTGTTGTCGTCGGTTTGTTGGTGTTTGTTCCGGCGATCGTCGCCGCCCAGCGGTCGACGCGATCGGAGGTAGGCGCGGCGCGCGGAACGACGCGCGACTCCGCGGGACATCGCGTGGGCGGCGTCCTCGTGGCTCCGCTCGGCGGCGGGTTGAGCGCACGAACCAACGAGGCGGGCGCGTATCGGCTGGATGGTCTCGCGGCCGGCCGTGTGCTGCTCACGGCGCGGCACTTTGGCTTCGCGCCGGAAACGATCGCCGTCGTGGTGCAAGCGGGCGGAGTCGTCGTCGGCGATTTCGAGATGAGGCCCGCGGTCGCGCTGCTCGACACCGAGCACGTCGCCGCGGATCCGATGCGCGGAAAGATGGGATCGTTCAATCGCCGCCGCGCGCGCGGCGTGGGCTCGTTCATCACGCGCGATCAGATCGAGAAGCGTCAGGCCGCCAGTGTGAGCGAGCTGCTTCGGACGTTGCCTGGTATCGGCGTCATCCAGATGCGCGCCGGCGATCCGCAGCCCGTGCACATGCAGCGATCGCGGAACACGACGGCGCGCGGCGACTGCTCGGTGCGGATCTACGTTGACGGCGAGCCGTATCCCAACGGCAACGTCGACGACTTCGACCCGCTGACCCTCGAGGGTGTCGAGGTGTATCGCAGCGCCTCGGAGATCCCCGCCGACTTTCGTACGAGCGACGCGACGTGCGGCGTGATCGCGCTCTGGACGCGCGATCCGGAATCGGCGCGTCGCAAGCCGTAGGCGCGGCGGCCGCTACTGCACGTACCGCAGCACGTCGTACGTGTACTTGAGCCCGAACGCGACGTTGTCGACCGAGATGCGCTCGTTGTTGCCGTGCATGCCCGTTTGCAGGTCCGACGCTTCGATCTTGAACGGATCGAATCCGTACGTGATGATACCGAGCGCGCGGTAGGTCGGGCGGTCGGTGGCGGCGGTCAGCATTGGCGTCGTGACCAAGGCGTTCGGATCGCGATCGTGCGACGCGCGCTCGATGGCCCGAAAGAGATCGGTGGCGATCGGATTCTCGAGCGGCGGCTTGGGCTCGAGCAACGTCGTGAAATGCACCGCCGTGTCGCCGACGATCCGCCGCAACGTCTTCATGAACTCCACGGGGTCGGTGTCCGGCAGCAGCCGAATGTCCAGCTCCGCGGTGGCTTCGGCCGGGATGACGTTCGTCTTGTTCGACCCCTGAAGCGCCGTCAGGGAGATCGTGTTGCGCAGAATGGCGTTCCAGTAGACGTCGTTCGTGATCCAGTCGCGCGCTTTAGCATTATTTAAAGCCGCCGCGACGTCGCTCAGCCACGTGCGCTGCGGCTCGGGATACGTCCGCGCGATGTCGTGAAAGTATTTCGCGACGCCCGGCGTGGCGTGGAGCGGCGTCTCGTAGCGGGCGATCTTGTCGAGCGCCGCCACGAGTTTTGGCACGGGGTTGAGCTTCGTCGGGCGCGACGCGTGCGACGGCGTGCCGCGCACGCTCACGCGCTGCCAGAACGTGCGCTTCTCGGCGACGCCCACGCCGTAATACGCGAGCTTCCCGCGCTCAACCTGATTGCCGCCGCCTTCGGTCATCAGGTACTCGACGTCCTCGAGCAGATCGGGATGGCGCTTGACGAACACCACCGCGCCGGTTGAACCCAGTTCCTCGTCGGCGTTGCCGATGAAGACGATGTCGCGGCTGAGCGGCAGGCCGCTCCGCTTGATGGCGATCATCGTCATGAGCTGCACGATGCCTTCGCCCTTCATGTCGATCGTGCCGCGGCCCCAGATGTACCCGTCCTTCACGAGCCCCGCGAATGGATCGACCGACCAGAAACTTGGCGTCACCGGCACGACGTCCATGTGGTGCACCAGCGCGATCGCTTTCTTCGATCCGTTTCCTTTGATCCGCGCATACAGATTTGCGCGGCCGCTGGGTGCAAGCTCGGCGGTATCGAGAATGCGCGCCTCGATGCCTTCCTTGTCGAGAATCTGCTTGAGAAATCGAGCCGCCTGGAGCTCGTTACCGGGCGGATTCGTCGTATTGATCTTTATGTAATCCGAAAGGACACGCACCGTCTCATTCGTGAGCGCGTTCCAGTCGACGGGTGTCTGCGCGAGTGCGCGCTCGCCGTGGCTGAACGACACGCTCGCGGCGAGGATGAGAGCGAACGGACGAAGTCGAGGCATGGGACCGACGGAGGGTAGCGGGGGAGTTGACGTATGGCCGGGAATTAACGCACGGCACGGCTCGTTCGAAACCCGGGCTGAGTCTCGCCCGTACCGATGGCAGCGCTCACGAGGCCTCGAATCATGCTATTGCCGCTCCTCAGTGCCGCGCTGTGTCTGACCTTTCAGGTCGCACAGAGCGGGCGTCCCGACTATCCGCGCTATCCGCGGGTCATCGACAGCACGCGCGACTCCGTCACGATGCGAACCTCGCAGTACGGGGAGCAGGGTCGCCGGCGGCCGGTGACAGAAGCGCTTCGCTCCAGCGCGTTTCACGATGCGACGGCGCGGAGCATGTTGCTTGCAGCGCGCGTCGCGCGAATGCGACAGGACTCGGCGCTCCGCTCATATGACGCGATGGCGTACGAACGCGTGTCCGCGGGGATGAGCATCACCAGCATCGGCCGAAACCGCTTGATCTTCCGTCACGAAGCCGCGTCACGGGTTCGTTGGCAGCAAGGCATTGGCGCGTGGGTGGATGTCAAAGGCGCGCGCACGGTGGTTCCAATCGTCCACAATGACGAGGCGGATCGCGAGATCAAACGTGAGTCGCGGAGCGAGCCCGACCTGATGGGCGCCGTTCCGTACTATCCCGGTTACGAGCCATTGTGGGTGGGCGGCGGCGAGGTTGCGCGCGCGCAAGTCGATGAGAGCGAGATCGTCAATCCGATCGCCGACGGCGCTGAGGCGTACTACACCTTCGAGAGCGGCGATTCGCTGAGCTTCCGGCTTCCGGACGGTACGAGCGTGCATTTGCGAGAGCTTCGTTTCCGGCCGCGCCAACCGAAGTGGAATCTGGTCGTGGGCTCGGCGTGGTTGGATACGCGATCCGGACAAGTCGTGCGCGCCGCGTATCGCTTATCGGTGCCGATCGATGTCTGGGGCCTGGTCAAGGAGGAGAATCAAACCGGCGAAGACGATGTCCCAGGGTGGGTCATGGCCATGATGTCGCCCATGAAAGCCGAGCTGTCGGCGATCGGCGTCGAGTATGGGTTGTATGAGGGGCGCTTCTGGCTGCCTCGGCTGCGCGTTGCCGAAGGAAGCGCGACCGTATCCTTCATGCACGTGCCGGTGAAGATGGAAGAGAGTTTCAAGTACGCGAGCGTGAACGGCAAGGACACCTTGCCGCCGATCAATTTCGGGCAGTTTTCGCCGCGCGCCCGGGTGCAAGTACCCGATTCGCTGAGGGGCCGGGCGCGCCGCGCATGGATCGATTCCGCCACGGCCGCGCAGCGCGCACGAGCGCGCGCGTCGAACGATTCCATTCGAGCCGGTCTCAAGCCGCGCCCGCCGATGCCGATATCGGCGTGCGACACGTCCGACACGCGAACGACGACACGCGATCCCTACAACGGCCGAGTGCGCGTCGCGATGCGCGTTCCGTGCGATCCGGAAAAGCTCGAGCATTCACCCGACTTGCCCCCGTCGATCTATGACAAGAATGAAGAGATCTTCAATGAGAAAGATCTCGAAGCGCTCAAGGCCGCCGCGCTGTCGCTGAGCGCGCAGGCGCCGCTCCAATTCCGGCCCTCGTTGCTGCCCAAGCCGACCATCGCGTACGGGCCGTCGATGATGCGGTACAATCGCGTCGAGGGCTTCTCGTTCGGCGCATCGGTCGATCAGCAGCTCGGGGGCGGATACAGTGCCACCGGCATCGCGCGACTGGGGCTTGCCGATCTGGAGCCGAACGTGGAGCTCGGCGGAACGCGGACGAATTTCACCGACTCGATCGGTGCGCGCGTGTACAACCATCTCGTGTCGGCGAGCGATTGGGGACATCCGCTGAGCTTCGGCAGCTCGTTCTCCGCGCTCTTCTTCGGGCGCGATGAAGGATTCTACTATCGGGCGTCCGGCGTCGAGCTGAACGGCGCGCGCGGCACGCCGCTCGGCTCGACGCGTCTCAATTGGCGCGCGTTCGTGGAAAACCAGCGCTCGGCGAAGGTGCGCTCCAACTTCACCGTGAACGGTTCGGGCTTCGTGCCGAACATCACGTCGCGTGCCGATACGTACGAAGGCGTTGGTGCTCGGTTGACGAACGATTACGGCCTCGATCCCAACGGCTTGCGGCTGTTCACCGATCTGCGCGTCGAAGCCGCGCACGGCGACTCGCTCTATGGCCGCGCGGCGCTGGACTTCACGGCGTCGCACGGTCTCGGGAGAGTCGCCGCCGCGATGACGCTTTCGGGCGGGAGCTCGGTCGGGGGACTGCCGCCGCAGCGGCGTTGGTTCCTCGGCGGGTCGCAGACGATTCGAGGACAGGCGCCCGACACGACGCAAAGCGGCAATGCCTATTGGATGTCGCGACTCGAGCTTGGCTCGAACGACCCGGGAATTCGGCCCAGTATGTTCGGCGATCTGGGGTGGGTAGGTAACCGGTCGAAGTTGAGCCAGGTCGGCCGGCCGATGAGCGGTGTGGGGGCGGGCGTTTCGTTCATGGACGGGTTGTTCCGGTTCGACGTGGCGCGCGGGTTGTATCCGCGGAAGCAGTACCGGGTGGACCTGTATCTCGAGTCCAAGTTTTGAGTAAAGATTCCCGATACTTTATCCAATCCTATTGACGGCCTGAGTAACCGCCTTACTTTCTGATCATGACCCGCGCCCAAACCATGTGCTGCTGCTGCATGTGTCTCATGTGTCAACCGACACCTGAGGGTCTGGGCGTGCACGACATGTAGTAGCGAACTCACTTCGCGACTCGCGCTCCGATCCTCAGCCAGGATCGGGGCGTTTTTTTTGTTTGCAGATCGTTCCTCACTCACAGGTTCTTCATGCAACCCATCGCCGTCTATCACGAGCATCCCGACTGGTTCAAGCCGCTCTTCGCCGAGTTGGATCGGCGCGGGCTGCCGTACGTCCGCCTCGATGCGGCCGCGCACGTGTTCGATCCATCGGAGGACGACGTGCCGTATTCCGTGGTCGTGAATCGCGCGAGCCCGTCGGCGTATCTGCGCGGGCACGCCCAGTCGACGTTCCACACGCTCCACTGGTTGCGGCATCTCGAGCGCATCGGGATCCCGGTGATCAATGGATTACAAGTATACTCATTCGAACTTTCTAAAGCATCACAGCTGGATCTGCTCGAGGAGCTCGGGCTTCCATACCCGAAGTCGCGCGCCATCAACAATGCGTCGCTCGCGGCGAAGGCGGCGGAGGGATTGCGCTATCCGGTGCTCGTGAAGGCGAACATCGGCGGCTCGGGCGCCGGCATCGTGCGGTATGAGACCGAGGCGGCGCTCACCGGCGCCGTTGAACGCGGCGACGTGCAGCTGGGCATCGACGGCGTGGCGCTGGTGCAGGAATCGGTGCCATTCCGCGACGGCCACATCGTGCGCGTCGAGACGATGGGCGGCAAATACCTCTATGCGATCAAGGTGTATCCGGCCGGCAGTTCGTTCGACCTCTGCCCGGCCGACGCCTGCCAGACGAAGGACGGCGTAGAGCTGGTCGGCGGCGCGTGCGCGGTCGACGCGCCGAAGTCGGGCCTCAAGGTCGAAGGCTACGAGCCGCCGCGCGAGATCATCGAGCAGGTCGAGCTCATTTCGCGCCGCGCGGGCCTCGACATCGGCGGCATCGAGTACATGATCGACGACCGCGACGGCAAACACTACTTCTACGACGTCAACGCGCTCTCGAACTTCGTGGCGCAGCCGTTGGACGTCATTGGCTTCGATCCGTGGCCGCGGTTCGTCGACTATATCGAGACGCGTGCGGCCGCGCGTCCGGTGGGAGTGACGGCGTAATGCGATACGGATACTGGCTTCCCGTTTTCGGCGGCTGGCTGCGCAACGTCGACGACGAGGGCATGGCGGCGTCGTGGGATTACGTGAAGACGCTCGCGCAGCGCAGCGAGGAGCTCGGCTACGACATCACGCTGATCGCCGAGTTGCTGCTCAACGACATCAAGGGAATCGAGGCGCCGTCGCTCGACGCATGGTCGACCGCGGCCGCGCTCGCGGCGGTCACGGAGCGGCTCGAGTTGATGGTGGCCGTTCGCCCGTCGTTTCATCCGCCGGCGATTCTCGCCAAGCAGGCGGCGAACATCGATCGCATCTCGAACGGCCGTCTGGCGCTGAACGTGGTGTCGGCCTGGTGGAAGGACGAAGCCCGCCGCTTCGGCGCCGCGTTCGACGAGCATGACGACCGCTACGCGCGCACGAAGGAATGGCTCGACGTGGTCGACGGCGCGTGGAGGGAGAAGAAATTCTCCTATCACGGGAAGTTCTACAATCACGACGACATCGTGCTCGAGCCCAAGCCGATCTCGCGCGACAGGCGTCCGCGGCCGACGATCTACGCCGGCGGCGAGTCCGACGCCGCGAAGACGCTCATCTCGCGGCAGTGCGACGCGTACGTCATGCACGGTGATCCACCGGAGCGCATCGCGCCGAAGATTGCCGACATGCGCGAACGGCGCGAGCGCGCCGCCGAAGCGCTCGGCGTCGATCTCCCGCCGATGCAGTTCGGCGTCGCGGCGTATGCCATCGTGCGCGACACGGAGTCCGAGGTGCGGGACGAGATCGATCGCATCACGAACGTCGCGATCGGCTCACCCGGCTACGGCAACTATCGCGATTGGATCTCGAACACGAAGCTCGAACAGCAGGTGAGCCTGCAGGACTACTCGGTGTCGAATCGCGGACTGCGCGCCGGCCTGGCCGGGACGCCCGATCAGGTGGCCGAGCGTGTCGCGGAGTTCGCGGCGGTGGGCGTGAACCTGCTGCTGCTCCAGTGCAGCCCGCAGCTCGAGGAGATGGAACGCTTCGCCGACGACGTGATCGCCGCGGCCGTGTAAGCGAACGCGGCGAGCCAGTGCGACGGCGCTGGCTCACCGCGCTTACGGCTTTCCTTTCAGAAACTTCACGCGAAGCGTTCGCTGTTCCTCGGTCGACGGCTCATCGGGGATCTTGCCCTTGATGTCGTCGCGCGGATAGACCATCGACGAGATGCGGTCCAGCACCGGCACGCCCGGCACGACTTCCCTGAAGTCGGCGCGAATGGACTGGCCGCCGATGCGGCGCCGCAAGTCCTTCGTGAGATTCACCAGGCTCACGATCGTCGCGCGAAGCTGGAATGTTTTCCGATCGAGGTACAGTGTGCCGCCGATGTCGGGCGTATGCACCGTCGGCGCCGGCACGAAGTCGATGCGCAGCAGCGAATCGCCGTCCAGCTCATCGACGCCGGAATAGTCGAAGCAGTGTGAGTTCAGAAAACGCTCATCGGCGAAGTCCGCGAGCTCGGGCATCGTGATGGTCGTCCAGGTGCCGCTGAATACGCCTTCGTCGATCTGCCGCCGCCCCAGCAGCTTGCCCGGCTCGTACGCCCAGCTGCGCGCGCTGCCCCGCTCGATGGTATCGATCGCGATGAAGCGCGCCTCGAGCATCGGTTCCGGTCGTGAGATGGTTCGTTCGATGAAAAGCTCGAACGGATACGATCGCTCGAGCAGGCGATTGCGTTCGGCGTTCTCGCGCATTTGCTCGAACAGCGTCGCGAGCGCGGTGCCGTACCGCGCCATGGATGCGCCGGGATGCATGCAGGCCTTCGCGAGCGTCTGGATCGCCGGCAGCTCGATCGTGATCAGCGACAGGCCGATGTCGAGTCGCAGCGTGTCGCCGTCGCGCAGCATGAGCGTCGTATCGAACGGCGTGTAGCCGACGTGCTTCGCGCTGAAAGTCACGCGGCCGCCGGGCAGATCGCGAATGATGAAGCGGCCGTCGGCGTCGGTGAATTGCTCGCGCGGAGTCGGCTGCGTGCCGACCACGGAGTAGGAAAGCGCGACCGAGGTGCCGGTCGACAGCACCCGTCCGGAGATTACAGCATGCTGCGCAGAGGCTGCGGTCGCCGTTGCTGCAATCGATGCGGCGACGAGCGGCCCTGTTGTGAGCCGTCTACCCGGGTGGGGGCAGAAACGGATCATTCGTACTCGCGCGCGAAGCGAATGCCGTAGTACATGCCGATGCCGGTACCGACCGTGCTGAGCACGAAGGCGGTCATGAGGCCGAACTTGTCGCCGAGCCACCAACCGATGCTGCTGCCGATGGTCGTGCCGATGAGTATCAACAATTTTCGCATTGCGTCCTGCCAGATCAACCGGTTGGTGACGAAAAGGGTTCAACAGGGCTTCTGGCAATCGACGCGGGAAATTGCATTGCGCCACACCGAGCTCATACACATTTGGATACAGTGTTGGTCATAAGCCATTGTGGATCAAGCGGTTGCGCGGATTTTTCGTGCTGGCGGCGGACTGGTCCGAATATTACCATAGCGGCGACCAGACTCCTGGCCGGCTCGGCCGTGAGCGACCTGCATCCCCGAGCTCGTGAGACGCGATCCTCAAACCACCGCCCGCGCGAACGCCGAAGTTCTGCTCTGGCAGGGCCGTGTCCGCATCGCCGTCGCCATGGCGGCGGGCGGCATCGCGTTCGTGCTGCGAGAATTTGGCATGCTGCAGGGAAACGCGGCCGCGCTGTTGGCGGTGATCGCGGGCTACCTGGGCGCGATCGGCGTCTTGGGCTGGAGTCTTCGGCGGCACGGCGCCGCGGGCGACTCGACGATCGCCGCGACCGTGGCGTGCGACCTTCTTTTCATCTTCGCCTCGACGCTCGCCTCCGCGTCGCCGGACCATTATTACAGAATACTCATTCTGTCGTTCTTCGTGCTGCACTTGACGGAATCGTACTTCGGCCGGCGGCACGCGGTGTTCGCGCTTGGCGCGGTCGTCGGCGCGTATGGCGGGCTGCTCGCCGCCGTCGCGGCGCGCGGCCTGACGCCGCGGTGGCCCGACGAGCTCTGGGCGCTGGCGCTGTTCACGATCACGTCCGTCGCCTTTCTGGTGCAGTACGGCAGCTCGCAGCGCCGGCTCGAGCGCATCGTCGAGCTGTTCGAGGACGCGGAGCAGGGTGATTTCACGAATGCGTACGATCTGGCGGCCGATCACGCTCCGGACGCGATCACGCGGGTCGGGCGCGCGTACAATCGCGTGCGGGTCCAGCTGGCGAGCATGGTGCTGACCGATCCGCTCACGGGCTGCCTCAATCGCCGCGGGCTCGATCAAGCGATGGCGCGCGAGATCGCCCGCTCGGCGCGCGCGGGGAGCGAGCTCTCGTTGATCGCGTTCGACCTCGACCACTTCAAGCACATCAACGACAGCTACGGCCACTTGGCGGGCGACGTGGTGCTGCGCGATTTTGGCGCGCTGCTCGTGCAGATCGCGCGCGCCGGCGACATGGTGGCGCGCACGGGCGGCGAGGAGTTTTCGATTCTGCTGCCCGATACCGATCCCGCGGGTGCCTATCGGGCGGGAGTGCGGGTGTGTGATAGCGTGCGGTCGCACCACTTCCTCGTGAACGGGAAGCGGGTGCAGGTCACGATCAGCGTCGGGGTCGTGTCGGTGAGCGGTGCGGCGCACGACGCGGCGGGCACGAGCCTGAAGGCGCGCGCCGACGAAGCGTTGTATGCGGCCAAACGCGGTGGCCGTGACCGGGTGCGCGTGTGGAACGACGGTTTGGCGTCGCTCGAGAGCGAGACGCCGCCGGACGGCGCGGTGATCGCGCCGTCCGACGGACTTCACTCAGCGTTGAACGCCAGCTAAATGCTGGCTGAACGCCAGCTGAACCTTACCGGCGAACGACGCTGACTTTCCCGGACTTGCCCCTGGACGGGCGAATGACGATATCGATGTCGCGGCCCAGGCGCGCGAGCATGCGAAGGAGGCGCTCCGTCGAGAAGCCGCGCAGCTTGCCGGTGACGACGAGGGAGATCTGCGACGGCGCATCACGCATGATGTACGCTGCTTCGGTCTGCGTGAGCTGCTGATCGTCGAGAATCGTCGCGATTTCCTTCGCGAGGACGTTTTTCGGGATCACCGATTCAGTGGCCGCTTTGGAGCGGCGAGACGAGTTGGCTCGAGCCACGGTCTGTTGGGTAAGAAGGAAAGAGGATGGTCCCACAGATTAGAGCGCTTTAATCTTACTGCAACCGCTGGACTCCGAAAGGGTGAATCGCAGATTCCCCGCAGTTGGTGGGTTGTCCCGGACGTCGGCGGCGGTTTGCCGCCCGATTGTGTCCAATTAGTAAGATTGTGCGACGCCACTGGCATCAGCGTTCATACGCGGACCTTATATCAAAGCGTTGTCAGCGTCGTCCACCGTGATCGCGAGGCAATCTGCGGTCCGGCCATCAGAAAGAACTCATAAAAGTCTATACAGACTCCGCCATGACGGACTTCGCCGACCATCTCCAGAGCGCCCTGGGGGCCAACTATCAGCTCGATCGCGAGCTGACGGGCGGCGGCATGAGCCGTGTCTTCGTGGCGGTCGATCTCGTACTGGGTCGCAAAGTTGTCGTAAAGGTTTTGCCGCCCGAGCTGGCCGCCGGCGTCAATCGCGAACGATTCCGGAGAGAGATCCAGGTCGCGGCGCAGCTGCAGCATCCGCACATCGTGCCGCTCCTGTCGGCGGGTGAGCAGGGCGATCTCCTGTGGTACACGATGCCGTACATCGAAGGCGAGTCGCTACGCGCCGCGCTCGAGCGAAAACGGCATTTCACGGTGCGCGAAATCGTCCGCATTCTGCACGACGTCGTCGACGCGCTCGCGTTCGCGCACCAGCGCGGCGTCATTCATCGCGACATCAAGCCGGCCAATATCCTCACCCAGG
This sequence comes from Gemmatimonadaceae bacterium, assembly GCA_035606695.1. Classification (NCBI taxonomy): domain Bacteria; kingdom Pseudomonadati; phylum Gemmatimonadota; class Gemmatimonadia; order Gemmatimonadales; family Gemmatimonadaceae; species Gemmatimonadaceae bacterium. The sequence goes on from DATNEW010000027.1 coordinate 293,833, forward strand.
GCTCGCACGCGCTGGTCACCGACTTCGGCGTGGCCAAGGCGCTCAGCGCGGCATTGCCCCTGAGCGGAGTGACGTCGGCCGGCATCGCGATCGGCACCCCCGCCTACATGGCGCCCGAGCAACTCGCCGGAGATTCGACAGCCGACCACCGCATGGACATTTACGCGGTGGGCTTGCTCGCGTACGAGCTCGCCACGGGCGAATCTCCGTTCACGGGTCCGTCGCCGCGCGAAACGCTCGCCGCGCAACTCACGCGCGTTCCGAACCCACTGCACGAAGTCTCGCCCGAGGTGCCGCGCACGCTGTCGGATCTGATCATGCGCTGCCTCGCGAAAGACCCGAACGCGCGGCCGCAGAACGCCGACGAGATCCTGCAGGAGCTCGACTCCCTGACGATGCCGATGGTCGTGACGCCGCGCAACGGCGGCGTCGATGCGCGCACGGGACGGCGCCCGTGGCTGGGGATCGCCGCGGTGGCGATTCTGTTCGCCGTGCTCGCCGGTGTCGGCTACGTCGTGACGCGCCCACGCCCGCAATCGCCGCCGAGTGCGACGATGCCCCATGGGCCGCCGCCGCCGGCAGCGGCGGTGGTTCGGCCGGAAAGCGTCGTCAAGCGCGCGGTCGCGACGAGCAGCATTGCTCCGGCCGGAACGCCGAAACCGGTGCGGCCCGTGATCACGCACGAGGATTCCGTTCGCATCGCGGAGGCGGTGCGCAAGCGCGTCGACGCCGCGAAGACGCGCGACTCGCTCGCGAAAGCCAAGCTCGCCGAGGAGACGCAGCGCAAGATGGTCGACTCGATCATCGCGGCCAACTCCGGCTCGGCATCGGGCGGCGCGGTCGCGGGCGGACCACGCCGCCTCGCCATTGCCGAACCAGCCGACATTCGGTCGTGGCCCGAGGCAAATCTGCTGGGACGTGCCGTGTCCGACAGCCTCCGGCGCATGCTGCGCGCACGGTCGAAGCAGTATTCCGTCGTCGATCAGGACTCCGTGCGCCTGCAGCTGGCGCGATCGCGAGACCCGAACGAGCTGGGAAAAACGCTCAACAGCGATCTGATCGTCTCGGTTCGTCTGCAGCTGCTGCGGGGAGACTCCGCGGTGCTGATGCTGCAGACCTACGATCTGACCGCGACGAACGCGTTTCGCTCGCGCACCGCGGTGAATCGAGCCGTTCCCAAGAGCGAAGTACTGGCCGACCTGGACGCGCTGCTCTTCTCGACGCTCAACTTCCTCGACGAGATGAGCCGCGCGCCGCGCCGCCCCAGGCCGCCCGGCGGCTGATTAGCGAACGCCGGTTAGCGAACGCCGGTTAGCGAACGCTGATCAGCGAACGCTGATCAGTGGCAGAATGCGGCGGCTGCCGCCGTTGTCAGAGATGTTGATCAACCCGACCTGCGCACCGTGAAGCTCGTGCGCGTAATTCCAGAGTCCGATCGTCAGGCCGTGCTGCGCGCCGCGCACGTCGTTCACCGCGGCGAGCGCGCCACCATCGAACCGGCCATGCTCGGCGATCTTGAAATACGCGATGCTGAGCGCGATCGCGTGCACGCGCTCGCCACCCACGCCGAATCCGCCGATGGCGACGCCGTGAATCTCCGGCGCGCCCACGCCGACGCCACCGATGGCGAGACCCGTCAACGTCCCGCCCGCGCCCACACCGATGCCGCCGACACTGATGCCCGTGACGTTGCCGCCGGAGCCGACGCCAATCCCACCGATGCCAATGCCGGTGAGCGAGCCACCGCCACCGACTCCAACGCCGCCGATCGCCAGCCCCTTGATGTTGCCGCCGCCTCCGGCTCCGATGCCGCCGATGCTGATACCGGTCATGTCGGCGGCCCCGCCGACGCCAATCCCGCCGATCTGAATTCCTTTGAGCGAGCCGCCCGCCCCGACACCGATCCCGCCGATGCTGATGCCCGTGACGGAGCCGCCGCCACCGACACCGATTCCTCCGAGCATGATACCGACCATGTCACCGCCGGCGCCGAGTCCTACACCGGCTACGCCAATCCCGTGAAACGACCGGCTTGCGCCAACGCCAACGATGCCGGCGCCGATGCCCGTGATGTCCGCGGCACCGGTCGCCGGCAGGCCGATCGCGACGCCGTTCACCGCGCCGGTGGCAGGTTCGTACGGCGTCCAGACGGTGATGTCGACGCCGTTGACGCGTTCCAGATGGCGATCGCGGAAGTTGATGCGCACGCCGTTGACGACGGGCTTGTCGCCGATCGCGACGCCCGTGTTGTTGGCGGTGAGATCGATGACTTGCGCGCTCACCGACACGGGAAGAAGGAAAGCCGCGGCAGCTACCAGTTTGCGATGTCGCATGAAAAGTTTGAATGGGAGTGGGATATTCCATCCACTGATACGTCTGATACGTCGGTGAGTCCGCGAGGTTTCGTGAGTGGACGACCCCGGTCACGCGTTCGCCGTCACGGACTATCTTGATGATTCCCTCAACAGCTGCGATGAAGCGTTTCCATTTTCCGACTCGTGTCGGCTGTGTCGTTTTGCTCACGTTGGCCGCGTGCGCTCGAACCGGCACACTCTCACCATCCGGCACGTCCGCCGCGATCACGGCCAATGATCTGCGGCTGCGCCTTACCGCGTTTGCGCACGATAGCATGATGGGCCGCGAAGCCGGAACGATCTGGGACTACAAGGCCGCCGCGTGGGTCGCGTCGCAATTCCGCACACTGGGACTCCGACCGGCGGGCGACAGCGGGGGCTGGTTTCAAACGGTTCCGAACGTTCGCGTGCGCGACACGTCGGTCGAGCGCGCCCCGGCGCGCAACGTCATCGCGATCGTTCCCGGCACGGACCCGGCGCTTCGCAACGAATACGTCGCGATCAGCGCGCACAACGACCACATCGGGTTTCGCCACGTCGCAATCGATCACGACTCGCTCCGCGCCTTCAACACCGTCGTCCGCCCACTGGGCGCCGATAGTCCGCCGCGCGCGGCGACGCCCGAAGAAGCGATTCGCATTCGCCACATTCTCGATTCGCTGCGTGCGATACGGCCGCCGCGCCCGGACTCGGTCTACAACGGCGCGGATGACGACGGCAGCGGAACGATCGCGCTGATCGAGATCGCCGAGGCGTTCGCGCGCGGGAAAGAAAAGCCGCGACGTTCGATTCTTCTCATCTCACACACGGCGGAAGAGGAGGGGCTCATCGGTTCCGCGTGGTACACCGACCATGCGACGGTGCCGATCGATTCGATTGTGGCCGAGATCGACGTCGACATGATCGGACGCGGCGCGGCGACCGATATAAAGGCCGGCGGTCCCACCTACCTCGAGGTCGTGGGATTGCGCCGCCTGTCGCAGGAGTATGGTGACTGGATCGAAGCCGTGAACGCCAAGGAGCCGCTGCCGTTCGTGTTCGACTATGAGTACGACGCGCCGGGCCATCCCGATCAGTATTACTGTCGCGCCGATCATTACAGCTACGCGCGCTACGGAGTGCCAAGCGTCTCGTTGTCGCGTGGGAGTCACATGGACTACCACCAGCTCACCGACGAGCCGCAGTACATCGACTATCCGGACTACGCGCGTCTGACGCGGATGGTGTTCGACGCGGCGCTGTACGTCGCGAACGCGGATCATCGGCCGCGACTGTCGGTGCCGAAGCCGGTGAATCCGCACGTGCCTTGCCGGCAGTGACGAACCCGACGATGCGTCCGCGCATCGCCCTCGCGACGTACGATCGCGCGCCCCGGCTGGCGCCAGACGACCAGCTGTTACTGCCGGCGCTGGCGGCGGCGGGGATCGACGCCGAGCCGGCGGTGTGGTCCGACGACGCGGTTGCCTGGGAAACCTTCGACGGCGTCGTCGTCCGTTCGTGCTGGGATTATCATTTACATATTCAAGAATTCAAATCATGGCTCGCGCGGCTCGACGCCGGACGCGTGCCGGCCTGGAACAGCATCGCCACGATCGAATGGAACGCCGACAAGCGGTACTTGCTCGATCTCGCCCGGCGCGGCGTCGTCACCATTCCAACGATGATCGTCGCGCGCGGCGACGCCGGCGCGGTCGAGGCGACCGCCAAGGCCGAGGGGTGGTCGCGGTTCGTGCTCAAGCCTACCGTGTCGGCGAGCGGCCATGAAACGCACGCGCTCGAACTGCCGCTCAACGACGAGGCACGTCACGCCATCGCGCGCACCCTCGCGCTCGGCGACGCGTTGGTGCAGCCCTTCGCACCAGAAGTGCCGCGCGACGGCGAGCTCTCGTTCACGTTCATCGACGGCCGCCTGAGTCACGCAACGATCAAGCGCGCCGCGGGGAATGAGTTCCGCGTGCAAACGGAACACGGCGGCAGCGTCGATCCCACCGATCCACCGCGCGAGATCGCCGAGCAGGCGACGCACGTCCTGGCGGCGCTCTCCGACGTCCCGCTCTACGCGCGCGTCGACGGAATCGCGCGCGGCGGGCAGTTTCTGTTGATGGAGCTCGAGCTCATCGAACCGAACCTGTTCTTCGGGTTCGCCCCGGGATCGGCTGAACGGTTCGCCGCGGCGCTCGCCGAACGGATCAGAAGCGTCTAGTCTCGCCGTGCGCGAGCGTCCAGTTCTTGTCGGCCGGCAAGCCCCGCGCGTTCCAGAGCTCTGAAAACAGCCGCGGCGGTTCGAGCACCGGTTCGTCGGTGAGTCGAAAGGTGCCCCAGTGAAGCGCGAGACATGCCGGCGTGGTCGAAGCAGCGCCGGCGATATGCTCGTATGCCTGGATCGCATCGTCCGGATTCATGTGGACCGCGCGCATGAACCAGCGCGGCTCGTACGCGCCGATCGGCAGCATCACGACGTCGAACGGACCGAGCGCGCCGATGGCGTCGAACTCGGGATGCAACGCAGTATCCCCCGCGAAGTAGACGCGGCATCCGCCCACGTCGATCGTCCAGCCACACCATAACGTCTCGTTGCGATCGCCGAGTCCGCGCGCGCTGAAATGTTGCGCGGGCGTGCACACCGCGCGGTACATCGGTGTTTCCACGGATTGCCACCAATCGCGCTCGACGAGGTGACGAACGCCGAACGAACGGAGAAGCGGTCCGACGCGGAGTGGGCACAGCCACGCCGCGTTCGGAAATCGGTTCGCGATACGCTTCACCGTGTGTGCGTCGAGGTGGTCGTAGTGGTTGTGTGACTGCAGTACGACGTCGATATCGGGCAGGTCTTCAAAGCGCAGACCGGGCGACATCAAGCGGCGCGGACCTGCCCACTGTACAGGAGACGCCCGATCGCTCCACACCGGATCCGTGAGAATGTTGACGCCGCCGATTTGCAGCAGCACGGTGGAATGTCCGATCCACGTCGCCGCGCGATGGTCCCGGGCCGCGCGCGGCGCGACGATCGCCGGCGTGCGTCGCGGCAACCCATTGCGCGGCGGATCCGGCTCGATGGCTTTGCGGCGTCGATCGACCAGCCGCCACTTCAAAAAATCCTTGAAGCCGTGCAGCTCACCGCCCGGCCACGGATTCACGAATCCGCCGGGGCGATGGTGGGAGCCAGCTGCGGTGTTATCGTAGTCGGTCACGATTCATTTCAAGGGTGGCGGCGACAACGTATCCCTGTATCGTAAAGCTGAAGGCAACCCTTCATCGGAGCACCCAATGGGAGCAGCGGCCGCCATCGTCCTGCGGAGGCAGCGCGATATCGTGTACATGTATCTCGGCGCCGGCGCCACGTCGCCGGCGGACGCGCGCGCGCCGGGCGATCTCGGTGTGGAATCGAATCGCATCTTTCGCGGCCTGGTGAATCGCGCGGTGCTTCGCGACGCGGGGAACGGGCGCTACTATCTCGATGAAGCGAGTTGGAAGGCGTTGAATCGCGGGCGGCGTCGCGCCGTGTTGATTGTCGTCTTGCTCGCGGCTCTCGTCACGCTGCTTGTCTCGTTGAACGTCATCGCGAAACGCTAGCCGGCGATGAAGACTGCCGGCCGTTCCGTCTTGCTGCTCGGCGCGACCGGCTTGGTCGGTCGCGAATGTCTCCGCCAACTCGACGCCGACGATAGTGTCGCGGGCATCACCGTGCTGGCGCGCCGGCCGCTGGACCTTCCGTCACCAAAAACGCGCGTCGTCGTCGTGGATTTCGACGCGCTCGCGACGCGCTCGGATCTGTTTGCCGTCGACCAGATCTTCTGCGCGCTGGGTACCACGATCAAACAAGCCGGCTCGCAAGCGGCGTTTCGCCGGGTCGATTTCGACTACCCGAAGCGGGCGGCGATGCTCGGGGTCGAAGAGGGCGCGCGACATTTTCTCCTCGTGAGCGCGCTTGGCGCGTCACCCAAGTCGCGCATCTTCTACAATCGAGTGAAGGGTGATCTCGAGGACGCGTTGCGGACGATGCCGTATCGCAGCGTTACCATCGTGCGTCCGTCCCTGCTGCTTGGCGACCGCCACCCGCCGCGGTTTGGCGAGGAGCTCGCCAAACGCTTCGGTTGGCTCGCGCCGGGGCGATACAAACCGGTTCAGGCGAGCGACGTCGCGCGCGTGCTCGTGAACGCCGCTCGCGACGACGCGCCCGGACTGAACATCATCGAATCGGAAGACATTAGACTTTTATCATCAGGTGCAACGTGACGGATTCACTCGAGCAGGAAACGCCCCGCCGCGGATTTCTCGGTCAGGTCGCGGTGTCGGCGTTGGCGCTCGCGGCCGCTGCGTGTCGCGGTCCCGCGGCGGCAGTCGAGAGCGCGACGACGGTACCGACTCCTGGTCCGCGCGGCGCGGCGCCATCGAACTGGGACGACTCGTGGACGACGCGACTCAAAGCAAAGCATCGCGCGGTGTTCGATTCGCCCGAGATCGACGACGGATTGGCGCTGAATCATACCACGGGATACGTCCGCGCGATGCACGACGCGCTCGGATCCGACGATGCGCAAACAGTGCTCGTCCTCCGGCATCACGGCGTCCCGCTCGCGTTCAACGACGCGATGTGGGCGAAGTACGCGATCGGTGAAGACAAGAAGGTCAGGGATCGATCGGGCGATTGGGCCACCCACAACCCGCATGCCGGTACGATCGCCGCGCAACTGCTCGCGAAGGGACATATCGTCCTGGCGTGCGACCTGGCGACGCGGAATTATGCCGGCCAGATCTCGCGTCGTCTGGCTGGAGCGACCACGGCGGCGGTGTATCAGGAGCTGAAGGCGAATCTCATTCCGGGCGTCATCCTGCAGCCGACCGGCGTGTACGCGGCGCACCGCGCGCAGGAAGTCGGCTGCACCTATATCCGCTCGACCTGACTCGAGCGGCGGCGGTGATCAGCTCGCGCGCAGCGCCTTGCCCGTGTGCCGGCCACCGCGTTCTCCGTCACGCAGCGCAATGACACCGTTGACGATGACGGTGTTGATTCCCGTCGGATACTGGAACGGATCCGCATACGTGGCGGTGTCCTGAACCGTCGCGGGGTCGAACACGACGACATCGGCCGCCATGCGGGGCGCCAGTCGTCCGCGGTCGGCGAGATGAATGCGCGACGCCGGTAGCGCCGTCATCTTGTTGATCGCCTGCGGCAGCGTGAGGGTTTTCCGCTCGCACACGTAGCGCGCGAGAATCCGGGGAAACGTGCCGAGTCCGCGTGGGTGCGGGTGACCGCGCCGCGTGGGACCGTCAACCGCGAACGCGCCGCCGTCGCTGCACACCATGCCGTACCTGTGCGCGAGAATGCGGTCGAGATTGTCCTCGCTCATCGCGAAGCCGACCATGCCCACGTCGGCGTGGCTATGCTGTAGCAGCACCATCGCCATCGTATACGGATCGATTCCCTGCGCCGCGGCGTACTTGCCAAGCTGCTGCCCTTCAGCCGCGCGATCGTCTGGGTTGGCAACGTTGGCGATCATGACGTTGTCCCAGCCGCCGATCAGCTCGACCTTCGCCAGTGCCTCACGCCGAATGCGATCAGCCGTCGGCGGATCGATCAACCGCTTCAAGAACGCGTCAGTGCTTCCGTCGCGGCTCCAAACGGGGAACAGGTTCGTCAGTCCGGTTTGGTAGGCGACATACGGATAGCGGTCGAACGCGGCGTCGCACCCGCCGGCGCGCGCTTGCGCGATGCGATCGAACGCGCCATCGAGCTTGCTCCAGTTGCGCGGGCCCTGCGTCTTGAGATGAGAGATCTGTAATGGACAGCCCGCGCCACGCGCGACGGCGATCGCCTCGTCGATCGCCTCGAGGAGTTGATCGTCTTCGTTGCGCATGTGCGTCGCGTACGGCAGACGTCGTGCGGCGAGCGGCTTGCACAGCTCAACGAGCTCATCGCGCGGCGCGAACGCGCCCGGCGTGTATTCCAGGCCCGACGACGCGCCACATGCGCCGTCGGCGATCGCCTGAACCACCATTTCCTTCATGCGCGCCAGCTCGTTCGGCGTCGCCTTGCGGTTGTCGCCGCCGATCACGACGTCGCGCACGGTGCCGAGTCCGATCATCGACGCGACGTTCACCGAAGGTTGAAGCTGGGCGAGCGCCTTCCACAGATCGGTGAATCGCCCGTACTGGCGGCGTGCATCGTCGATGGATTCCGCGCCCATGCGCAGCGGAACGCGCGACGACCCATCCTGGCCGACGACGATGGTCGTGATGCCCTGACGGATCAGCGACTCGGAGCGCGGATCATCCCACAGCGATCCGTCGCCGTGCGAATGGATGTCGATGAAGCCGGGCGCAACAGCGAGGCCGCGCGCGTCGATCTCCGTGGCGCCATGTTCCGGCGATCGCGTCGCGACGGACACGATGCGTCCGCCGGTGATGACGACGTCGGCCTCACGCCCCGTCGCCCCGGTGCCGTCGAAGACCATTCCGTTCCGAACGACGATGTCGGCGTCGGCGCGCGACCGAAGCAACAGCGAGGGTGCGCCCGCCAGCATCGCGGCGGTGCTGGCGGATTCTCGCAGGAAGTCACGGCGTGTCGGCATGGGCTAACAATGCGTCGCCGAATTGCCTTCGGCCAGGCAGGGCCATGCCGCCCCGAGCTACTCGTCTCGCAGCGCTACGACCGGATCGACGCGCGTGGCGCGCATCGCCGGCACCAACGTCGCCAACAGCGCGATCGCCGCCAGCAGCACGGAGACGATGGCGTACGTCGCCGGATCCGTCGCGCCGACGCCAAACAGCTGCGACGACAGCAGGCGTGTGAGCGCCAATGCGCCAACCAAACCAATCGCGACTCCAGCCGCGGCGAGGATCATTCCCTGACCGACAACGAGTGCAAGCACGCGTGACCGCGCGGCGCCCAGCGCCATGCGAATGCCCAGCTCGCGCGTGCGTTGCGTGACGGAGTAGCTCATGACGCCGTAAATGCCGATCGACGCGAGCAGGACCGCGATCGCGGAGAAGACACCGAGCAGGAACATCGACAGCCGCCGTTGTCCGACCGACTGCTCGACGAGCTTGTCCATCGTGTTCACCTGCGACAATGGCAGATTGCGATCGACCGAATGCACTGCTTCGCGCGCGGCCGGCAGCATGGCCAGCGGATTGCCGGTCGTGCGCACGACCACGGTCATTCCGCGAATACCGGCCTGCGTCGTCGGGAAGTAGTACTGAATGCGCGGCTCCGCGTCGAGCCCTTCGTGCGCCGCGTGCCCAACGACACCCACAATGGTGATCCACGTCGAGTCGGTCTTGCCCCGCGCCGCGCCAAAGGTGATGCGCTTACCGATCGGATCGGTGTTCGCGAAATACTTCTTCGCGAAGACTTGATCGATGATCGCGACCTGCGGTCCGCCCTGCACGTCCTGCGGTCCGAACATCCGGCCCCGCACGAGCGGAATGCGCATCGCCTCGAAGAACCTCGGCGACACGACGCGAATGTCGCCCCACGGCCCATTCTGTCCCGGCGGCACGACGAGGTTCTCGATCTCGAAGCTCGCTGTCGACCAGCCGCCGCCGAAGGGAATGACCGACGTGACCCCCGCGGCGCTGACGCCGCTCAACCCATTCAGCCGCTCCGTAATCTGGCTGACCAGCTGAATCTCGGACGTATCGCTCGGGTATTTCACCGGCGGCAGATTCAGATTGAACAGCAGCAGGTTGCGCGCGTCGAAGCCGGGGCTCACGCTCTGCAGTCGTGCCACGCTCTTGATCAGCAAGCCCGCGCCCACCAACAGCGTGAGCGACAGCGCGACTTCAGCGATCACGAGTCCGCGCCGAAGCGTGCGGCCGGCGAAGTCGGCGGCGCCGCTGCGGCTACCGTCCTTTAGCGTTTCCTGAAGATTCGTCGTCGAGGACTGGAGCGCCGGCGCGAGGCCGAACAGCAGGCCGGTCGCGATCGAGACGAGCAGCGTGAAGACCATCACGTTGGCGTCGATGCCCATCTCGGACGCGCGCGGCAGCTGCGGGAAAATCGCGACGAGCGACTTCACGCCCCATTGCGCCAACGCCAATCCGAGCACGCCGCCGACGATCGCGAGCATCACGCTCTCGGTCAGCAACTGCCGAATGAGCGACGCGCGGTCGGCGCCGAGCGCCGATCGGATCGCGATCTCCTTGATGCGAATGGCCGCCCGCGCCAACAACAGATTCGCCACGTTCGCGCATGCGATCAGGAGGACGAAGCCCACGGCGCCGAGCAGCACGAGCAGCCCCGTGCGCGCGCTGCCGCTCGACAGATCGTCGAGCGTGCGCACCTTGAGCGTCCACTTGGGCGAGAACGAATTCGCGTTCGCCCTCTTGAGATTCTCCGCGAACAACGTCATCTCGGCCCGCGCCTGGTCGAGCGTCACGCTGGGCTCGAGCCGGGCGACGGAATTCAAATATTCATTCGTGTATCCGCCGCTGAGCTGCGCCTGCGTCAACGCCAGCGGCACGAACAGATCCGATTTCCGCCCGTAGAACGCGTAAAAGCTCGGCGGCATCACGCCGATGATCTGATAACTCTCCCCATTGAGCTCGATCGTCTTGCCGACCGCCGACGGACTGTTCGCGAAGAGTCGCGTCCACAGGCCGTAGCTCAACACGACGACGTGCTCCTTGCCGGGTTGATCGTCGTCGCGCGAGATGGCGCGCCCGACGATCGGACTCACGCCGAGGACGTGAAACCAGTCGCCCGACACACGTGAGCCGGGGACGCGCTCCGGATCGCCGGTGCCGGTGAGGTTCGCGCCGAATTGCGTCTCGACGGCGAATGATTCGAAGCTTTTCGTCTGATCGCGATAGTCGTGAAAGCCGTGCGCCGACACCGGCGCTTCCATGTTGTTGAGCGATGGATAGAAGTGCTCGACGGAGACCAGCCGCTCCGGCGCGCGGTATGGGAGCGGTCGAAGCAGCACGGTGTTGACGACGCTGAAGATCGCGGTGTTCGCGCCGATACCGAGTGCCAGCGTGAGTACGACGATGATCGTGAAGGCGGGACTCCTTCGCAGACGGCGGAAGCTGTAGCTGATGTCGCGAAGCAGGGCGTCCATCGACACTCCACGTGTGGGAACGAGAGGGGACCAGCGGGAGGTTGAAATTTCACCACCGCGCAGTTGGACAGCGCCCGATATCAAATGGTTCAGCCCTGGGACGAAAAGAAGACGGCGCCGCCCGGACGAATCCGAGCGACGCCGCCGATCCCGCCCCCACGACGGGAATTACTACCGAGCTCTTACCACCGCCGTACCGAAAAAGTTCACGGGAAGCGGCCGCCCATCGGACGGCCACCGCCGGGGAATCCGCCAGGCCGCGTGTAGATCTGGCCGCCGCCGATCGGGTGACCGACCGGGTGCGCCCGAGGATGCGGATCGCAGTGGTCGTCATCGCCGATGCCGCCGCGAATGATGCCGCCGAAGATGCCGCCCAGAATTCCACCCGAACCAGCCGAGCCGGGGTTGGACGCGGGAATCGTTGCAGCCGTTGGATAGTTAGCCGTCGGCATGGGCGCCGGCCTCGCGAGCGGCGGTGCATCCGGCGTTGGGGTTTCCGAAGGCGAGGGCGACGAAGCCGCCACGACGACCTGCGGAATGTCCGTCTTGATCTCGGCCGCTTCGACGGGCGTGGCCGAAGCCTTCACCGTCGGATGCTCGGTGCGAATGACCTTCGGCCCATCCGGCGCCTTCTTCGTGCGCAGCGCCAGCTCCTGCTTGCTCTCGGGCGACACTTCATCCGGATTGATCCGGAGATTTTGCGTCGTCGATGCGAGCTGGAGGTCGCGCTTGAGATCGGCGTTCATCGCCGTCGATGCCGGCGATTTGGATTTGCCGCACGCCATCGCGACGACTGCCGTCGATGCCAAGGTCAGAGAGATGAGCTTACGCACGTTACGCCTCCTGGGCGGTGGACCACGCACCCCCCGCGCGTGGCTCCCGATTGGGGAAAATGGCACGCCACGGGCCATGTGTTAAGCCTTGATCTGTGCGGTTAATCACAATTTGTGTCCCGTCCCGGAGACATGGTGTCCGAGAATCGGGACGATCTGCGTCTTCGAGCAACAACCTACCACGGAAAAATTCGGACGGACACGGAACGGCACGGAGACGGCGTTAACCGTTTGTAACTGCGTTTGATGTGAGCTCTTTAGAAAACCTTCAGGACGCTTCTAATTCGAAGCATCCTGAGGGTTTTCCTAAATGGCCTCGCAACCGCCGTTGACTGCAGTTCCGCCGTCTCCGTGCCTGTCCGCTCTTGTCCGACGTTCGTCCGTGGTCGCTTTGGCTTACGCCAGTACGCTGCATCACACTGATCTCTCCATCCGGATCTCCTCACGGAGACTTTCTTCGTCACGGAACAGCGTCGCCAGCGCCAACAGCTTGCCGCCGCGCTCGAAGCGCACCGACACGTCGTGCTTCGCCGCATCCCCGTCGACCGCCGCGTTGTCCCATTTTTCCGCGTGGCCGATGTAGTTGATGCTCACGTCGTAGTGCGCGCTCCAGAAGAAGGGCACGTGATCGAACCGCTCGCGTGCGCCAAGAACGTTGCGCGCCGCCGTTTGTCCCTGCCGCTGCGCCACCACCCAATGCTCCACGCGAATGCGTTCGCCGGTGTGCGGGTCCGGCCACCGTGCGATGTCGCCGACCGCGTACACG